>NZ_JAHXBH010000079.1:0-1066 GCF_020103775.1 Allostigmatella hybrida
GCGCAGGCCCCGCCAGGAAAATGACCACCCAGCGGGACGTAAGCCCCTCATCTCTTACTTTTTCAGCGGCCTGCTAGAGTGGACCCCTTTACGAGTTCTGCCAGCCGGACGGCCAGTCGCTTACCGCTGGGATGACCAAGCACCCGCTCCTGCGGGCGCTGCGCATGGCGGGTGTCAGCCGCCCGGAGGGTTCCATCGGCTGGCACGACCTGCGCCACACCTACGGCAGCCACCTCCCGATGCGGGGCGTTGCTCTCAAGGTCATCCAGGAGTTGATGAGCCACGCAACCATCGAGATGACCATGAGGTACGCGCACCTGTCACCCGAGGCGCGGGAGAGCGCGGTGCAGGAGTTGGATCGGCCCGTCCCCCAGCCGCGCCGCTCTGGGCTAGAGACGCCAGAGGGGCACACTGAGGGCACATGATGAAAACGAGGACAAAGAAAAACCCAGCAACCCTTTAAGGCTGCTGGGTTTCTCGGGATGGAGGCGACGCAATCGAACCCGCGCCGGGCGGTGCGAAACCTCTATTCGTAGCAGAGAATTGCTGCCGCTAGCCCGGATCGGTCACACCGGGCAGGGACATAGGGCTGGTGTCGTAGCGGAGCCCGCCGAGGCCCTCGCGCCTTGCCTGGTGTTGGTTCTGAATTCAGCAACGGGCAAAGCGCGGCCCTCTCCCGCCGGAGTTGGGCCTGCGCGAGAGTGTCAAAGAGCAGCGGGCGTCAGGAGGGGGCGGGGACGGTGCGCAGCTGGTCCGCGATGCGAGCGAAGAGGTTTCTCACCGGCGCAGCGGCGCTCAGGGACAGCACGACGCGGCGGACGCTGACGCGCACGAGGGCGGCCACCTTCAGCAGCTTCAGCCGAAGGGTGCCTGCCTGCGCACGCTCGAGTTCGGTGCCCTTCAGGCCAAAGTGCCGCAGCAGGTTGAGCAGCACGTAGGCCACGGAGGCAAACCACAGCCGCAGCTGATTGGCCCGCATCGTGTGGGCGCTCGTCCGGTCGGCGAAGAGGCCCAGCTGCTGCTCCTTGATGCGGTTCTCCATGTCGCCTCGGGCGCAGTAGAGCTC
>NZ_JAHXBH010000008.1:0-259643 GCF_020103775.1 Allostigmatella hybrida
CAGGCGCCGGGGTCGGCACGGGCGCGGGCGCGGCAGCGCGCGGGGGCGCACGGGCAGGCGCCGGGGCACGCGCGACGGCCGCGGCCTGGACACTCCTGGCGAGCAGCTCCGGATCCTGGGGATCCAGCTCGGCGATCTTGTCCCAGACGCCGTTGGCCTCCTGGGCGCTGCCATTGTCCTGATGGACCTTGGCCAGCTCCTTGTAGACGGAGATCGTCTTGGCGGTCTGCCCCAGGCCCTGGAACGCCTGGGCGAGCATGCTCAGCGTCTCGACGTCCCGGCCATCGGCCTTGAAGGCCACCTGGAGCTTGGCCAGGGCGCGCTTCTGGTCGCCCTTGGCGAGGTACCCGGAGGCCAGCTCCTTGGCGAGCGCGATGTTGTCGGGCTCCAGCGCGGACAGGCGCTCGGCCACGCGCTGGTAGTCATCCGCCCGGGCATTCTTCTTGAGGTACTCGGCAGCGCGGGTGAACTCCTGCACGGCCTCGGCCGTCATGTTCTCGCGCGCGTACAGCTCGGCCAGCTTGATCCTCGACGCCACGTTCTCGGGGTCGAGATCGACCATCCGCTTGAGCGTGTCGAGCGAGGCCTTGGTATCGCCCGCCTTGTCATAGTGATTGGCGACGATCTGGAAGTACGCCATCGCCTCGGACATCAGCCCGAGCTGCTGGTGGAGATCCGCCAGCTTCAGGTTCACGTCCAGCAGGTTCGGGTTGAGCTTGAGGACCTGCTTGTAGAGGGCGACGGCCTTCAGGAAGAAGCCATCCGAGGAGTAGCTCTCGGCGACCTTGGTGAAGAAGTGCGCGGCCTGAACGTTGTCGTTCTTCTTCTGGTACAGCTCGCCCATCTTCTGGAGGACCCGCACGTCCTTCGGGTCGGCCTCCAGGACCTTCTGGTACTCCTTGATGGCCTTGTCGTAGGCGCCCTTCGCGACGAGCTTCGCGGCGGCTTCGATGATCTTGTTCTTGTCCATCGAGCAGGGCTTCCGACCAGGCTAACCCCTTGAAACCACTTGGGGTTCCTGCACTCCAAGAGAATGAAAGGCGAGAGGAGAGGAGGCTATCGGAATCCTCCAACGCGGGTCAAGAAATCGAGCCTGCCTGCTCCAAGAAGGATCAGCAGGCTGCATGACGGGCGGGCAGGCAGGCACGCCTACGGTGTCTCCTCGATGGCCTTCTTGAGGCGGTGCGTGCCCGTCTCGCTCGCCAGGAGGCGCTCCACGAAGCGGGTGTCGTAGTTGCCCTCCTGGAAGGACTCCTCCGCCAGGGCGGCCCGGTGGAAAGGAATGTTGGTGCGGATGCCCTCCACCACGTACTCCGAGAGCGCCCGCTGCATCCGCCGGATGGCCGTGGGCCGGTCCTCGGCATGGACGATCAGCTTCGAGAGCAGGCTGTCGTAGTGCGGGAGCACCGTGTAGTTCTCGTACGCAGCGGAGTCTACCCGGACGCCGTAGCCCCCCGGGACGCTGTAGCCGGTAATCTTCCCGGGCCAGGGGGCGAAGGTGACCGGGTCCTCGGCGTTCACCCGGCACTCGATGGCCGCCCCGCGCATCTGGATGTCCTCCTGCTTGAAGCGCAGGGGGTGGCCATAGGCCATGCGGATCTGCTCGCGCACCAGGTCCACGCCCGTGACGAGCTCCGTCACCGGGTGTTCCACCTGGATGCGGGTGTTCATCTCCATGAAGTAGAACTGGCCGCGCTCATCCAGCAGGTACTCGATGGTGCCCACGTTGTTGTAGCGCAGCTTGCGCATCGCCTCGACGGAGACGCGCCCCATCTCCGCGCGCAGCTCCGGCGTGAGCGCCGGCGAGGGGCTCTCCTCGATGAGCTTCTGGTGCCGGCGCTGCACCGAGCACTCACGCTCACCCAGGTGGATGATGTTGCCGTGCTCGTCGGCGGCGATCTGGATCTCGATGTGGCGCGGCTTCTCCACGTACCGCTCGATGTAGAGATCGCCATTGTTGAAGCTGGCCACCGCCTCGGCCGCCGCGGTGGAGAACGCCTGCGCCAGCACGCTCGGCTCGCGGACGATCTTCATCCCCTTGCCGCCACCGCCCGCGGCCGCCTTGAGGATGACCGGAAAGCCGATCTCCTTGGCGAAGGCCTCCGCCTCCCGGGCGTCCTTCAGCACGTGGGGGCTGCCGGGCAGCAGCGGCATGCCCGCCTCGAGCGCGGCCTTGCGGGCCCGCACCTTGTTGCCCATGAGCCGGAGCATCTCCGGCCGGGGCCCGATGAAGCGAATCTTGCAGCTCTCGCACACCTCGGCGAACTCGGCGTTCTCCGAGAGGAAGCCGTAGCCCGGATGGATGGCGTCCGCCCGGGTGATTTCCGCCGCGGACAGCAGCTGGGGAATGTTGAGGTAGCTCTCCTTGGACGGCGGCGGCCCGATGCACACCGACTCGTCGGCGAAGCGCACGTGCAGCGCATTGCTATCCGCCGTGGAGTGCACCGCCACCGTGGCGATTCCCAGCTCCCGGCATGCACGGATGACCCGCAGGGCAATCTCCCCGCGATTGGCGATCAGCACTTTCTTGAACATGCTCAGGACTCCTCGCGGCTACGCAAGGACCGGCCCTCCGGGGCCGGTCCTGGGGGCTACGCTGGCTCGATGCGGAAGAGCGCTTGACCGAACTCGACGGGCTGCCCGTTCTCGACCAGGATCTCCGCCACCCGGCCCGCCGTCTCGGACTCGATCTCGTTCATCAACTTCATGGCCTCGACGATGCAGAGCACCTGGCCCTTCTTCACCACCGTGCCCACCTCCACGAAGGAGGGCTGGTCCGGGGCCGGGGTCCGGTAGAACGTCCCCACGAACGGGCTGGTGATGAGCTGGCCGGGCTTCTGCGCGGCCGCCGCAGGGGCGGCCGCCGCGGGCGCCGAAGCCTGGGCACGCGCGGGCGCGGACGACGGGTACTCCGCCGCGGGAACCGGGCTCACCGAGGGGCTCACCGGCGCCGCATGAACAATCGTGGGCGCGGGACCATGGCCCCGGCGGATGTACAGCCGCTCATCGCCCCGCTGCCACACCAACCGCGTCACGTCCGAGGCTTCCAGCATCTCCACGATCTGCCGGAGTGCCTCCACGTCCAGGGACGTCACCGCCCCTGCTTCTCGCTCCCCACCGGCAGGCGCGGCTCCACCCTCCGACCGGGACACCTTGCGCTTCGTCGCCATGAATCCCCTCCGTCCGGAACCGTGACCGGCTCAGCCCGCCGTGGCCACGCGCGTGAGGTACTTTCCATCACGCGTATCGATTTTCAGCACGTCGCCCTCGTTGATGAAGAGCGGAACGTTGACCGAGTAGCCCGTCTCCAGCTCCGCGGGCTTCAGCGCACCCGACACCGTGTCGCCGCGCACGCCCGGATCGCACTTGGTGACCTTCAGGTCCACCGAGTTGGGCAGCGTCACGCCGATGGCCTTGCCATTGTAGAAGAGCACCGAGGCGTTGATGTTCTCCTTCAGGAAGTTCTTGGACTCGCCGAGCACCTTCTCACTGAGGAAGGTCTGCTCGAAGCTCTTCGTGTCCATGAAGTAGTAGTCCTCGCCCTGGAGATACAGGTACTGCATCTCCTTCTCCTCGATGTCGGGCTTGCCCACCTTCTCACCGGACTTCAGGGTGGGCTGGAGAACCCGTCCCGTCAGCAGGCTGCGGATCGTCGTACGCACGAACGCGGAGCCCTTGCCGGGCTTGACGTGCTGGAACTCGACGATTTCGAACGGCTCGCCGTCGATCTCGATCTTGAGGCCCTTGCGGAACTCGGAGGTATCAATGACACCGGCCATGGGACAGCTCCTTCGGACTACTGAAAAAGTCCGGGGTGTCTAGCCGATGGCACTCCCCTTTGGAAAGGGGAAAGCAGTGGGGCAGCGCGTCGGCAGCCCGGCCGCCCCCTACAATTCGGCGCGGACCTTCGGCGCGGTGACCCGCAGCACGTAACGGCCCTTGCCGTAGTTCCCCTCGGCCCGGAGCGCCAGGATGAGGAAGTACTCCGGGGACACCATGCGGATGAGCGTCAGCACCTTGTCGCTGTTGACGCTCAGCTCCGTCACGGTGCCCGTCTTGAGCACCTCGGCGGCGTTCTTGAGCTGGGTGAGCAGGTTGGCGTACTCCACCCAGGCCCCTCCCAGCTCCAGCTCCGACGCATCATCCTTTTGATAGGTCTCGACCGAGATGCCGTCGAAGCCCATCACGCTGCACGCGAGGGCGCCATCGACCTGATTGACCACCGACTCCAGGTGTGCACGGAAGGACATGTCAGCAGACTTTCAGTGTTCGTGAACGGAGGAGGCCGCCCGGTTCAGGCGGCCTGCCCCCGGTGAAGGCCAATCAACACTGATTGGGGTTGGAACAGGCTCCGTCGCCAGCGGTCGGAGAGTTCTCGCAGACCCCGACGATCTGGATGGGATAGGTCGCCTCGTTCGACTCCACCGAGCCGCCCGCAGACGTCTTGCCCTTGAGCTTCACGGTCACGAACAGAGTGCTGCCCTCTTTCATGCCGGGGATCTCATCCTTGGGGGGGTTCTCTTGCCTTGGCACGCCTTTGATTTTCACCTTCGCGGCGTTGCCGATCACATCCAGGACGAGCACATTGCTGGCCCCTCCCACCGGAATGAAGAAGGAGATCGGCAGGCTCTCATCCTCGAAATTGATCGCGGGCTTCTGGTTCTCGGTCCGGTAGCTGAGGATGAGCTCTTCCCCATAGAAGTCATTGCGCTCACCGGACGCGCCGGTCTTGGCAGGCAGGGACGAGGCAATGTTGAAGCTCGTAATGAACGTGTCAGTGCCCACCACCAGGCGGCCGCTCAGCGGTACGGGCCCCGAGAGCGGGGCACAGTCGGGCCCCACCGGGGTTGTGCCCAGGATCATGATGGGCTCGTTCCCGTCGACACAAGCCGAGGCACCCATCGTGAGTGCCGCCATCAGCAACAAACGCTTCATCGAAGTGGACTCCATGAAGAGGGCTCCCATTTACAGCGACTGAGCAATGGTCTGCCGGTTGAGGATCCGGGGCGTAATGAAGATCAGCAACTCCTGCCGGTCGTCGCGCTCCGTGGTCTGCCGGAAGAAGAAGCCCAGCACTGGGATCTTCGAGAGGAAGGGGATCGACGCGGAGCTCGTACCACCCCGGCGCACGTAGATGCCGCCGATGACCGTCGTATCGCCGTCCTTGACGAGCACCTGCGTGTTGGCCTCCTTGCGCTGGATGGCAGGCTGGCCGTTGGCACCCGTGTTCGCCAGGTCCGGCTGGTTGTTCTGGGCAACGATGCTCATCAGGATGCTGCCGTCCTGGGTGATGTGCGGGGTGACTTCCAGCGACAGGCGCGCTTCCACGAAGGTCGTGTTCGCGCCGTTGGCGGAGGTCTGGCTGAAGGGAATGGACACACCCTGGCTGATGCGCGCGGTGTTGTTGTCGAGCGTCGTCACCTTGGGCGCGGAGATGGTCTTCACGAAACCATCGCTCTCTGCGGCGGACAGACGCAGGTTGAGTCCCAGCGCCCCACCGGCCGAGCCGAAGGTGAAGCCCAGCGCGCCACCCTGGCCCAGCGTCGTCGGCGCCGACAGGTTGACGGCGAAGCCCGGATCCCCGGAGAAGCCACCGGGGGCGCCGCCGCCCGCGGAGCCAAGCTGGGTGAGCAGGTTGGCGTACTCCACCCAGGCCCCGCCCAGCTCCAGCTCCGGCGCGTCATCCTTTTGATAGGTCTCGACCGAGATGCCGTCGAAGCCCATCACGCTGCACGCGAGGGCGCCATCGACCTGATTGACCACCGACTCCAGGTGTGCACGGAAGGACATGTCAGCAGACTTTCAGTGTTCGTGAACGGAAGAGGCCGCCCGGTTCAGGCGACCTGCCTCCAGGGGTGCCAATCAACACTGCTTGTCGTTAGAACAGAGTCCCACTCCACCGGAAGGAGTGCCCGCACATGTGTTGCTCTTCACGATCTCGATGGGATAGGTCGCCTCGTTCGACTCCACCGAGCTGCCCGCTGACGTCCTGCCCTTGAGCTTCACGGTCACGAACAGCGTGCTGCCAACCTTCATGTCGGGGACCTTACCCTTCGCGGCACTGGCGATCACATCCAGAGCAAGCACGCTGCTGCTCGCCCCCGACGCAATGAAGAAGGAGATTGGCATGCTCTCATCCTCGAAGATGAGCTTTTCCTCACGGCCACCGGCCTCCTCACCTTCCTCGGGCGCCTCACCTTCCTCGGGCTCCTCACCTTCCTCGGGCTCCTCACCTTCCTCGACCCGGTAGCTGAAGATCATTTCCTCCGCATAGAAATCATTGCGCTCACCGGACGTGCCAGCCTTGGCAGGCAGGGACGACACGATGTTGAAGCTCGTGAAATACGTACCAAAGCCTTGTTCCAAGCGACCTCTGACCGGGACGGGCCCCGAGAGCGGGGCACAGTCGGGCCCCACCGGGGTTGTGCCCAGGATCATGATGGGCTCGTTCCCATTGACACAGGCCGAGGCACCCATCGTGAGTGCCGCCATCAGCAACAAACGCTTCATCGAAGTGGATCCATGAAGAGGGCTCCCATTTACAGCGACTGAGCAATGGTCTGCCGGTTGAGGATCCGGGGCGTGATGAAGATCAGCAACTCCTGCCGGTCGTCACGCTCCGTGGTCTGCCGGAAGAAGAAGCCCAGCACTGGGATCTTCGAGAGGAAGGGGATCGACGCGGAGCTCGTACCACCCCGGCGCACGTAGATGCCGCCGATGACCGTCGTATCGCCGTCCTTGACGAGCACCTGCGTGTTGGCCTCCTTGCGCTGGATGGCAGGCTGGCCGTTGGCACCCGTGTTCGCCAGGTCCGGCTGGTTGTTCTGGGCAACGATGCTCATCAGGATGCTGCCGTCCTGGGTGATGTGCGGGGTGACTTCCAGCGACAGGCGCGCTTCCACGAAGGTCGTGTTCGCGCCGTTGGCGGAGGTCTGGCTGAAGGGAATGGACACACCCTGGCTGATGCGCGCGGTGTTGTTGTCGAGCGTCGTCACCTTGGGCGCGGAGATGGTCTTCACGAAGCCATCGCTCTCTGCGGCGGACAGACGCAGGTTGAGCCCCAGCGCTCCGCCGGCCGAGCCGAAGGTGAAGCCCAGCGCGCCACCCTGGCCCAGCGTCGTCGGCGCCGGCAGGTTGACGGCGAAGCCCGGATCTCCCGAGAAGCCACCGGGGGCGCCACCGCCCGCGGAGCCGAAGATGCCGAACGAGTTCGGGAAGACGAGGCCCGTGGCGTTGCCCGTGGCCGCGTTCGCCTGGCCCCGGCCACCCCACTGCACACCGATGGACCGGGTGAAGGAGGTCGTCGCCTCCACGATGCGGCTCTCGATCAGCACCTGCGGGGTCTGCGTGTCCAGGTTGCGCACGAGCGCCCGGGCCTTCTCGATGTTGGCGCGCACATCCTTCACGATGAGGACGTTGGTGCGGGCATCCACCGTCACCGAGCCCCGGTCCGACAGGATGTCCTTCACCCGCGCCTGCATGTCACCGGCCACGGCGTAGTTCACCGGGATGAGGTTGACGAGCAGGTCCTCCTGCTGCTGCATCGACTTGCGGCGCTCCTGCAGCAGCCGCGCCTCCTCCTCCAGCGTCTTCAGGGGGGCGATGCGGACGATGTTGCCGACCTCTTCCTTGCCCAGGCTCTTGGTGCGGAGGATGAGGTCCAACGCCTGATCCCAGGGCACGTTGCGCAGGCGGATCGTCACCTTGCCGCTCACGTCGTCGGCGACCACGATGTTCTTCTTGGAGATCTCCGCGATGACGCGCAGCAGGTTCTGGATCTCGATGTCCTTGAACTCGAAGGAGACCCGCTTGCCCCGGTAACGGGCCTGCTGGGGCGCGCCCTCGGCGGCGTAGGACGGGGCCTCGGCGGAGAAGCCCGCGGTGCGCTGGGACACGGCCACCTGCTCCGTCTTCACCCCCTGCACCGACAGGTTCCAGCTCAGCGTCCCCGAGCCCTGGGTCACCGACTCGTCAATGGCCCCATCGGCGGCCACCACCACGCGCACGCGGTGCCCGTCGCCGGGGACCGAGAAGGCGCTGATCATCTTCACCGGCGTCTCCAGCGCGCTGGTGTCCAGGCTGCGCTCCAGGCGGCGCGGAAGCTTCGCGTTCTCCAGCGTCAGCACCGCGCTGCGCGGATCCGGGCGGTCCACCTTCCACGTCACGGCGCTGGACAGCTTGAGCTGCACGCGGCCACCGGCGTCGCTCTCGTCGAAGGTGAGCTCCTTCACCTCGGCCACGGAGGCCTGGGCGGCCACCGGCGCCGAGGGGGCCGCCAGCAGGGGCGCGCTTTCGGCCACCCGCTCCTGGGGCTCTTGCGCGGCCGCAGGGGCCGGCTTGCGCGCGACCGCCGCGCCCAACACCACCTCCAGGCCGCGCGCGGCCCGGTCCACCCGGTAGGCCGGCATGCCCTGGCGGACATCCAGGACCAGGCGGACCTTCTCCGCGTGCGCACCCACGCGCACGCCCTTCAAGCTTCCGCCGCGCACGCGCGGGGCGCGGGCCTCCAGGCCCACCCCGTACACATCCACCGCCAGCCGCGGCGGATCCGCCAGCTCGAGCACCTCGTAGCGGGAGATCTCCCCGTCGGTGCGGATGGCCAGCGTGTCCCGGGCGAAGGTGATGCCGGTGATCGACCGGGCCGGATGGGCGACCTCACGCTCGTCGGCCTCGGCGGCCACCACGTTCTCGGCAAGCGCCGGGGCCTGGGGCTTGACCGGCTCCGCGGCGGGGGCGGGCGCGGGGGCTTGCGCCACGGCCGGGGCCGCCTGCGGGGCGGACGGCGCCGGGGCCACTTCGGCGGAGGCCTTCGGCTCCGAGGCCCCATCCACCGAGATGACGACGCGGTTGCCATCGGCGCGCACGTCGTACTGAGAGGCCTTGTCCAGGGCGACCAGGACGCGGCCCACGCTGGCGCGCTCGTCGGAGAATTGCGAGGCGACGATGCCCGTCACGGGCCCCGTGCCACTGTGGTGGCCCTTGATGCCGGTGGCGTCCGCCGAGGAGAGGTCCACCACCAGGCGCTCCGGCCCACTGAGCCGGAAGACCGTGAAGGTAGGGGGACGTGTCCCAGCAACGACCACCTGTGCTCCGGAACCTGTTTGAACGACCTTCAGGTCCCGAAGCGTGTTGAGTTCAGCGCCTTCGGCGTTGGCACCCGCGATGGCGGCCGACAGCACAGCCGCTATCACCCACTTGCCCCTCGTCACATCGCTCTTTCCGAGCATGCTACCCCTCTACAAGTTGTAATCGGGCCGAGCCGCCAGCCCGAAGTGCTACTCGCCCCAGTTTCTGCCCTGCATCAGGTCATACGCTGGGTCCCGCTTATTGTCCTGCTTGAGCTGGAGGCTCACCGGGTTGGGGATGACTTTCCCCTCCGTCGGGATGTACTCGGTCACCGTCACCGAGTCCCGGAGGATCTGCGTCACCCGTCCGCCCTGGCGGCCCATGCGCGCATTGCGCCGGACGATGTGGCCCCGGCCCACGGGGTCCTCCACCATGGCAATCGGATTGGCATCCCCGGTGACGACCGCCACCAGCTTGAGCTGGTCGAGATCAAACGCGCACAGCGGCTCGCTGCAGGCCGACACCTGCACGGTCTGCTGCGAAGGCCCCAGCTCCTCGAGGGGGCTGCGGAACGGATCCCGCTTGCCGACGGGGTTGTACGTATAAGTCACGGAGGACTCGACGACCGTCTCCTTCGGCGTCTCCGCCGCCGCGGCAGGCGCCGCCTTGGACGCGGTGGGCTTGGCGGCCTTGGGCGAGGCACTGCCTCCGCCACATGCCACCACCGTGAGCGCCAACGCAGCCGTGGTCATCTTGAACTTGAGAGTCTTCATCCTCTGGATCCTCGTTCTCGCCCTACTTCTTGGGCGACGCAACTTTCTTGCCCGTTTGCTTGGAATCGGCCGCTGCCTTCTGTTCCACGAACCGGAAGGTGGTGGCCACGAAGGAACTCTCGAGAATGACCTTCTCGTTCTTGATGGTCGGCTTATCGAGCTTGATGCCGTTCACGTTGACGATGCGGCGCATGTTCGCGATCTCCTGCATGAACATGGCGATCTCGTGGTAGTTGCCGCTCACCGTCATCTTGAGCGGAATCCGGGCGAAGAACTCGCCTCCGCCCACGGACTCCTTGCCCGGCTCCACGCGGGAGATCTCCAGGCCCGACTTCTTGCCGATGTCGTTGATCTGGGCGAGCAGCTCGTCCAGGTCGCGCTTCTCGGGCAGCTCCGTGAGGGCCTCGGCGAGCTTCTGATCCAGCACGTCGAGTTCACGCCGGCGCTCGTTGAGGTTCTGGGCGATCTCGCTCTTCTCGGCGAGGTCCAGATCGAGCTTCCGGCGCTGCTCCACCTGCTTCTTGATCTGGGCTTCGGTGGGCTGAACGAGCCCAAAGTAGTTGGCCACCGTGAGGAGCACCACCACACCGGCCAGGCCGCCGTACTTCACGCCCGCCGGGGCCTTCGCAATCTTGTCCAGGTACTGTTCCATGGATCGCTGGTCCTCTTCAGATGGCGTAGTTGGCCGTGAGCATGAGGTTGAACTTGACGGTGGTCAGCGGGCTCAGCTCGGTTCCGCCCACCTTCGACACCTGCTGCGTCGCGTCCTTCAGGTCGATGTTGGAGAAGAACGGCTTGATGGTGGCCACCGGGAACTCCTCGATGGTGGCATCCGGGGTGAGCAGCTCCACGCGCGACGTCTTGGCGTCCCGGCGCTGCTCCACCAGCCGGCCCATGCCCTTGGGCGTCCACACCATGCCGCCCAGGCTGCGCATGAACTCGGCCACCTCGTCGTGGCTCACCGCGCTGCCGACGATCTTCACCCCACCCTTCTCCTCGGAGAAGTTCTCCAGCCACAGCTTCTTGGGCATGGCCAGCGAGAGCGCGTCCAGCATGCGCACCGGCCCGGAGCGGCCGCGGCGCAGGTTGTCGAGCACCGCGAGCTTCTTCTCCACCTCGGCCTTGCGGTCGTTGATGGTGCTCACCTCACCGATGACCTTCTCCAGCTCGGTGATCTTCGTCTTCACGGCCGCGATACCGGTGGCGTTGGCGGAGACCTCGTCGGCCAGGCGCCCGTACCACATGTAGTTGCCCACGATGGCGGCCAGAATGACGGCGGCGAAGAGGACCAGGATCTGCCGGCCCATCTCCCGTTTCTTCGCCACCCGGACGGGCAGCAGGTTGATGCGGATCATCATATGCGTCGGTTCCTTCAGGGAGAGGGAGGGTATCAGCTCAGCTTGTCACCGGGCTTGCGCAGCGCCAGCCCCACCGCCACGGCTGCCACGGGGGCCACGTCCATGATGAACGCGGGGTCGAACTTGCGGTTGTCCACGTCGATCTTCCGGAACGGATTGAGGATCTCCACCGGCACGCCCACGCGGGCTTCGATGGTCTTGAACAGCGCGGGAATCTTCGCCGTTCCGCCCGACAGGAAAACCTTGCTGAAGTTCGCGTCCGCGGCGGTGCCCGCGTAGAAGTCCAGCGAGCGCTGGATTTCGCCGGCGACCTGCTCGGCCACGCTGAGCAGCACGCGCTCCACGTCCTGGGGCACCACGGCGTCCGCGTCCGTGCCGTTGCCGCCGAGCTTCAGCGCCTCCGCCTCCTCGTAGGAGACGTTGAGCTGCTTCTGGATCTCCTCGGTGAACTGGTTGCCGCCGATCGTCACGTCGCGCGTGAAGACGGTGATGCCGTTGGCGATGATGTTGATGTTCACCACCGAGGCGCCCGCGTTGATGAGCACCACGGTCTCCTTCTCCGGCACGTCGTAGTTCGTGGAGAACATGTTCTGGACGGCGAAGGCGTCCACGTCCACCACCACCGGCTGCAGCCCCGCCTCGGAGACCACCGTGGTGTAGTCGTTGATCATGTCCTTCTTGGCCGCCACCAGCAGCACATCCATCTGCCCGGTGGCGTCATTGGCGCCCGAGTCGAGGATCTGCGTGTCGATGTTCACGTCCTTCACGTCGAAGGGGATGTACTGCTCGGCCTCCCACTGGATGCTCTCCTCGAGCTCTTCCTGGCTCATGCGGGGCATCTGGATCTTCTTGATGATGACCGAGTGGCCGGAGACGCCGATGGCGACCTCCTTGGACTTCACCTTCAGCTCGTTCATCAGCTCCTGCACGGCCTGGACGATGGCCGTCGAGTTCATGAGCGCGCCATCGACGATGGCCTCGGGGGGCAGCGGCTTCATGCCGAAGCTCTGCAGCGCATAACCCACCTCGCCGCGCTTGCGCTGCTCCTTGAGGAGAATCATCTTCACCGAGGTCGATCCGATATCCAGACCGAGTGCCAGTTTGCCCTTCGCCATTCAGTACTCCCGTGCAGAGACGGCCAGCGTAGCACTGGCACGCAACCCCGCCTAAAAGTTGACCGGCGCCCGCCCGCTCCCCAGCCGCACGAGCGGTGGATCCGGGCCCTTCGTCCGCTCCCCTCGATGCCAGACAGCGCTGCCGGGGCCGATTTTCCGGCCTCGGGCGCTTCTCGTCAAATCCCCCCAGCACGCTCCGCCGCTTGCTTAGCCCTTTTCGGCCTCGGCATCCGGGTCGATTCCGTACTCCTTGATCTTGTACAGGAGCGCCCGATGGCTGATGTCCAGCACCTCGGCGGCCCGGGTCCGGTTTCCCCGGGTGCGGCGCAGGGCAGCCCGGATGTAGTTTTCCTCCAGCTCTCGCATGGCGCGCTTGAGCGACAGGTCGCTCCCAGGCTGTTGCCCGGGCACGGAGGCCTCCGTGGGTGAGGCATGCGCCCACAACCGCTCCGGCAGGCTGGAGGGCACCAGCTCCGCCCCCTCCACCAGGAGCACCGCGCGCTCCATGGCATTCTCCAGCTCGCGCACGTTGCCGGGCCAGGCGTAGGCGCACAGGAGCGCCTCGGCCTCGGGGCTGAAGCCCTGCACGGGCGGCTCGCGGTTGAACTCCCGGTTGAAGCGGGCGAGGAAGGCGCGCGCCAGCGGGAGGATGTCCTCGCGGCGCTCCCTCAAGGGCGGCACCCGCAGGTTCACCACGTTGAGGCGGTAGTAGAGGTCCTCCCGGAACTCCCCCCGCTCCACCAGCTTGCCCAGGTCCCTGAGGGTCGCGGCGATGACGCGCACGTCCACGGACTCCGGGCGGTTCTCGCCCACCGGGCGGATCTCTCCCTCCTGGAGCACGCGCAGCAGCTTCACCTGGGCCGGCAGGGGCAGCTCGCCCACCTCGTCCAGGAAGAGCGTGCCCCCGTCGGCCTCGCTGAACAGCCCCTGCTTCGCGGCCCGGGCATCGGTGAAGGCCCCCTTCGCATGGCCGAACAGCTCGCTCTCGATGAGCCCCGCGGGGATGGCCCCGCAGTTGACGGCGACGAAGGGCAGCGCCACCCGGCGGGAGCGCTCGTGGAGCGCCCGGGCGATGAGCTCCTTGCCCGTGCCGCTCTCCCCGGTGATGAGGACCGTGGTGTTCACCGGGGCGAGCCGGTCCACCTGGCGAAGCACCGCGCGCAGCCCCTCGCTCTCCCCGAGAATCCCGCCTGGCGGCACGGCGCCCGCGGTCCGCAGGCGCCGGTTCTCGCGCACCAGGCGCTCGCGCTCCTCCGCCTTGCGCAGGACGAAGACGATCTCCTCGGGCTTGAAGGGCTTCTGGACGTAGTCGTAGGCCCCCGCCCCCACCGCCTCGAGCGCCTGCTCCTGGGAGCCATAGGCGCTCATCACCAGCGCGGTGAGCCCCGGGTGCTCGGCGATCGCCTGGCGCAGCACCGACAGGCCATCCCGCCGGGGCATCCGCACATCGCACAGGAGCACGTCATAGCTGCGGGCGCTCAGCTCGCGCAGGGCCTCCTCGCCATCCGCCACGGCCCGCACCTCGTAGCCATGGTCGGTGAGCACCAGGGTGAGCACATGACGGATGGAGGGCTCGTCATCCGCGACGAGAATGGAGCGGAAAAGAGGCATGGGCACCGCGAATCATCCCCCAGCCTCCTGACGCAGGGTAGTTCCCGGCTCAGGCGGCCGTCAGCCGGAGCGTGAACCGGGCGCCCCCGCCCGGAGCGTTCTCCGCGGTGAGCTTGCCGCCCATGCCCTGCGCCAGGTGGAGCGACACGGCCAATCCCAGCCCCGTCCCCTTGCCTTCCTTGGTGGTGAAGAACGGCTCGAACAGGCGCGCCATCACCTCCGCCGTCAGGCCCGGCCCCGTGTCCTCCACCATCAGCCACACCTCGTTCGCCTCCCGGCCGGTGGAGACGCGCACCGCCCCCTGCCCGCCCATGGCCTGCGCGGCGTTCAGCAGCAGGTTGATGACAATCTGGGAGAGGGGGCCTGGATCCGCGCGCGCCAGCAGCCCGGGCGCCAGCGCGAAGCCCACCTCCACGCGCGACAGCTCGGGCCCGGCGCGGACCAGCCGCACGCAGGTCTCCACCACCTGGCCCAGGTCCACGGGCGCCAACGGGCCGGAGCGCGGACGTCCCAGGTCCAGCAGCCCCCGGACGATGCCATCGATGCGGTGGACCTCATGATCAATCCGGTCCAGGAAGTCCTTCAGCTCCGCGGTGGACGCGCGCATCCGGGCCAGCGAGAGGTAGCCGAGAATCCCCGCCAACGGGTTGCCCACCTCATGCGCCACGCCCGCGGCCAGCCGCCCCACGGTGGCCAGGCGCTCCGCGGACACCAGCTCCGTCTGGGCCCGCGACAGCCGGGCGTTGGCCTGCCGAAGCGCCTCCAGCTGCGAGCGCGTCAGCGCCTGCTCCCGGCGAAGCGCCTCCGCCATCCGGTTCAGCGCGCTCTGGATGCGCGACAGGAAGGGGCCGCCCTGGGAGATCGGCGTCAGGTCCAGCTCGAGCCGCTCCAGTTGTCCCACCGCCAGCTCCGTGGCCCGGAGCGGCCGGCCCACGGTGAACTCGAGCACGATGTACGCGAGGATGACCAGCACCAGCAGATCCAACCCGAGTGCGAAGGGCAGAAACCCCCGCACCCGGGACAGCACCGCGGCCTCTACCCCCTCGGAGGGCACCCACCGGCGCGCCACGTCCATCAGATGAAGCAACGTGGGCAGCAGGGTGAGCCACGACAGCCCCGTGGCCAGCGAGCCCAGGAGGAACGCCACGCTGGCGATGCGCCACTTCATGGCGCCCCGGGAGGCCTCACGGCAGGCCCCCCACCAGCAGCGCCAGGTTCGGGGGCAGCACCCGCGTCAGCCAGGGGCCCAGCAGGAGGATCTCCAGGCCCGCCAAGGCCAACCACGGACCGAAGGGGATGTTCGTCTTGCCCGGCACCCAGTCGATCTCCTCCCCCGCCTCGTCCTTCGGCTCATCGGGGATGGGCTGAAACAGCAGGCACACCGGCGCCCAGAGCAGGCGGCGCCACAGGGGAATCCCAGGCTTGAGGAACTCCCACGTCATCGTCAGCTCGGGCTCGGGCGCCTCCTGAGCTGGCTCCTGCGCGTTCCCCTGCCCCTCTGCCCGGGGACCGGCCCGCCCGGTGAGCACAATGAGCAGGATGCCCACCACCGCCCCCTGGAACGACGAGAGAAAGAGAATCCCCAGCAGCGACCGCCACGTCAGAAAGCCACCCAGCATCGCGACCAGGTACTTGTCGCCGCCGCCCAGCGCCTCCTTCCGCAGCAACTTCCAGCCCAGGTACTCCATCAGCCGGAAGACGAGGAACCCCACCGCCGCGCCCACGGCCGCATCGCGCAGGGCCTCCACGCCCAGCAGCCCGGCGAGCCCCACCCCCAGGACGATGCCCGGCACCGTGAGCGAGAACGGGAGGATCCAATGCTCCAGATCAATAAAGGTGAGCGGGATCAACAGCGTGATGAGCACGAGCCCCGAGAGCAGCTCCCAGGACAGGCCGAACCGGCGCCAACACGCCAGGAACAGCAGCCCGGTGGCCAGCTCCACCAAGGGGTAGCGGACGGAAATGGGCGCCGCGCACCCCCGGCACCGGCCCCGGAGCACCAGCCACGACACGAGCGGGATGTTGTCGTACCAGGTAAGCGTGTATCCACACTTCGGGCAGCGCGAGCGGGGACGGACGATGCTCTGGCCCGCGGGGACGCGGGCGATGACGACATTCAGGAAACTGCCAACGCACAGGCCCAGGACGAAGAGCCAGCTCGCCAGCAGCGCGGAAGGAAAAGGGGTCAGCTCCAGGTCCATGATGAGGCCCGCGAGGCTAGCCGCTCCCGCGCAGGTGCCCAAATTCGTCGCCGAGTGCCAAATTTTGTCGATCCGCCGGGCCCCTTTTCGTCTCCACGGCCCCGCCCTTCCGAGGGGCGCAGGGCATTTGGCCCCCCCTAGCGTGGATGGCGCGACCTTTGCTATGACTTGAACCCGTCGTTCACCCCCAGTCCTCGCCGACTGTAAGGAGCATCAGATCATGACCCAGACCCGTCGCAACCGTGGCTTCACCCTCATCGAGCTGATGATCGTGGTTGCCATCATCGGCATCCTGGCCGCCATCGCGATCCCGAACTTCATCCGGTTCCAGGCCCGCGCCCGCCAGTCCGAGGTGAACACCAACCTCAAGAGCCTCTTCACGGGTCTGCGCACCCAGCAGAAGAAGCCGCCCACCAGCATCCGCGCCACCGGCTTCGCCCCCGAGCGCGGCAACCGCTACACCTACATGATCGGTGACTGCGCGGCCACCGAGGACCGTACGGCCATCGACGCCGAGCAGCACAACGACGACACCTGCATCGGCGCCGACGTGTTCAAGTTCGGCGACGGCTTCCCGGCCCTCGGCAAGTTCGAGGCCGTTCCGCTGTCCACCGCGACCTGGAACAAGAAGGGCACGGACAACGGCCTGACCATGGCCCCCGGCGTCTACGGCGACAACGCCAGCTGGGACTTCCTGGCCTACGCCGCGGGTGACGTGGACAACACCATCGACACCGACGGCGCCGACAGCTGGTCGATCGCCTCCGCGGACGGCTCGCTCCAGTCCGTGTGCCCCCAGGTCACCGAGGATGAGACCGTCGCCGCCGGCGAGCCGTTCAACATCTTCAACGACGTGAACTGCGGCGCTCCGTAATCGCGCTTCACATCGCAAGTGCCTGAAACAGGCTGGGATGAGCGTTCATCCCAGCCTGTTCGTATTTTGGGAGGTACTCACGTGACCCGGCGTTCCCAGAACGGTTTCACGCTCATCGAGTTGATGATCGTGGTGGCCATCATCGGCATCCTCGCCGCCATCGCCATCCCGAGCTTTCTCCGCTTCCAGGCCCGTGCCCGGCAGTCCGAGGTCAATGCCAACCTGAAGTCGCTGTTCACCGGCATGAGGACCCTGGCCAAGCGGCCGCAATCTCACATCCGTGTCCCCGGCTTCGCCCCCGAGCGCGGCAACCGCTACAGCTATTACATGGCGGCCACCTGCACCACGGCCGAGATCCGCGACGCGGTGGATACAGAGCCGCACAACACCGACGATTGCATCCAGACGGACCGGTTCAAGTTCGGCATGGAGATGCAGGGTCTGCCCGAAAGGGTCATCCCCTCTTCCTTCGAGTGGTCCACCCGCGCGACCGCCCATGGCATGGGCGCCCAGGCCGGCCTCTACGGGACGGGCCTCGAGTGGGACTTCATCGCTTACGCAGCCGGAGATGTGGACAGCACGTTCACGGACTCCTCGGACACCTGGCTCATCTCCTCGTCGGATGGGAAGCTCCAGCAGATGTGCCCGGCCGTGGAGGAGCCCCTCACCAACGCCGCGGGCGAGCCGTTCAATGTCAACAATGACGTGGACTGCGATTAGGCAGACCAGGGCCTGGCCTGCCCTTCCTCTTCAAACCGCTCCCGCCATCCCCGGTTCGCGGTTAAGGTGCAGGCCACGGCAATGAAGTCCTTCCTCTCCCTGGCACTCTTCGGCGTGGGGCTTGGCGCGGTGGCCCTGTTGTCCGAGCCGCCGCGAGCGCTCCCTCGGGGGCCTTATCAGGCGCCCCTGCTTCCCCGGCTCGAGATGCTGCGCGTCATTGGAGCGGGGCAGCGCTCGCTCGTGACCGACTACTACTGGCTGCAGGCCATCCAGGCCGCGGGCAAGGGTGGGCAAAGCCTCGAGGCCACGCGCTACCTGGACCTCTTCTATTACGCGGACCTGGTCACGGACCTGGATCCCCAGTTCCTGAAGGTCTACCTGTACGCGGGCAACACCATCCCCACCAACCTGGGCCGGGAGACGTGGGTGAACACCGCGGAGGCGCGGAAGATCCTCGAAAAAGGGGTGAAGCACTTCCCCAACGACTCCAACCTGCGCCTGTTCCTGGCCTACAACCTGAGCTACTTCCACAACGAGCATGCCGCCGCGGCGGAGCACCTGCGCATCGCCGCCACGCTGCCCGACGCGAACCGGTACATCCCGGAGATGGCCTCGCGCCTGCTGGCCTTCAACCGCCGCTTCGATGCCGCCCTGGCGCTGGTGGAGTCCTTCCGGGATGCCGAACAGGATCCCGAGATGCGCCAGATGTTCGAGGAGCGCCTCCAGGAAATCTACCTGGAGCGGGTCCTCATGCAGGTGGATGACGCCATCAAGGCCTTCCAGAGCCGGGAGCAGCGTCCGCCCCAGTCCGTCAGCGAGCTGGTGGCCCGGGGAGACCTGCCCCGCGTGCCGCAGGATCCAATGGGCGGCGTCATTTATATCGGCCAGGATGGGCGCAGCGCCTCGACCTCCAGCACCCTGCGCCTGGAGCCCATCGACTACCGCAAGAAGGCCCTTGAGCGGGAAAAGGCCAAAGCAGCCGCCAACCAGGAAGCACCGGACACCCCATGAGCGCCCCCGAGACGCTGGCCATCGAGACCCGGGACCTGTCGAAGACGTACCGGCTGGGATTCTGGATGAACAAACGGGTGCTGGCCCTTCAAGGGCTCACCCTCAACATCCAGCCTGGACAGGTGTACGGGCTGCTCGGCCCCAACGGGGCCGGCAAGTCCACCACCATCAAGATCCTCATGAACCTCGTCCAGGCGACGAGCGGCTCGGCCTCCATCTTCGGGCATCCGCCCGAGTCCAAGGAGGCCCGCCGCCATGTCGGCTTCCTGCCCGAGAACCCCGCGCCGTACGAGTACCTGACGGGCGAGGAGTTCGTGCGGCTGGCCGGCCAGCTCGTGGGGCTGAGCGGCCAGGAGCTGGACCAGCGTGTGAAGGAGGTGCTGGGCGCGGTGGGCATGTCCCGGACCGCGGGCCTGCAAATCCGCCGCTACTCCAAGGGCATGGTCCAGCGCGTGGGGCTGGCCCAGGCCATCGTCGGCCGCCCCAAGCTTCTGGTGCTGGACGAGCCCACCAGCGGGTTGGATCCGGTGGGCCGGCGCGAGATTCGAGACCTCATCCTCCAGGAGCGCGAGCGCGGCACCACGGTGCTCTTCTGCACCCACATCATCCCGGACGTGGAGGCGCTCTGTAACCGGGTCGCGGTGCTCGTCAATGGCCGGCTGGCCCGGGAGGGCAGCGTGCAGGAGCTGCTCACCACGCAGGTGCCGGTGGTGGAGCTCACCATCGAGGGGCTGGGCCTGGAGGCCGTGCGCAACCTGGGCCACCCGCTCGAGCAGGCGCAGGATTTGACCAATCGCGTCCTCGTCCGGGCCAGCAACACGCACGTGCAGCCCCTGCTCAAGAGCGTGCTGGATGCGGGCGGCCGCGTCACTCAGCTCCAGTCGGCCCGCTTCTCGCTGGAGGACCTGTTCCTCCAGGCGATGAGCGAGGCGCGGCATGGGACCGTGGGAGGAGAAATCACATCATGATGCGGCCGTTCCTCGCCCTCACGCTCAATGGCTTCCGGGAGGCCCGCCGCAACCGGGTGACCGTGGTGGTCGGCGCCTTCGCGTTCGGCCTGCTGGTGGCCTCCACGCTGCTCACCAACCTGAGCGTCTCCACGTTCGACCGGGTGCTCACCGACGTGGGCCTGGGCGTCATGAGCATCGTCCTGGTGCTGCTCTCCATCTTCCTGTCCAGCGGCATGCTGAGCCGGGAGATCGAACGCAAGACGCTCTTTCTCATCGTCTCCAAGCCCATCTCCCGCAGCCTGTTTCTCACCGCCCGCTTCGCGGGGAACATGCTGACGCTGGGGGTGCTGCTGCTGGCCATGGGGGTGCTCTTCTTCGGGCAGGTGGCCCTCTACGGCACGCTCATCACCCAGGCCCAGTTCGTGGCCATTGGCATGCTCTTCTTCGAGCTGCTGGTGCTCAGCAGCATCGGCTTCGCGATGTCCAGCTTCTCCAGCCAGATGGTGTCCGCCACGGTGACGGTGGGCGCGTACTTCGCGGGGCACCTCAGCGGGGACATCTATGAGCTGTCGAGCAAGGCGGAGAGCAGCGCCTTCCAATGGCTGGGCAAGGCCGTCTACTACGCGCTGCCCAACCTCTCGCGGCTCAACTACCGCGTCCAGGCCACCTACGAGCTGCCCACGCCCCTGGGCGAGCTCCTCCCGTCCATGCTGTACGCGGTGGCCTACGCCACGGTGATGATCGTCATCGCGGTCTTCCTCTTCACGCGCCGCGACTTCAAGTAGCCGTTTCGGGGGAGCCCCAGGGCTCCCCCTGGCAGCGGCCGGGCCTACCCGCCGGCCGGCTCGCCGCCATCCTCGCGCTCCGACAGGCCGTGCTTGGCCAGCCGGTACCGGAAGGAACGGAAGCTCAGGCCCAGCAGCTCCGCCGCCCGCGTCTTCACCCCTTCCGAGCGCTGGAGCGCCGCCACGAGGTACCGCCGCTCCGCCTCGTCCAGGTGGCGCTCGAGCGAGAAGCCCACGGGCAGGGTCACCTCGCCCACCACCTGCGGCTCCGGCTCCCGCTCGCCCCTCAGCGCGGAGGGCAAGGTGTCCGGCCCCAGCGTGTCACTGTCGGCGAGCGTGGCCGCGCGCTCCACGATGTTCTGCAGCTGGCGCACGTTGCCCGGGAAGGCGTACCGCTCCAGCACCTGCACCGTCTCGGCGGAGAACTCCAGGTTGGGCCGCCCCAGCTCCTCGCGCATCTTCGCCAGGAAGTGCCTCGCCAGCAGGGAGATGTCGCCCTGCCGCTCCCGGAGCGGGGGCAAGTCCACGGTGATGACGTTGAGCCGGTAGAGCAGATCCTCCCGGAAGCGCCCCGCCTTCACCTCGGCCTCCAGCCGCTTGTTGGTGGCGGCCACCACCCGCGCCTGGAAGGGCACCTCGGTGGAGCTGCCCACGGGCTTCACCCGCCGCTCCTGCAACACGCGCAGCAGCTTCACCTGCGTGGCGAGCGGCACCTCGCCAATCTCGTCGAGGAACACCGTGCCCTCGCCCGCCGAGACGAGGATGCCGGAGCGGTCCGCCTGGGCTCCCGTGAAGGCCCCCTTCACGTGGCCAAACAGCTCGCTCTCCAGGACGCCCTCGTTGAGCGCCGCGCAGTTGACGGGCAGGAAGGGGGCCCCCGCCCGGGTGCTGCGCAGGTGGAGCGCCCGCGCCACCAGCTCCTTGCCCGTTCCACTCTCGCCGGTGATGAGGACGGTGGTCCGGCTGGGGGCCACCTTCTCCACCAGCCCCCACACCGACTTCATCGCCTGGCTCTCGCCCACCCACAGCCCGCCCCGGCCCCCGCTCAGGGAGCGGCGCAGTTGCCGGTTCTCCTCGCGCAGCCCGCGCTTCTCCAGGGCCTTCTGGACGAGCAGCTTGAGCTCCTCGTTGTCGAACGGCTTGCAGATGTAGTCGTAGGCGCCCGCCCGCATGGCCTCCACCGCGGCCGCGGGCGTCCCGAAGGCGGTGATGAGGACCACCTCGGGCGGGGCGGAGAGGGCCCGGGCTGCCTTGAGCACGTTCAAGCCACTGCCCTGCCCCAGCTTCATGTCGGAGATGACCACGTCCACCCCGCTGCCGCCCAGCGTCTCGATGGCCGTCTTCTCATTGCCCGCGAGGCTGACGCGGTACCCCACCCGTGTCAGCAGTACCTCGAGGTACTCGCGCATCGACAGCTCGTCATCCACCACCAGCACGTGCACCTTGCATCTCCTCGTCCGCCGCCAGCGGCAGCTCGACTGTGAATTCCGTCCCCGTCTTTGGCGAGGACGTCACGTGAAGATTGCCCTCGTGGGCCCTCACGATGGAATAGGCCGTAGCAAGCCCCAGGCCAGTGCCTCCGCTGCGCGTCGTGAAGAACGGCTCGAAGATGCGCCCCAGGTGCGCCTCCGGGATGGCGCCCGCCGAGTCCCAGACGGACAGCAGCGCCTTGTGGCCCGCCCCCACCGACAAGGAGACCCGCGTCTGGCCCTCCGCGCCCACGGCCTCGAACGCATTGCGCAGCAGGTTGATCAGCACCTGGCGCAGCTGATCCGGATCCACCAGCGCCAGGACCGGCTGCAGTACCAGGCTCAGGTGGACGCCCCGGCGCTGCGGGTCCGCCTGGAGCATCTCCACCGTCTCGCGGATGAGCTCCTCCAGGGCGATGGCCCGCCGCTGGGGAGGCGGCGGGCGGGCGAAGCGCAGGAACTCCTCCACCAGCCGCGACAGCCGGTCCGACTCGCGCAGCAGGATGTTGGTGAGCCGGACCACGCTGGGGTCCTCCGCCCCATCCTGGGCCAGCATCTGCGCCGAGCCGCGCATGGCCGCCAGCGGGTTGCGAATCTCGTGGGCGAGCTGCGCCGCCAGCGTGCCCAGCGCCGCGAGCCGGTCGGCCCGCCGCAGCTCGTCCTCCGCGCGCCGAAGCGCCGTCAAGTCCTGGAAGACGATGAGCCGTGAGGACTGGCCCGCCCCCTCCAGCGGGGCGAGCGTGAGCCCGAGAATGCGCGGCCCCCGGGGCGTCTCCACCTTCAGCTCGGCCCGGGGCACCCGCTCCAGCCCCCGGAGGCCCGGCAGCAGGGTCTCCACGGGCATCGCCCTCGCGGTGGCGTCGTCCAGGCCCAGGATGCTCAGGGCCGCCCGGTTGATGAAGGTGATGTGCCCCGCCGCCTCGCACGTCAGCAGCCCCGACGGGGTGCTGTCGAGAATCTGCCCGTGCAGCGTGGACAGCCGCCGCAGATCCGCCTGGCTCGCGGACAGCCGCCCTCCCGCCGCCAGGAGCTGGCGGCTCAGGTAGCCGGCCAGCGCGGCGATGAGGAAGTGCGCCAGCACGTTGCTGGCGAAGTGGAAGCCCGTGCGCGCCAGGATGGCGGACGAGGCCGGGGCCCCGAGCCGCAGCAGGTAACTCAGCACCAGCGCGCCGTAGATCCCCGAGCACGCGGCGGCCGTCACGAACGCCCCCCTCTGGGACAGGAGGATGGAGGCGCTGATGACCGCCAGCGAGTAGGTGAAGACGAACGGCGAGTCGGCCCCGCCCGTCAGCGAGATGAGGGCGGAGGCGATGAGGATGTCGCCCACCACCTGCACCGCCGCGGCGGACTTGCCCACCCGTCCGCGCCGCAGCCACAGCCCGTAGATGAGGGTGAGGACATAGACCAGGCCGATGACCGCGAAGGCCAGCGAGTCCCTGCGTGACAGCTCCTGCGGGGGCGCCGCCAGCAGCCGCAGGGCGGTGACGCCCAGCAGCAGCGTGGTCGCGACTGTCCGGAAGATGGACAGCCACGTCAGCCGCACCCGCAGGTCATGCTCGCCCGGTGAAGGGACGGGCCCCGCGGCCCTACTTGATGGCACCGGCGATCGAGAAGATGGGCAGGTACATGGCGATGAGGAAGCCACCCACCACGCCGCCCAGGAACACCATGAGCAACGGTTCAATCATCGCCGTGAGGCCCGCGACGGCCGCATCCACCTCGTCGTCGTAGAAGTCGGCGATCTTGTTGAGCATCGCGTCCATGGCGCCCGTGGCCTCACCCACGCCGATCATCTGCACCACCATGGAGGGGAACACGCCCGTCTCCAGGAGCGGCCCGGCGATGTTCTTGCCCTCGGCGATCTTCCCGCGCACGTAGTAGATGGCCTCTTCGATGGTGCGGTTACCGGCCGTCTTCGCCGTCACGTCCAGCGCGTCGAGGATGGGCACGCCCGAGGAGATCATCGTTCCCAGGGTGCGGGTGAAGCGCGCCACGGCCACCTTGCGGATGACGGAGCCAAACAGCGGCGCCATGAGGATCATCTTGTCCATCACCTTGCGCCCCTTGGGGTGGCGGTAGGTGTAGACGACCGAGAAGATGAAGGCGGCGATGCCGGCCACCATGTGGAGGATCCACGCCTGGAGCCAGTTGGACATGTCCACCACGAACTGGGTAGGTCCCGGCAGCTCCGAGCCGAAGTCCTTGAACATCTTCTCGAAGACGGGCGTCACCTTGAGCAGCAGCAGCGCCGTCACGCCGATGGCCACGCAGATAACGACCGAGGGGTAGGTCATCGCGCTCTTGACCTTGCCCTTGAGCTTCTCGGCCTTCTCGCGGTAGGTCGCGAGCCGGTTGAGGATGGTGTCGAGGATACCGCCCACCTCGCCCGCGGCGCACAGCTGCACGAAGAGTTCGTCGAAGACCTTGGGGTGGTCCTTCAGTGCGTCCGCGAAGGTGGAGCCCTGCTCGACCTTGCCCTTGATGGCGAAGACGACCTTCTTGAAGGCCGGGTTCTCCATCTGGCTGCCCAGGATGTCCAGACACTGCACCAGGGGCAGACCGGCATCGATCATCGTGGCGAACTGCCGCGTGAAGATGAGGATGTCCTTGCCGGTGACGCCACTGCCCAGGGAGAGGTTGATCTCCATGGGCTTCTTCTTGACCTTGACGGGGTTGAGCCCCAGGGACTTCAGGCGGGCGTTGACCGCCTCGGCGTCCCCCGCCTCCATCTCTCCCTTCTTGGTCTCCCCACCCTTGGTTTTCGCCTCCCAGAGCCACTGGGTGGTCTTCTTGACCGGTGCAGACTTCTGCAATGCTGGTGCAGCCATGCGTATCCTCCGCGGGGAGACGGCAGTCTACCGCGCGTCAAAAATTGCCATAACTAACGGCCAGGGGCTCCGCCGCCTGGCCGCTGCACGCCGCCCGGAGCACTGCCCGCCAGGATGTTGCGCAGCTCCTCGGGATCGCTCGAGCGGCCCATCGCCTCTTCCTGGCTGATGAGCCGGCGCGCCAGGAGCGCCGCCAGGGCCTGGTTGAAGGTCTGCATGCCGTACTTCGCCTGGCCCACCTGCATGGAGGAGTAGACCTGGTGCACCTTGTCCTCGCGGATGAGGTTGCGGATGGCGGGCGTGGGAATCATGACCTCCAGGGCCAGCACGCGGCCGGGGCTGCCCTGCTTGGCGACCAGCGCCTGGCTCATCACGCCTTCGAGCACGAAGGACATCTGCGCGCGCACCTGCGGCTGCTGGTACGGGGGGAACACGTCCAGCACGCGGTTGATGGTCTGCACCGCGCTGTTGGTGTGCAGGGTGGCGTAGCAGGTGTGGCCCGTCTCGGCGATGGTGAGCGCGGCCTCGATGGTCTCCAGGTCGCGCAGCTCGCCCACCAGCACCACGTCCGGATCCTGACGCAGGATGTAGCGCAGCGCCGTCTTGAAGTTGCGCGTGTCGGCGCCCACCTCGCGCTGGTTGACGAGGCAGTTCTTGTGCGGGTGCAGGTACTCGATCGGATCCTCGATCGTCATGATGTGCTCATGACGGTCGCTGTTGATCTTGTCGATCATCGACGCCAGCGTGGTGGACTTGCCCGAGCCGGTGGGACCGGTGACGAGGATGAGGCCGCGCGGACGCTTGATGAGCTCCGCCACCACCTGGGGCAGGCCCAGCTCATTGAAGGTGAGGATCTTGAAGGGAATGGTCCGGAAGGCCGCGGCCACCGCGCCACGCTGCATGAAGATGTTGGCGCGGAAGCGCGACAACCCCTTCACGCCGAAGGACAGGTCCAGCTCGTTGTCCTCCTCGAACTTGTGCTTCTGGGCATCCGTGAGGATGGAGTAGCACAGCTGCTTGGTCTCCACCGGTGTGAGGGGCGCGGTCTTCAGAGGCACCAGCTCGCCGTCCACCCGGAGCTGCGGCGGAGAGCCAGTGGTGATGTGGAGGTCGGAAGCGCCCTTCTCGACCATCGCCTTGAGAAGCTGGTGCAGGTTGGCCACGGTAAGGAATCCTTCGGGATGCGGTGAGAGACTGCGGAAGCGGTGGGAGGAGGGTTAGAAGCGGTCCGGGGCGGTGTTTCCCACCACCTCTTCGAGGGTGGTGACGCCGTCCATCAGCTTGGCCAGGGCGGACATGCGCAGCGAGCTCATGCCCAGGCGGATCGCCTCCTGCTTGAGCTCATTGGTGGAGGCGCCATTGATGACCAGCTCCTTGAGGCCGTCCCAGAAGGGCATGACCTCGTACACAGCCACACGGCCGCGGTAGCCACGGTCGTTGCACTCGCGGCAGCCGACCTTCTCGTAGACGGTGAAGGTGCCCATCTTCTCCGCGGGAATGCCCGCTTCGATGAGGGCCGCCTCGTCCACGCTGGCCGCCGGGCGCTTGCAGTCCTTGCACAGGCGGCGGCACAGACGCTGGGCGAGAATCAGGTTGAGAGAGGCCGTCACGAGGAACGGCTCGATGCCCATGTTCAGCAGACGGCTGACGGTACCCGGCGCGTCGTTGGTGTGCAGCGTGGAGAGCACCAGGTGGCCGGTGAGCGCGGCCTTGACGGCGATTTCGCCCGTCTCGAAGTCGCGGATCTCACCGATCATGATGATGTCCGGGTCCTGCCGGAGGAACGAGCGCAGCGAGGCGGCGAAGTTCAGGCCGATGTCCTCGTGCATCTGCACCTGGTTGATGCCGGCGAAGTTGAACTCGACCGGGTCCTCGGCGGTGGAGATGTTGGTGTCGATCTGATTGAGCGACGCGAGCGCCGAGTACAGCGTCGTCGTCTTGCCGGAGCCGGTGGGGCCCGTGACGAGCACCATGCCGTAGGGCCGGTCGATGGCTTCCTTGAACCAGGCCAGCGGCTGCGGATCGAAGCCGAGCTTCGTCATGTCCAGCTGGAGGTTGGACTTGTCCAGGAGGCGCATGACGATCTTCTCGCCGAACAGCGTGGGGCACACGCTGACGCGGAAGTCCATCTCCTTGCCCTGGCCGAGCTTGATCTTGATGCGGCCGTCCTGCGGCAGGCGGCGCTCGGAGATGTCCAGCTCTGCCATGATCTTCAGACGGCTGGTGATGGCGTTGCGCAGCCGCATGGGCGGGCGCATGACTTCGTAGAGCGAGCCGTCGATCCGGAAGCGGACCCGGAAGTCCTTCTCGTAGGGCTCCACGTGGATATCGGACGCGCGCTTCTTGATGGCGTCCATGAGGATGAGGTTCACGAGCTTCACCACGGGCGCGTCGTCCGCGGCCCGGGCCATCTCCTCGATGTTCTCGTCCTCTTCCTTGGAGACCTCGATGTCGTCGGCGGACACCTCCCCGACGATGTCGTCCAGCGAGGGCCCCTTCTCCGCGTAGTACCGCTCGATGGCCTCGCGGATGGAGATCTCCGAGGCCACCACCGACTCGATGTTGTAGCCGGTGAGGAACTTCAGGTCGTCCACCGCGTAGATGTTGGACGGATCGCACATCGCCACGATGAGCGAGGGGCCCGCGCGGTTCACGGGGAGGACCAGGTGCTTCTCGGCGACCTCCTTCGGGACCAGCTTGATGATCTCCGGGTCGACGTCGAAGTCCTTCAGGTTGATGGCGGGCACGCCGTACTGCTTGGAGAGGAAGTCCGTGAGCTTGGACTCCTCGATGGCGCCCGTCTTGATGAGCGCGGTGCCAATGCGCGTGCCGTTCTTCTGCTGCTCCTCCTGGGCTTTGCGCAGGGCCTGGACAGTGATGAGGTTCTCACGGACCAGCAATTCACCAAGACGACCGGACATTCAGGAGCCTCGTGCGATGAGAAAGGACGAGCGGGGCCTCCCGGAGCGCGCGGCGCTGGCGGAAGGCAGTCTTAAAGAGGGGGACCTACGGGAGAAAATCCGTGAAGGATTAGATGGAATGGAGCCGTGGCCTGTCAAGGTAACCGCCCAATTCGTTCAGGTGGGCCAAACCATTGAATGGACACGGGAAATTCCTCAGATGTCTGCCCGGGCAATCACCGTGCGAGCAGCCTCGACGTCCCGCTTGATCTGCCCGGTCAGCTCTGCCACGGAGCCAAAACGCTGCTCGGCGCGGAGCCGCTCCAGGAACTGGACGCGCAGTTCCTTGCCGTAGAGGTCGCCGCTGAAATCCAGCAGGTGCGCCTCGATGGTCACCTCGGAGCCCCCGAAGGTGGGCTTCACGCCGATGTTGGCCGCCCCGGGGCGCCAGAGGTGGGCAGGCTCGTCCTTCAGGCGCACGCGGATGGCGTAGACGCCCGGCGCGGGCCGCAGCTCGTTCTGGGTGTCCACGTTGGCGGTGGGAAACCCGATGCCCCGGCCCCGCCCGGCCCCCGTCACCACCATGCCGTCGAGATCAAACGGCCGCCCCAGGAGCCGCTGCGCCGCGCCCACGCGCCCCTCCAGGATGTACTCGCGCACCCGGCTGGAGGAGGCCACGACGCCATCCACGGTGACCGGGGCCACCTTGTGCACCTGGGCCCCGCGGCGCTGCGCCGCCTGCACCAGGGTGTCCACCGTGCCCGAGCGCTTGGCGCCGTAGGTGAAGTCACTGCCCACCACCAGGTGCTTGACGCCGAGCGTGTCCAGCAGCGCCTCCTCGAAGGCCTCGGCGGGGGTGCGCGCGTAGTCCCGGGAGAAGGGCTGCACCACCGCGGCGCTCAGGCCGCAGGCCTCGAAGAGCTCCAGCTTGCGCGGCAGCTGGGTGATGAGCTTGGGGGCCAGCTCCGGCTGGAGCACCTTGCCCGGGTGGGGCTGGAAGGTGAACGCCGCGGCGGCCACGCCGTGGCGGCGCGCCTCCGCGAACAGGGCCTGGTGGCCCACATGCACCCCATCGAAATTGCCCAACGCGAGCGCCCCGCCAGCCAGCTCCCGCGCCTCCGCCACCGAGTGGAAGACCTTCATGGCCCCCGGTATACCCCCATCCCCGCGCTTTTGCCCTGTTCAACACCCGCTGCCTCGTGCATAGAGCGCGGCCCACGCCATGGCCCGTCCCCGCCTGCTGCCCGACCCGGTCGGGCTGAAGCTCATGAACCTGGAAGCGCCTCCGGACTGGGATGCCGAGTTCGGCTTCCCGGGGCCCCTGGAGCTGGAGATCGGCTCCGGCGCGGGCGGCCACGCCCTGGAGTACTGCCGCCGCAACCCCGGCGTGCGCTACGTGGCCTTCGAGTGGCGCAAGAAGTACGCCCGCGACACCCAGGCCCGCGGGGAGAAGATGGGGCTGAAGAACCTGCGCGTGCTCGAGGCCGATGCCCGCGCGGTGGTGCCCCGCCTGTTCGCCGCGGGCTCGCTGGCCGCCATCCACCTGCAGTTCCCGGATCCCTGGTGGAAGCGCGCCCACTTCAAGCGCGCCATCATCCTGCCCGAGTTCGCCCGGGTGCTGCTGGACAAGCTCGCCCCCGGGGGCCGGTTCGACATGCGCACGGACGTGGAGGACCGGGGGCAGGCCATGCTCTCCATCCTGGAGGAGGTGGGCTTCCGCAACCCGCTGGGCCCGGGCGTCTTCCACCCGTACGAGCCCGAGGAAGTGCCCTCCACCCGGGAGCGCCGCTACCTCCAGAGCGGCGAGCCCGTGTACCGGGGCCGGCTGGTCAAGCCTGGCTGAGTGCCCGGCAAGAAGGGAGACTTGGCATCTCCGGCTTCTCCAGTGAGAATTGGAAGGCTTGCGCGGCAGGAGGGTTCTCCCACGGTGGGGATGACGCCGGACAGTTCCAACAAGAGGACGCCTGAGGGCAGCCGCCGCGCTGGGAGCGAGGGCGTCGGCCGCACCGTGCTCATCGTGGACGATGACCCCGCGCACGTGCAGCACGTGCGTGAGGGGCTGGCCCCCCAGGGCTACCGCTTCCGGGAGGCGCGCGACGGCGCCCAGGCGCTGTCAGCCATCCGCGAGCACCGGCCGGACCTCATCCTCATGGATGTGGAGATGCCGGGGCTGGGCGGGGTGGAGGTGTGCCGCATCGTCAAGGCCAACGCGGGCGAGGGCGGCTTCGGCTTCATCCCCGTCATCCTCATGACGGCGCGCCAGGCGGCCGGCAAGGTGGAGGGGCTGGAGCTGGGGGCGGATGACTACCTGGTCAAGCCCTTCGACATGCTGGAGCTGTCCGCGCGGGTGAAGTCCATGCTGCGCCTCAAGGCGCTCCAGGACGCGCTCATCGAGAAGAACCGCGAGCTGGACCGGGCCAACAAGGAGCTGGCCCGCAAGCGCGAGGAGCTGCTGACGCTCAGCCGCACCGACCCCCTCACCGGCCTGTCCAACCGCCGCTACTTCGAGGAGCGGCTGGGCGAGGAGTTCGCCCGGGCCCGGCGCTATCGCTCGGCCCTGTCGCTGGTGATGCTGGACATCGACCACTTCAAGCGCATCAACGACACGTACGGCCACCCCTTCGGCGACGAGGTGCTGCGCGCCGTGGCCCTGGCGTCCCGGGCCCGGCTGCGGGAGGTGGACCTGCTGGCCCGCTACGGAGGAGAGGAGCTCATCGCCCTGCTGCCGGAGACCCCGCCCGCCGATGCGCTGCGGGCGTGCGAGCGGGTGCGCGAGGCCATCGAGACGCTCAGCCTGGAGTACCGCGCGAGCGACGGGACGCAGCAGACGGTGCGCTGCACGGCCTCCCTGGGGCTCGCCTCCCTGCCCAGCGCAGGCCTGCAGACGGCCGAGGACCTGATGCGCGCGGCGGACGAGAGCCTCTACCGGGCCAAGGAAGGGGGCCGGAACCGTGTTCGCCAGCATGAGGAGTGACACCATGCCGCTTTGCGCGCGGCCCGCTTTGGCCTAGATCTCCCGCCATGCGACCGTCCGCGATGTCCCTGTTGCTCCTGGCCGTGCTGGCCCTCACCGGTTGTGGCCAGAGCACCCCCGTGACGGCCTACAAGGCCTTCCACGCCCAGGTACAGAAGCGCGACTACAAGAAGGCCTACGCGGCCCTCTCCCGGGACACCCGGGAGCGGATCGCCAGCCAGGCCCAGGCCGTCCAGCAGGCCTCGGGGGGCGCGGTGAAGGCCGAGCCCTACGAGCTGTTCTTCTCGAATTCCGCGTTGCCGCCGGATGTCACCGAGGCCACGGTCCTCCAGGAGGAGGGCGACCGGGCAACCGTGCGCGTGCTTTTTTCAGGTCAAACTCGCGAGGTCCGGCTGGTCCGGGAGGACTCCGAGTGGAAGATTGATTTATCAGATTCCATCAAGCCATGAGCCAGGATGCTCCCCTGACCCTTGGCTATCAGGTAACGTGAAACCGTGAACGATCGGAAGCCACGGCGGATAGCTCCCGCAGTCGAGGTCATCCGGCGCCCTGCAGCCACCCCGCAGAGTGCCCCCTCGTCGACGCAAACCGCCGGCGTCAGTCCCAGTCCCTCCCCTCGCCCCGTCACGCCGCGCGCGGCCCCGGTCACCCCAAGCGCCCCCGTGGCGCCGAGTGCCCCCGTCACGCCCAGCATGGCGGTGGCGCCCAGCGCGCCCGTCACGCCCAGCGCGCCCGTCACGCCCAGCGCGCCCGTCACGCCCAGCGCGACGGTAACGCCGAGCGCCTCGCCGAGCCCCCGGCCCACCGTGCCCGTGCCCCGGGGGCCCGTGGCACCCCGTGCGCCGGGAGCGGCCCCCGGGTTCCCGCCCCGGCCCATGGGGGGCAGGCCGCCCATGCGCTCGGGCCCTCCCCGCCCGCCGCCCACCCCCGAGCAGATCCTGGCCCTGGCCCAGCGTGAGCACGTGCCGGCCCGCATCGCCAAGGGCGAGCTGGAAGGGAAGATGAAGTGCCGCATCTGGCGCAAGCTCCACGCCGAGGAGGCCAAGCGCTTCGATCAGGTGTACGCGCTCATGGGCCAGCACCCCGGCCTGTCGCTCGGCGATGGGTTCGGCGTCGTCCAGAGTGGGATGACCGTGGCCGAGTTCATGGCCCGCAAGGAGCGCACCCAGCGCAAGGCGGCCATCAAGCAGGCCCGGGGCGAGGTGGACAACGAGGCCATCTCCGCCTTCCTCGCCGCGCTCGTGGCCTCCAAGCCCGAGATGGCCGTGGTGCTCGCCGAGCGCACCGTGCTCGACGTGCTCGTGTCCGAGGAGCCCATCTCCTTCGCCTTCGAGCGGACCGGGCGGATGGAGAAGCTCCAGGTGGTGCTGCTCACGCGCCGCAGCGAGTGGGAGAAGCTGCTGCCCACCCTCGAGCGCGACTCCAAGCTGACCCAGAAGCCCGCCAACGTGGCGCGCCAGCCCGACAAGCGCCCCTACTCGGATCCGCGCCCTTTCCTTCCGCAGGTGGGCCAGAAGGTGCGGCTGGTGCTGCGCAACGGCATTACGCTGACCCAGCCCCTGCTCAAGGCAGGGCGGTTTGACCTGCTCCTGGGCCAGCCGGGCAACGAGCTCTTCGTGCCCCTCCATGCCATCCTGCGCTTCGAGCCGGCCGCCCAGGAGCCCGAGCCCGAGACGCCATGAGGCCGTCGATGCACTTCTTCTCCAAGCTCATCAAGCCCCTGCTGGCGCTGGCCGCCGCGGGGCTGATGCTCCAGGCCACCCAGGGGTGCTCCTCGGAGGCCAAGGCCCCGGCCGCCGCCGCTGCCCCTGCCGCCGCTCCGGCCCCGAAGCCCCGCGCGCCCGGCGAGGGCCCCCGCGTCATCCCCCTGGACGTCACGGAGAAGGGCTACGAGCCCAGCCCCATCACGCTCAACAAGGGTGAGCCCGTGAAGCTGGTGGTGACCCGGAAGACGGACCACACCTGCGCCACCGAAATCATCATGAAGGACTACGGCATCAACACGCCGCTGCCCCTCGGTGAGCCGGTGGAGATCGCCTTCACGCCCACCCAGGCTGGTACCCTGACCTATGGCTGCGCCATGGGGCAGATGATCAGCGGCACCTTCCTGGTCCAGTAAGGTCAAGCCGGGCGCGTCTCATGAGCCGCGCTGCGGACCTGTTCACACGGCACGTCTTCCTGGATCTCGAAACCACGGGGCTCGACCCGCGCGTGGACGAAGTCATTGAGCTGGGGGCGCTCTTCTTCGAGCACGGCCAGGAGGTGCGCCGCCTCACCCGGCTGTATGCCCCCTCCCGGCCCCTGCCCCTCACCATCCGCCGGCTCACGGGCATCGACGATGCGATGCTCGCCGGCAAGCCCCGCTTCGGCAGCGACCTGGAGGAGCTGCGCGAGGCGCTCACCGGCTGGACGGTGGTGGCGCACAACGCCCCCTTCGAGAAGGGCTTCCTGCCGAGGCTGCTGGGCCCCATCCGCGCCCCGGTGCTCGACTCGTGCGAGCTGCTGCACTACCTGCACCCGGAGCTGTCCAGCCACTCGCTGGAGGCGATGATGCGCTGGGCGGGGCTCAAGCCGCGCAGCACCCACCGCGCGGAGACGGACTGCGAGGCCACCGCCGCGGTGCTGATGCATGCCCTGGGCGAGTGCATCCGGACCGGCCGGGCCGATGACGTCTCGGACCTGCTCGCCATCCTGGACCCCCAGGCGCGGGGCGGCTTGCGGCTCGCCCAGGTGGAGGCGGGCGAGGCCGTGGCGGAGGCCGCCCCGGAGGAGCGCCCCCTGCTCGCGCTCTTGCACCGCCTGTGGGATGCGTGCCGGACGACGGCCGTGGCGCTGACGCTGGAGCGCACCGGAGGCTTCCTGCGGGGCCAGCCCGAGCGCCTGCGCGCCGGAGGGGCCCAGGCGCCCGCCGAGCCCGAGGAGGGCACGCCCGTGCAGCCGGTGCGGGCCGAGGAGGTGCAGGCCCTGCTGGGGCCGGGCGGCGCGCTGGAGCGCTCGGTGGAGGGCTTCGCCAGCCGGCCCGCGCAGCTCGACATGGCGCAGGCGGTGGCCCGCACGCTGTCGGAAGGGGGCCGGCTCGCGGTGGAGGCGGGCACCGGCACGGGCAAGTCCCTGGCCTACCTGGCCCCGGCGGCGCTGTTCGCCGCGCGCAATGGGCGGAAAGTCGGCGTGGCCCCGCACACGAAGACGCTGCAGGACCAGCTCATCGACAAGGACTTGCCCCGGCTGCACCGCGCCACGGGCGGCGCCTTCGGCTACGCGCTGCTCAAGGGCCAGACGAACTACCTCTGCCGCCGGCGCGCGCTGGATGCCACGCTGGCCGAGCCGGGCATGCGGCACGAGGCCCGGGCGCCCCGCGCCTACCTGCGGGCCTTCCTGCGCCGCAGCCCGGATGGGGACCTGGACAAGCTGAGCCACTGGTTCCGCGAGCGCTTCCCGGTGCTGGGCGCGCTGGTGCCCTCGGTCCGCTCCGAGGCCTCCACCACGCTGGGCGAGAAGTGCCCGCACCACCGCCGCTGCTACTACCACTCGGCGGTGGCCCAGGCGCGCGCCGCCGACGTGCTCGTCATCAACCAGTCCCTCGCCTTCGCCTGGCCCCAGCGCTACCCGAAGCTGGACCACCTGGTGCTGGACGAGGCGCACGAGGTGGAGGACGTGGCCACCACCGCGCTCACGCGGGAGCTGTCGGACACCGCCTTCGCCCGGCTCACCGAGCGGCTCCATGGCCGGGACGGGCGGCATGGCTTCTTCGCGGAGCTGCGGCGGGCCCTGGCCAGCACGCGCCGGGCCGAGGCCAAGGTGTTGATGGGCGAGGTGGAGTCCGCGCTCCACGCCGTGCTCGCCGTGGCCAGGGACTTGGGCGAGCGGGTGACGGCCCTGTGCGAGCCCGCGGCCTCCCCCTCCGAGGACTCGGACGAGACAGCCTATGCGCCGGAGCTCCGGGTGACGGCGGCCGTGCGGGCCTGGCCCACCTGGGCCCCCGTGCACGAGGGCTTGCAGGACATGGGCGAGGTCCTGAAGGAGCTTCACAAGCTGCTCGCGGTGCGCACCCTGGAGCTGCTCCCGGAGCTGGCGGCGAAGCAACCCGCGGTGGAGCGGGAGCTGTCCGGGGCGGTCTCCGAGCTGGCCGAGCTGACGGTGCTGGCGGAGGAGCTCTCCGGCGAGCCCTCCCGGAGCCGGTGCTACGCGGCCACGGCGGAGCCCCGGCGGAGCCGCTGGAGCCTGGGGGCTCAGCCGGTGGACATCTCCACCTTCGTCTCGACGGAGTTCGCCGCGCAGAAGCGGGCCCTGGTGCTCACCTCCGCCACGCTGAGCACGGGGCCCGAGAGCCCCTTCGTCCTCAAGCGGCTGGGGCTGCTGGCCCGCGGCGAGGTGCCCCCACCCCAGCTCCTGCGCGCCCCCTCCCCGTTCCAGCTCCGGAAGCAGGCGCTGGTGGTGCTGGTGACGGATGCGCCCCGCGCCCACGAGGAGCCGTTCATCGAGTGGGCCGCCCTGCGCATCTCGGGGCTCGCCCAGGTCATGGGCGGCCGGGTGCTGGGCCTGTTCGCCTCCACCCGGCGCATGGAGCGCATCGCCCGGGACGTGCAGACGCGGTTGGACCCGTGGGGCATCGAGGTGATGCGGCAGACGCGGGGGCACGGCCGCTCCCTGGCGGCCCGCCAGGAGCGGGACTCGGGCACGGTGCTCCTGGGGACCAAGAGCTTCTGGCAGGGGGTGGACATCCCCGGCCGGGGCGTGGGGTGCGTCTTCATCGACAAGCTGCCGCTGGAGCCCGCCTCCCGGCCCCTGGTGGCCGCCCGGGAGGAGACGCTGGCCCGCGGCGGCAGCGAGTACCTGGGCTTCCTCCAGTACCGGATGCCCCGGGCGCTGCTGCTGCTCCGGCAGGGCGTCGGGCGGCTCATCCGCGCCCACGCCGACCGGGGGGTGGTGGTGATCGCCGACCCGGGCCACCCGAGCTACCGCCAGCACCTGCTCGACGCGCTGGCCGGTTACCGGGTGGAGGCGCTGCCCTGGGCCCTGGCCCGGCGCAAGCTGCACACGGAGCTCCAGGAGATGGGGCTCACCGTGGAGCGCCCCCGCTCCTGAAGCCCCTGTCCCGGGGGGCGCTGGGGCCTACAGCCGGGAGCGGAACCGGCTCTCCAGGCCCTTGAGGTCCTCCACCCAGTCGCCCTGGATGCCCTGCTGCTTCGCGCGCTCCAGCGCGTGCTGAAGCACCAGCGCATCGTCCTCCTGCTGCTTGCGCAGCCCGGCGATCATGTTCCGCGTCGCATCGAAGATGTCCTTCAGCTCGTCCTTCTCGCGCAGGCCGTAGGGCGGCGGGCGGAACTGCCCCGCGGACACCTCGGCCACCATGCGCCGGATGCGCATCAGGGGCCCGGCCACCCGGTGCGTCAGCACGATGGTCGTCAGGGAGATGATGACGATGAAGCCGATGAGGCACCCCACGAAGACGAGCCACATGAGCTGCTGGCGGCGCACCAGCGCCGCGCCCTGCGCGGCCACCGCGGCGCGCTCCGCCTCGTAGCGCTCGTCAATGGCCTTGGAGGTGGCCTGGAGCTGGGCCACGAAGACGGGATCCCCCATCTTCTGGAGCAGTTCGTTGGAGAGCGTGGCGTTGGACAGCTCGCGGCTCGCCTGGGCGGCGAGCGAGCGGGCATTCAGCGAGGCGCTGGCCTCATTCACCAGCGCCTGGGCGCTCTGGAAGAGGAAGGCGCCCAAGAGCGCGGCCAGCACCATCGACACGGAGACCAGGTAGATGGCGAACTTGAACTGAACGCGCGGCTCGATGAGGAAGTTGCGCCACCGGCGCTTCTTGCTGGGATCCTGGGGGTACTTGGACATGACTCAAGTGCTCCACTCGAAGGTTGATGCGACTTCCTCGACGGCCTTGGGCACCAGCGCCTTGAGGAGTTCCGCGGGTTCGGCGCCGGCCGCCTGCACGTCCACCTGCCCGAGCAGTGCCAGATCCGGATAGCTGAGACAGATGAGGGCGATGCGCAGGCCCCCGTTCTCGGTGGCCTGGATCTCCGCGCTGAGCCGGTACCCGGAGATACCGTGCTTCTGGAGAACCCCCTGGGCGGCCTTCTTCGGCTCCTTCTTGGGCGCGAGCTTCGCCCCCCGCAGGACGAGCCGGCGCTTCAGACGCTCCTCCGTGGCCTTCATCAGCTCCGGAGACAGCTTGCCCGTCGCGTCCTTCACGCCCTCCAGGGCCACGTACAGGCGCGGCGCACGGGACTGGAAGTCCTCCAGCGTCTTGATGGCATCCCGGATGGCCCCCAGGGTGGCCGCGTCCTCTTCCTGGTGTGCCTTGAGGCACTCCAGCCCGGCATCCTCTTTCAAGGTGGCGAGCCCCTTGGCGGCGGCCGCCCGCACCACCTCACTGGCGTCCTTGAGCCCGGCGCACAGGGGCCCCACGGCCTCCGGCTCCTCCGTGGCCCCGAGCACCAGCGCCGCCTGGGAGCGAACACGTGGGTCCTTGCCCTTCTCCAACTGCCGGCTCAGGAACGCCACGCGCGAATCCACCTGCGCGAGCGCAGGCAGGGACCACAGCAAGAGCGCGATGAAAAGAAACCGCATGGGTATGCACCACTCTAGCTTGCTTGACTGCACTCGCGGTGAGGAACGCCGAGACTTCCCTACCCTTCCCGCCCCGAGGTAGCCCCCGTTCCTACCTTCACGCTTGACCGCTGGCCCCTCAAGGACGGGGGGGCCAAGAACTCCTGCGCAGCGGGCTCTTGTGGCATATACCCACACCATGCCTTCCGCCCTTACCGCCTCCCAAATCCGCGAGGCGTTCCTCAAGTTCTTCGAGGAGCGCGGCCACCGCCGGGTGGCCTCCTCCCCGCTGGTCCCCCAGAACGACCCGACCCTGCTCTTCACCAACGCCGGCATGGTGCAGTTCAAGGACGTCTTCACCGGCCGCGAGAAGCGCGACTCCTCCCGGGCGACCACCTCCCAGAAGTGCGTGCGCGCGGGCGGCAAGCACAACGATCTCGACAACGTGGGCTACACCGCCCGCCACCATACGTTCTTCGAGATGCTCGGCAACTTCTCCTTCGGCGACTACTTCAAGGCCGAGGCCATCGCCTTCGCCTGGGAGTTCGTGACGAAGACGCTGGGGCTGCCCACCGAGCGCCTGGCCGTCACCGTCTTCAACGGCGAGCAGGGCGTGCCCTGGGACGAGGAGGCCTTCGAGCTGTGGGCGAAGCAGGGGGTCTCGCGCGACCGCATCCTGAAGCTCGGCTACAAGGACAACTTCTGGGCCATGGGCGACACGGGGCCGTGCGGCCCGTGCTCGGAGATCCACTTCCACCAGGGCGACGACATCCCCTGCGCCGAGGTGGCCGCGGGCAAGCCGTGCCAGGGCGTGGCGTGTGACTGCGACCGGTGGCTGGAGATCTGGAACCTGGTGTTCATGCAGTTCGAGCGCAAGGAGAAGGACGCGCCGCTCATCCCCCTGCCCAAGCCGTCCATCGACACGGGCGCGGGGCTGGAGCGCATCGCCTCGGTCGTCCAGGGCAAGCGCTCCAACTACGACACGGACCTGTTCCAGGGCATCCTCTCGCGCGTGAGCGAGCTGGTGGGCAAGCCCTACACCCAGGAGGGCGGCGCCTCCATGCGCGTCATCGCGGACCACAGCCGCGCGGCCGCCTTCCTCATCTCCGACGGCGTGCAGCCCTCCAACGAGGGCCGCGGCTACGTGCTGCGCCGGATCATGCGCCGGGCCATCCGCCACGGCTCGCTGCTGGGCCTGAGCGAGCTGTTCTTCTTCAAGGTCGTGGACCGCGTCATCGAGCTGATGAGCGACGCCTACCCCGAGCTGCGCGAGGGCCGCACGTTCGTGCTGGAGGTCTGCCGCCACGAGGAGGAGACGTTCCGCCGCACGCTCGACCGCGGCATGAAGCTCATCGACGAGGGCATCGCCAAGCTCCAGCACTCCGGCGAGAAGAAGCTCTCGGGCGCCGAGGTCTTCTACCTGCACGGCACCTACGGCTTCCCGTGGGATTTGACGCAGATCATCCTGCGCGAGCGCGGCTACGACGCGGACCTGGACGGCTTCTGGAAGGAGATGGAGAAGGAGGCCGACAAGAACAAGTTCGGCGGCTCCGGCGACAAGGCGGTCAACTCCATCTACCAGACGCTCTCCGAGCGCCTGGGCCCCTCCGAGTTCCTCGGCTACGAGGGCGAGGGCCACGAGGGCGAGGGCTCCGTGCGCGCCATCCTCAAGGACGGGCACGAGGTGGGCCAGGCCACCGCGGGCGAGACGGTGGAGCTGGTGCTGGACCGCACCCCGTTCTACGGCGAGTCCGGCGGCCAGCAGGGTGACTCGGGGCAAATCACCGGCCATGGCGGCAAGGCCGTGGCACAGGTGCAGGACGTGCAGCGCCCCGTGCCGGGCCTCATCGTCCACCACGTGCAGGTGAAGGAGGGCACCTTCCAGGTGGGCGAGATGGTGCAGGCTGGCGTGGACAACCAGCGGCGCAAGTCCATCCGCGCCAACCACTCGGCCACGCACCTGCTGCACAAGGCGCTCAAGATGGTGCTGGGCGACCACGTGAAGCAGGCCGGCTCCGTGGTGGCCCCGGACTTCCTGCGCTTCGACTTCTCGCACTTCTCGGTGCCCAGCCCCGAGCAGCTCGAGCAGGTGGAGGACATCGTCAACACGTGGGTCCGGGAGAACACCGAGGCCCAGACGCGCATCATGAAGCTGGACGAGGCGAAGAAGTCCGGCGCGGTGGCCATGTTCGGTGAGAAGTACGGCGAGACGGTGCGCGTCGTCACCGTGCACCCGCAGTCCACCGAGCTGTGCGGCGGCACGCACGTGCGGCGCAGCGGCGACATCGGGCTGTTCAAGATTCTCAGCGAGGGCGGCATCGCCTCGGGCGTGCGGCGCATCACCGCCGTGACGGGCCTGGGCGCGCTGCAGTACCTGCGCGAGACCGAGCGCGAGCTGCGCCGCGCGGCCGACCTGCTCAAGACGAGCCCCAAGGAGCTGTCCAAGCGCGTGGAGGCCACCCAGAAGCGCGTGAAGGAGCTGGAGCGCAAGGTCGAGGAGGTGGCCGTCAAGGCCCAGACGGCGTCCAACAAGGACGTGCTGGAGCAGGCGCGCGAGGTGAACGGCATGAAGGTGCTGGCCATCCGCGTGGACCCGGCCGACGACAAGGTCTACCGCGGGCTGGCCGACCAGCTCCGGGACCGGATCCGCTCGGGCGTGGTGGCCATCGGCGGCGAGAAGGACGGCAAGGCGCTCATCCTCGTGGCCGTGACCAAGGACGTGGTGGAGAAGGGCTTCAGCGCCGGCAACCTCGTGCGCGAGATGGCCAAGGAAGTGGGCGGCAAGGGCGGCGGCAAGGCGGACATGGCGCAGGCCGGCGGTCCGGATGCGTCCAAGCTGCCCGCGGCGCTCGACAAGCTCTACGAGCTGACGAAGGGCCCAGGCGCGGCATGAGGGTGCGCTCCCGCCTCGCCCCGCTCTTCCTGACGGCGGCCCTCGTGGGGGGCTGTCCGAAGGAGGAGGCTCCACCTTCCGAGGACCGCACGCTCTCCAAGCTGCGGGCCGAGGTGGACCGCGTGGGGCGCGGTGGGACGCCGTCCGGGCCTCGGGGAACGCCGTCCGCCCCCGAGGATCCCAACGCGGCCCTGGCGGGCCTGGCCTCGGGCCAGGAGTACGCCCAGAAGCAGAAGCTCTTTCCCCCCGAGCCGAACGAGACCGTGCACGTGGGCTCGGTGGCCGTGAAGCTCCTGGGCATGGAGGCCTCGCACGGCGTCCAGGGCTCCGGGAAGGTCGCGCTCACCACCGAGGACCTGTTCCTCCGCGTTCAGCTCATCACCCAGAACGTGGGGCCCGCGGCCACCTCCCTGTCCCTGGACCCGGTGAAGCTGGTGGACCCGGCGGGCCAGATTTACGCCGTGGCCCGGGATGTTCAGATCGTCGCCGGGACGCGGCCGTTGCAGCGGACCTGGAGCCCGGACGAGCGCTCCGAAGTCATCCTCTTCTTCGAAGTTCCACCCTCGGCCCTGGGTGCTGGACTGACGCTGGTGCTTCCCTCCCCCAGCGGAGATGTCCGCCTCGCGCTCCAGTGAACTCTCCGTGAGGCGGCAACGGTGACGGTCGCGCCCAAGCTCATCCCGCTGCGCATCCGCCTTCCGTACACCACGGACGAGGAGTTCATCGACAAGTACGGCGCCAACGTGGCGCGCGGCGGGGTGTTCATCGCCACCCGGGCGCCCAAGGAAGAGGGCACCGCGCTGGCCTTCGAGTTCGTCCTCGCCGGGGGCGCGCGCCTGCTGCGCGGCGAGGGAATCGTCGTGAAGGCGCAGCTGGACGAGGGCGGCGGGCGCTCGGGGATGACGGTGCGCTTCACGAAGCTGGATGCCCCCAGCAAGGCCCTGCTGGACCGGGTGGTGGCCCGGCGCAACGGTGAGCCCCTCCCTTCGCCCGAGGTCAGCGCGCCCGCCGAGGAGCCTCCCCAGGCTCCGCCTCCCCCAGCGGCCCCTGGGGCGCCCCCACCCGGGTTGATCCGCAAGGCCACGGTCCCGGCGGCGGTTTCCCGTCCGCCGGCCCCCGTCGAACCGCCGCCAGAGCCCACGATGTCCTTCCGGCCGGTGGCGCCAACGCCTGCACCGTTCCAGGCGCCCGCGCCTCCTCCAGCGCAGGCGCCCGTCCGCGAAGTCCTTCCCGCCCCCGCGCCTCCGCCTTCAGCGCCCACACCGGAAGCACCTCCCGCCGGCACGCCTCTTGCGCCCGAGCCCCTTCGCAAGGGACCCGAATTCCGGAGCCGCCGCCGGAGCGTGCTCGAAGTGCCCGACCGCCTTCCGGTCACCCCTGCCGGACCCGAGGTGGTGCTGGGCATTGATCTCGGGACGGCACAGTCCCGGGTCGCGGTGTTCCACGAAGGGGAGGCCCAGCTCATCCCCGTGGGGGACACCGGAGCCTGGGCGGTTCCCTCGATGATGGGGGTGAACGCAGCGGGGCACCTGCTCGCCGGAGAGGCCGCGCAGGCCGAGGCCACCCGTGCCCCCCGCCATGCCGCCACCGGCCTCAAGCGCCTGCTCGGGCTGCGCGCCAGCTCGCCCCGGCTCCGCGGCTTCGTGGGGCTGCCCCTGACCCTCGCGGCCGATGCCTCCGGTGACGCGAGCGTCGAGCTCCAGGGCCGCGTCCTCTCCCTGGGCGAGTTCGCCACCCACCTGCTCGGAGAGCTCAGGGCCACCGCCAGCGCGTTCCTGGGCCGGGACGTCACGCGCGCGGTGCTGTGCGTTCCAGCCTACTTCGATGCCCGGCAGCGCGCTGTCCTGCGCGAGGCGGCCGAGCGCGCGGGGCTGACCGTCCCTCGCATGCTCAATGCCCCCGTGGCGGCGACGCTCGCCTACGGCCATGGCCGGGGCCTGGCGCGCAAGCGCGTCCTCGTGGTGGATCTCGGCGGCGGCGGCCTCGAAGTCTCCGTCATCCAGGTCACGGGAGATGACCTGGAGGTCGTCACCACCGGCTGGGACGCGACGCTGGGCGGCATGGACTTCGACGCGCGCATCGCGGAGGCCCTGCTCGGGGAGCTGCGCGACCGGGGTTTGCCCCTGCCCGAGCACCCGCTCGACTGGAACCCCCTGCGCGCCGCCGCCGAGACCGCCAAGGTGGCCCTCAGTGAGCAGGAGGAGACGTCCGTTCCGCTGGCGCCCGGCGTCACGGCCAGCCTGAGCCGGGAGCGCCTCGAAGCGCTCACCGCGGACCTCGCGCACCGCGTGACGGAGGTCACCCGGCAGGTGCTGGAGTCGAGCGCCCTGACGCCCCAGGGCCTGGATGCCGTGGTGCTCGTGGGAGGCCAGAGCCGGGCGCCCCTGGTCCGCCGGCGGCTGGAGGAGAGCCTGGGCGTGCCGGTCCGCGCGGATGTGGACCCGCTGAGCGCCGCCGCCCAGGGCGCGGCGTTGCTGGGGCGCTCCTTGCTGGAGATCGAATCCGGCAAGCCGGGGGCCACCCTCTCGGATGTCCTCTCGGTTCCCCTGGGCGTGGCGGACCAGGGCGGCGCCTTCCGCCGGGTCTTCGAGCGCAACACCCGGCTGCCCGCGGACAAGACGCTCGTGCTTCCCGTCACGCCCGGGCCGCTGACCCTGGCGCTCTTCCAGGGCACCTCCCTGCTCGCGCTGGAGAACGAGTACCTGGGAGAGCTCAGCTTCCAGCTCGAGCGCGCGGGAGAGGCGGAGTTTCACTTCTCGCTCTCCCAGGACGGCATCCTCTCCTTGGAGACCACCCTGCCCGGCGCGAAGCGGCAACCCGCCCCGCTGGCCTCCGGGGACCTGGACGATGCGGGAAAGGAGGCGCTCTTCGCCCGCTCGCCGCTGCCCAGCGAGCCCGAGGCGCGCCCCAGTGGCCTTTTCTCCGGGCTGAAGAAGCTCTTCGGGAAGCGCTGACATGAGCGGAACCCGTGAGCTGCGCACCCGGTTGGAAGCCGCCCAGGCGGAGCTTCAGCGCTCCAAGGCCCACCTCGAGAAGCTGCGCAGGTACCACGAACGGGAGCGGGACGCGCTCCAGCAGGAGCTGGAAGCGGCACGGCGAGAGGTGGCGGCGCTCCAGCGCCGTCACGAAGAAGCCCTGCAAGCCCAAGCGCAGCGGAAGGCCGAGGCGCTACAGCAGGCAGTGCTCCTCCCAGCGCCCCCGCCCGTGCCGCCCTCCGTGCTCGTCGCGCTCGTCCGGCGTCCCGAGCCGTTGGAGCCGGCCGTGCCCGCCCTGTCTCGGCTGACCGGATTGCCTCCCGCCGATGTGCGGCTGCGGGTCGCCATGCCCCTGCCCTGCGTCATGGCGCGCGCGTCCGTTGCCGAGGCGGAGGCGATGCGCCAGGCGCTCCACGCCGAGGGCTTCCTGGCGGTGAGCCGTGAAATCCCCCCCCCTTCCGCCGGAGGGGGGATGACCGTGCGCCGCTTCACGCTGGAGGCGCAGGCCCTTCACCTGGAGGATGCCCGGGGCCGGCGCGAGCAACTGCCCTATGACAGCCTGAAGCTGCTGGTCCGGGGCCGGCGGCTCACCCTCTCGGTGGAGAAACAACTGGAGTGGACCCTTCCAGAAGGCCAACCCCTGGTCGGCCGAAGGGGCTTCTCCGCCCAGGAGCTGAAGGTGCAGGAGGTCAAAAAGGAAGAGCACAGCCAGTTCCTGTGGGTCTACGTCGAAGGGCTCCGGGTGGTCTTCACCCAGGGCACCCAGTTCCAGGGCCTGGGCGCACGCCGGGGGGCCTCCCTGCACGAGAGCCTGCACAATCTGACGGGCGAGCTGCATCAACGCGCGCCGCAGGCCGTCCTGGACGATCGGCTCCTGGCCCTGCCCCGCTTCAGCCTGCCCCTGGTCCATGAAGCGCGAGGCCAGGAACTCTTCGCGGAGCTGCTCTTCCAGGCGGTGAAGCAGCGGGTGTGGCCATGAGCGACGCCCAGGAGCTTCGCGACAAGCTAGGCGCGGTCAAGAAGGAGCTTCAGCAGGTCCGGGCCGAGATGGACCACCAGCGGGCACGGCATGCGCGCGAGCAGAAGGCCCTCCAACTCGCCCTGGAGAAAACGCGGCAGGAGGCAGCCCGGCTGCGCGCGCGCATCGAGCCGTTGGAGACGCCTTAGTTCGTACACGTTCGCCGTGCCCCGTCCTGGCGTACCGGACGGCATCCGGCGGTGCTCGGCCTCAAGAGAGCGGAAACTCAAGCGTGGCCACGGCGCCCTTGCCCGCGCCCTCACTCTCCAGCGTGAGGTGGCCCCCCAGCATCTGCGCCGCCAGCGCGCTCGAGTGCAAGCCGAAGCCGTGGCCGTCATGACGCGTGGTGAAGCCGTGCGTGAAGAGCTTCTCCCGTATCTCCGGTGTGATGCCCCTGCCATCATCCTCTATCTGGATACGTACCCGGTTGCCCTCCACCACCAATCGCACACACATGTTGCGCTTTCCCTCGGGCACCCCGTCCAGCGCGTGCTTCGCGTTGCTGATGAGGTTGATGAGAATCTGCAACACCTTGTGCTTGTCCACCTTCAGCGTGGGGACCGGAGCGATCTGGCGCTGGACGGCCACCCCGTGACGATTGAGCGCCGCCATCTGGATGCGCAGGGCATCCTCGATGAGCTGGGCCAGGCTGCACTCCTCCGTCAGCAGCGACGTCCTGGCATACGTCTGCTGCACATGGACGATGGCACGGATGTGCGCGATGTGCCGGCTCATCGCGTCGATGTCTTCCACCAGGCGCGTCTGCTCTCCGATGAGCTCTTCAGCCAGCGCGGCCAGATACCCCGGCAGTTTGCCACCGCGCGCCCCTGGGGCCAGGAAGTCCGCCAAGCCCTCGCGGTGCTTCAGGAGCAGGGCGGTGGCCTGCTTCAACCGGCCGACGCGTGAGGAGCCGACCGCGTGCTGCATCATCTCGAGGTTGATGACGGCGCTGGTGAGCACGTTGCCCACGTTGTGCAGCACGTTGGAGGCCACCTCGGCCATTCCGACCGCGCGCGCGGTGTCCACCAGCCGGGCCTGGGCCTGCGTGAGCTCGCGCGTGCGTTCGTTCACCCGCTGCTCAAGCGCATCGTTCGCCTCCCGCAGCTCCGCCCTGGCACGCTCCACGTCCGCATAGAGCCGTGCATTCTCAATGGAGATGGCCGCCTGCGAGGCAATGTGTCCGAGCAACGCCAGACGCGCGGGACTGAAGGCGTTGGTGGCCAGGCTGTTCTCCAGATACAGCGCTCCGGAGAACTGCTCCTGGCGCATCAACGGCAGGCACAGCACCGAGCGCGCCTTGCTGCGCGTCAGATACGCATCGGACGAGAACGGGTGGGGCTTGGAGGCATCCCCAATGAGCACCGCCTCATGGGTGCGCCGGACATAGGTGAGGATCGTCCACGGCAACGCCTGCATCGAGTCCTGCCCTGGCGGGGCAAAGGGATTGCCCGGCAAAGCGCTGGAGGTGGCCGCCACCGAGAGCGCATCCCCGCCCGGCAGCAGCAGGGCGCCTCGCTGAGCGCCTGCATTCTCGATGGCTGCCTGGAGCAGCGTGGTCACCAGCCGCTCCAGGACAATCTCACCCGAGATGGCTTGCTGGGTCTTGACCACCGTGAGGGCGTCGATCTGGGCCGACTCCGTGCTGCTGGTACTGCTGCCGTCGGCCGGCACCGGAGCCTCGGTGTGCGGCCACTGAGCATCCAGGTGCTGAACCTTGCCCCGGGCGCCCCATCGCAGATACGCCGCCCGGGCCTCGCGCGCGAACGCATGTGAGACGATGGATGCCTTCCGCGTGCGCCAGAATTTTGCCGCCAGCTCGCTGGCCAGCGCCACACATTGGGTGGCACCGCGCTCTCTCGCCGCGCAGATGGCCTCCTCGTAAGCACACGTTGCCTCATCCCCCCTCCCCTCGAGACGGGCCAGCTCACCGGCCACCATCCGCTCCAACGCGCGGAAGTTTTCGGCGCACTGCTCCGCCCACTCCACGAGCTGCTGATGATGGCCCCGGATGGCCTGGAGGGACTGCTGCTGCTGCTCGGGGGCTTCCTCGTCAAAGCACGCGGCCAGGGTCAGGGCGCTGAAGAAGTGGTAATCCTTGATGAGGATGGAGCCCATCATGGATCCCAGCAGCCCGGCAGCCCGGCCGGCGGCTTCGCGTGCTTCGCCCCAAGAGCCGCACATGAAGCGCGATTGGAGTTTGACAATCCAGTACATGCACCGCAGGGGGGGCATGCGCCCGGAGGTCAGCCTGGCCTCGAAGGCCTGCTCATCGAAGCCCTCTCCGTTCAGGGTACCGAAGGAGAGCGAGTGTCCGCGCAACTGCTGCACGTAGCGCTGGTAGATGAGCAGCATGTCCTGGCAATCCTGAAACCCGGCCTTGTGCAGGAACTCACCGCGCGAGACCGACTCCTGGTGGATGTCCGCCAGGGCATGCCCCAAAACCAGACGATTCCCCAGGGTCGAAACGCTGAAAAAACTCGCGGACTGAAAGTCTCCGAGCTGGAGCGCGTGGTGGAGCCCACTGAGGGCGATCTCCTGCACGGCGGAGAAAGGCTGGGTCCAGTAGCTGATGTTCTCCAGGCTGGAGAGCACCTGCGCGCGGCAGGTGGCCATGTTGTGCCGCTCGACGAGGCCGTAGGCGAGCCTCCCCAGGGCAGCGCCTTCCTGATACCGCTTGAACATGAAGCCGGTCAGCACCCCGAACCAACCCAGTCCTCTCATCGCCGTTTCCGTGAAACCGTGGCGAAACGTGAGGGAGACCATCCGGCTCAGGACGATGATGAGCAATCGGGGGCCGGAGAAGTAGGCCGACGTGAAGGCGGTGGAGAGCGCATCCATCACCATCTTCATGTCCGGGTCCGTCATGGGCGGCAGGTCAATGAGGCTCTCGATGGAGCGATCCCCCAGCAGCGTCCATACCTCCTCGTGGGCCGCCAGGACCTCATTCCAGGCGGGGTTCTGTGACATGGGCATGCCCAGCTTCGCCAAGCACTCCAGCATGCAGGCAGTCCCCTCCTGAATCTCGCCAGAGACCAGACAGCTGGTGCTCTTCAGGCAGTAGGCGGCGGTGGTGTCCGCACGTGTCCGTGCCTGTAAAAGGAGCTCCTCCGCCAGTTGGCGCGCCCCGGAGGCATTGCCGCACTGGAGCTCGCACTTCGCCCGGGAGGAAAGCACTGTGAAGGCCAGCTCGTAATCCGTCTCCCATGGGTTGCCTGGGATGAGCGCGAAAGCGGCCGTGAGGTAGGTGATGGCAGGCAGGGGCGCCATTGCGGCAGCGGCCTTCCTGCCCGCTTCAGCGTTCAGCCGCGCGGCGAGGTGGCGCTCCCCGGGCTCATCCATCAGCTCCGCCCCAACGTTGAGCTGGCTCACGACGTCGAAGACCGCCTCGCCCACCTGTTCGGGTGGCAGGCTCTTCAGCAGCAACCGGCCGATGCGCAGGTGGACGGACCTGCCTTCCGCCTGGGAGATGAGCGCGTGGGCCGCCTGCTGGATGCGGTCATGGAGGAAGCGGTACTTCTCCGGCCCCGTGCGCGTCAGCATGCCTTCCTGGAGCGCGGACTCGAGCCCTTGCTCCACGTCTCCCACCTCCTCCAGGCCCGCCAGGGTTCTCAGCATCTGGAGTGAGAAGTCATTGCCCACGCACGCCGCCAGCCTCAACAGGTGCTGCGTCCCGGAAGGCAGCTGGCGCAGCTTGCCCACCATGAAGTCGACGACATTGTCCGAGTAGCCCTTGGCCTGAACGCTTGCGGCATCCCACCGCCAGCCCCCCCCTGGCTCGCGCACCAGCAGGCCGTCTTGGTTCAACGTCACCATCCACTGGAGGAGGAAGAAAGGGTTGCCGCCGGTCTTCTCGTGCACCAAGACAGACAGGGGGATGGCCATGTCCTCCCTCACCCCCGGGAGCGTATCGCCAATCAGCTGCTCGACCTGTGTCAGGCTCAAGGGCTCCAGGCCTATCCGGGTGATCCGTGCACCGGCCTTGCTCACCTCATTCAACACCAGCGTCAGCGGATGAGAGGGGCTCACCTCGTTGTCGCGGTAGGCGCCGATCCACTGCACGGTGAGGAAGTCCGGCTGGGACAACACCTGTTGGATGAGCTGAAGGCTCGCCAGGTCTGCCCACTGCAAATCATCGAGGAAGATCACCAGCGGGTGTTCGGGAGTGGCGAACACCTGCAGGAACTGGCGGATCACCCGGTGGAAGCGGTACTGCGTCTCACGGGGAGGCAGCGCCTGGAGCGGTGGCTGCTTGCCCACCAACACCTCCAGCTGAGGCACCAAGTCCACGAGCGCCTGGCCATCGCCCTCCCACGCCTGATTCAGCCGCTCACGCCACTTCGCCACTTCCGCGTCCGCTCCCGCCAGGAGCTGCTGCATCAGCCCCCGGATGGCCTGCGCCAGGGTCGCGTAGGGAATGTCCCGTTGGAACTGATCGAACTTCCCGCTCAGGAAGAACCCGCGCCGCTGCACCACCGGCCTGTGCAGCTCATGCACCACCGAGGACTTGCCGATGCCGGAGTAGCCACTGACCAGGAAGAGTTCCGGCTTGCCGCTCGAGATGACGCGCTCGAAGCCCTGGATCAGCGTGGAGACCTGCGCTTCCCGCCCATAGAGCCGCTGCGGCAGCTGGAACTGGTGAGGGGTATCGTGCGCGCCGGGAGTGAATCCTTCCAACGTGTCCTGGAGCAATCCTTCGCGGCACTGCTCGAGGTCAGCCTTCAAGCCCTCGGCGCTTTGGTAACGCTCCTCGGCCACCTTGGCCAGCAGCTTCTCCACAATGGCCGTCAAGGCTTGCGGCACGCTGGGGTTGAGCTCGTGCAGCGGCCTCGGAATCTGAGCCATGTGTGCGTGGAACCACTCGAGCGCATCACGCCCTTGGAAAGGCCGCTGGCCCGTGAGCAGCTCATAGAGCGTCACGCCGAGTGAGTAGAAATCCGTCCGATAGTCCACCGCCCGGTTCATCCGCCCCGTCTGCTCGGGCGACATGTACGCAAGCGTTCCCTCGATCAGGTGAGCAGGCGCGGCATCCAGATGCTCAATCTTTTGCAGCGTGGCAGCCCCGAAGTCGATGAGCCGCGCCTCGCCGGAGGGTTCGAGGATGAGGTTCGAGGGCTTGATGTCCTTGTGGATGACATTGCGGCAGTGAATCTCCGCCAGGGCCGAGGCCAGGGAGATGGCCACAGCGAGGCACCGGGGGACCCCCAGCGGCCGAGCCACGAACTCAGACAAGGGCTCGCCCTGAATCTTCTCCAACAGGAGCACTGGCCGCTCGCGGATGAGTTCACAGGCATAGGGCTTGGCCACGCCGCGCACATCCCGGAGCCGCTGCAGGATTCCAAATTCCCGGCGGTAGCGTTCGCGCTCGCTGGGACCTGGCGTGGGCGCCATGGGCGTCTTGAGGATGACGGGCAAGCCATCGGCCTCACGCACCGCGTGGAAGAGCACATTCGAGCCAGTCGCTCGGATGGTGCCAAGAACCTTGTAGCCGGGAATGTCCAACATGGTTGGGGGTCCTCAGCAAGCGAGCGGCACCTGCGATGACGTGACCGAGTCAACGGGTGAGGTCAGCACCTGAAGCGTATCCATTCAAGGGGCCCCTGTGCTGAGGAGACAGGGCCGCCTTCTGTCCCGGCAAGCCCAGCCCCCTCCTTCGGAATGGGTCCCCCTGGACCCCCTGACTCGAACGTCCAGCGGACCTTCGCTCCGGAGGGGCTCCCTTACCAGCGCTCCTTGTCGGAGGGGGGCGCCATGGGGAAGGGCGGCGCGGTGATGCCGTTCACCGTGAGGCCCGGGTGCATGATCATGGGCGCGTTCGGGAGGAGGCCGGCCGGGAAGTTGAGCGCCGGTTGGGAGACCTCGTCCAGGGCCGCCACCTGCCGCGGCGTCAGCGTCAGGTCCAGCGCGGCCAGGTTGTCGTCGAGCTGCTCCAGCGTGCGCGCACCGATGATGGTCGAGGCGACACCGGGCCGGCTTTGCACCCACGCCAGAGCCACGCGCGCCACGGTGGAGTTCAGCTCCTGGGCCACCTTCTGCAACACCTCGACGATGGCGTAGGCCTTCTCGCCGAGGTTGCCCTCCACCCACATGCCGCGGTCGGACTTCACCTTGCCCGCGTTCTGGCGCGTGTACTTGCCGCTGAGCACTCCGCCCTTGAGCGGCGACCACGGGGTGATGCCCAACCCCAGCTCCCGTGCCATCGGGGTCAGCTCGCCCTCCACGGTACGCTCCAGCAGCGAGTACTCGATCTGCAAGGCGATCAGGGGCGACCAGCCCTTGAACTGCGCCAGGAGCTGCGCCTGCGCCACCTTCCACGCCGGCGTATCCGAGAAACCGATGTAGCGGACCTTGCCCACCCGCACCAGGTCGTCCAGCGCCCGCATCGTCTCCTCGATGGGCGTATTCGCGTCATAGAGGTGCATCCAGTACAGGTCGATGTAATCCGTCTGCAGCCGGCGCAGGGACTCATCGCACGCCGCCATCAGGGACTTGCGCCCCGTGCCACCGCCGTTGGGGTCTTCCGGGAAGAGGTTGCTGAAGAACTTGGTGGCGATGACGACGCGGTGGCGCTTGCCCGGAGCCTTGCCGAGGTGGTCGCCAATGATCTTCTCCGAGTGGCCGCGCGTGTACTGGTTCGCGGTATCGAGGAAGTTGCCCCCGCGCTCGATGAACCGGTCCATGAGGCCATTGGAGGTCTCGACGCTGCTGCCCCAGCCAAGATCTTCGCCGAACGTCATGGTACCGAGGCAGAAGGGGCTGACGCGCAGGCCAGAGTGGCCGAGGGTGAGGTAACTGTTGAGGGCCAATGGGTGCTCCAGGCAAAGGGAGAAAAAAGGCACGTTGCGTAACGCCCCGTAGGTCCTACCAGCCCGGCGGAGCCACCGCACCGGCGGGAAGCGGGTCCAGGAATGCACTCCTGGCCAGATCGAGGTAACTGCCTCCATGGCCGTAGTACTGGTCGTGCCCGGAGTCCAGAACCACTGCCCCGGAGTAGATGTCCCAGTACGGATCCGACGTGCCCGGCCGGGCCGCGTACATCAAGTCCCTCGCGGGGTAATAGGTGTGGCCACTGGCATGCTCGTTGGGCGCGGCATCGGCCACGAAGCCCAGCCCATGCAGCGTCTCATGGAGCATGGCGTATTCGATATACCCAGGCACCGTGCTGGAACCTCCCACGGGGTTGGACGCGCACGGGGCCGGGCTGCCCGGGAGACCATTGAGGTAGAGCGCGACCACCTTGCCGATGAGCAGGGGAGGCCACGAGGCCCCACCACAGGCCCACTCACTGGTGCCACCGTAGTAGACGGCGTACAGCTTCCGGGCGTTATTGATGACGCCCATGGCCACCAGCTCCCGCTCGATTCTGTCGCGCACGAAGGCATAACCGGTGTTGATGTCGCCCGTGTTTCCCGTGCCCTTCATCTGGGCATCGGTTTTCGACAAGCGCACGAATTGGATGTCCAACGCGGACTGAGACACGTCATAGCGCAGGGAAGCGCCGTTCATCGTTTGAGCGATGAACCAGTTGTATTGCGCCTGCACGGACCGGCAGATGGCACCGTTGGTGTCGAGCGCCCGGTCCCATCCGTCCGAGGGCAGCACGTAGAGGAACTTCACCTTGTAATCCGCGGTGCTGTCGGCCCGGTCGGCCGTGGCGCGGGCCGCAGGACAGGAAAACGCCGCCAAGCGTTCCGTCACCTCCTCCAGGCGCTGTGGAGAATGGGGCTCACCCGCATCACAACCAGCACCACTCAGTAACAGGGACAGCACACTGGCTCTCAGAATGCGCATCTTCAATCCTACCGGCGTCGCCATGGAATTCGCTCCTGTCCGAGAAAAACGGTTATAGTCGCTAAAAAGGATTCCTGTAAGTCGATGGTATCTCGTTGGCTAACGAGTAGCCGCGTATCGCGCGTCAGGACCAAGGAGCCCGGATGCAGCGCAGTCAAGGATGGATGAGGAAGATGCTGAGCGTATGGCTTGGGCTTTGGCTGGCCGTTGGCTGCGGGCAGGCCACGGCTGAGACAGATGAGCAGGCCTTGCGTCTTTCGCCTCTCTGGGGCTCTCAGGCGAGGTCCCGTTTCACCGCAGGGACTGCTCATTCCTTGGCGGTGCGTCCAGACGGCACCGTGTGGGCCTGGGGGTCCAACTCCTACGGCCAGTTGGGGACTGGCACCACGAGCCACCACCCAGTGCCTGTGGCGGTGCCAGGCCTGAGCGGGGTGGTGGCCGTGGCGTCGAGCCTCTACCACTCGCTGGCGGTGCGCTCGGACGGCACCGTGTGGGCCTGGGGGTACAACGCCTACGGCCAGGTGGGGGATGGCACCACGAGCCGGCGCCCAGTGCCTGTGGCGGTGCCAGGCCTGAGCGGGGTGGTGGCCGTGGCGGCGGGCCACTACCACTCGCTGGCGGTGCGCTCGGACGGCACGGTGTGGGCCTGGGGGACCAACGGAAGCGGCCAGTTGGGGGATGGCACCACGAGTGACCGCACAGCGCCTGTGGCGGTGCAAGGCCTGAGCGGGGTGGTGGCCGTGGCGGCGGGCCACTCCTACTCGCTGGCGGTGCGCTCGGACGGCACGGTGTGGGCCTGGGGGGCTAACGGAAACGGCCAGTTGGGGGATGGCACCCGGAGCCGACGCTTGGTGCCTGTGGCGGTGCCAGGCCTGAGCGGGGTGGTGGCCGTGGCGGCGGGCCAATCCCACTCGCTGGCAGTGCGCTCGGACGGCACCGTGTGGGCCTGGGGGTACAACTACTACGGCCAGGTGGGGGATGGCACCACGCTCCAACGCACGGTGCCAGGGGCGGTGCCAGGCCTGAGTGGGGTGGTGGCCGTAGCTGCGGGCTACTCCCACTCGCTGGCGGTGCGCTCGGACGGCACGGTGTGGGCCTGGGGGGACAACGCCTACGGCCAGGTGGGGGATGGCACCCGGAGCCGAAGCTTGGTGCCAGTGGCGGCGCAAGGCCTGAGCGGGGTGGTGACCGTGGCGGCGGGCTCCAAGCACTCGCTGGCGGTGCGCTCGGACGACACCGTGTGGGCCTGGGGGGACAACGAAAGCGGGCAGTTGGGAGATGAAACCACGAGCCAACGCTCGGTGCCTGTGGCGGTGCCAGGCCTGAGCGGGGGGGAGGCCATGGCGGCGGGCTCCAAGCACTCGCTGATGGTGCGCTCGGACGGCACCCTGTGGGGGTGGGGATCCAACGGATTCGGCCAGATTGGCGATGGCGGACCTACCGACTGCGCATACACGCCCGTTCTCTCCTCTCTCTATTGAAGGGGTGACGGCGGAGGATGGGCTCTGCAAGGCCCGCCTCGCGGGCCGCCGCGCGTCCGCCAATGCCCAGCTTCATCACCTCCGCTGGGGGGGCGGCCGATGGGCTTGCCGCTCCTTCAGCCCTGGCGGCGGACGCGGGCCAGCCCTGCCTTGGTGCGCTCGACCAGGATGCGCCGCTCTTCCTGTGCCATCCAGCCGGCCATGGCCGTTGGCGCCTCGCGCAGGGGCCTACCCATATCAAGCCAGGGCTCACGGATGCTGCCTACCATCGCCGCCCCCGCGCAGGGCGCCCCGAGATAGGGGGTCAAGGCTTCGAGCGCCCACCGATCTCCGGGAAGCGCTCATAAGCCCGCAGGAGCGCCTCCAGGTGGGCGGGGTTGTCGAGATCGAGCGGTGCCTCCGTGAGCTGCACAACCCACCCACCCGTCGCAGTGCGCCGCGCCCGCGCGAACAGCCCGGCGTCGCGATCAGGGTCCGGGAACCCAATGACTCGTGCGGCAGCCGCCGACCAGTAGTTCAACCACCCGAGGTGATGCGGTATCGCGGGTGCACGGATGTAGTCTGGGAACCTGAGCGCTGGCAGCCCGCGGGGCGGAACTCCAGGCTTACGCACCGGATCGATCGTCTGCCGCGAAATCTCCACGGTCGCGTTGAAGGGTGTGGCGTGCCCCCAGTACGCGCGTGCGCCTTCCCCTATGGCCATCAGCACATCCGCTGCCGCAGCGAGGCCGGCTCCATGCGATGGCAGCGACGCATGCACTTCAAAGTGCGGCGGGTTCCCTGCGGCAAGGCCCTGCGGGTTTTCCAGCCCAAAAAGAGTCACAGGGTGGTTGTCGTCATCGTCACAAAGGAACGGAAACCCTCCGTCTGTTCTGTCAGACGCGACCCACTCATCGCGATGAGGTAGCGGGAGGAGGCCGTTCTTCTCCGAAGTTGTCCACCCCAAGCGCAATCCAGGAAGCGCACGCTCCATTCCGTGAACGATGGAAAGCGGGCGCTCATCATCGTCTACGAGCGCAGGCGCGTATACGCTGGCAGCAATGTCATTGTGAGCAACCACCCTATCAGCACCAGTCCATCACAACGATGGCGAGAGTTCTATCCAGGCTCTCCAGTGCTGCCTTGTGTGCGGCGCTTTTGACGCCAACGACGAAGTTATAGCCGCAAGCATTGGCGAGCATGGCCTCGCGCCGTATCTCAGGCAATTTCACTTTGGCGAAGAACGCTTGCGAGCGAGGCGAGTGTATATCAAAATTATCAGTCTTGACTTCCCACAGCGTGCGTGTGGCAAGAACCAGTGCATCAAAGTGTTTGCCGTTGACGAATACATTCAGACCAGGGAAGTTGTTGCCTGCAATTCTGTCGGCGCACTCGTTATGCGGCTCGTTTCCTCCACGGGATGGCCCCGGAATGGGCTTGCACTCTGGGCGGCGCACTCGCTCAACAGTCGCGGGCGGCAGCGGGGGGAAGATGTCCCCGGAATCGGAGCCCTCCGGCTTCGGCTTTCTGCTTACGGAGAGTTCCTTAACGGGCCGCGTTTGAGTCGCGGCCTTCGCACGCTCACGCGATGCCCGCCGTTCATAAGCATCCAATTCCTCTTCGATGACGGCAGCCACCACCACAACGCCAGCGACAATCACGGCTCCTACGATGATCTCCGGTGCCGCTAAGATGCAGAGCCCCGCCCCTACGGCTGCTGCACCCGTCGAGGCGACAGCACATCTTCCTGTGACATCGCGAAACTGGATCCTGTCACGGTCGAGCGCGTGAAAGCATTTCTCCGCTAGGACAGGCCATCGGTTGGATGCCTCTCGCACTACGCATCGCCCGTCATCCGTCCATGGCAGCATCGCCGCTCTCTGAAGATTGTCGATCCTTGTGCTCTTGGCCGTCGGCTCTTTCGGGCTCAGCTCCATCGTGGCGCAGGCTGCTGGCAGGAGCAGGAGTGCAAGGCAGTTTCGGAGAAGCACGGCCACGTCCTTGCGAAGGGGTTTCCGCCCGCCACGCTCGATAAAGAGGATGCTCAGAGCGCGCCCGAGTTTGGCAGCGCGCCCCCCTGAAGCGCCAGAGCCGAGGTTCAGCTCAGCGGTACACCTTGCCGCCCCACAGGAGGTACCCCCAACAAGCGGCAAGCGGTCAGCGGCAACGGGGCCAGTGGGCAGGATGCACGCGGCGAGCGGCTCGTTCTCCGAGCCACCTGGGCGGCCCTGCATCCAGTCCAAATCCAGTGTGCGCCCGGCTCCTACTGCGATGTCGCGGCAGTTCCCCTCGTGGCCGACCCTGACATGGACGCTCGGCCGGTGAGAGCGGCCATTCGTCAACCACCTTCTTTTGTGAGCTGGGTTGAACGCGCCACTCCTCGAAGCGGCTGCTACCGACTGGTTGGTACCGTGAAGCGGCTGCTACCGACTGGTTGGTACCGTGAAGCGGCTGCTGCCGACTGGTTGGTACCGTGAAGCGGCTGCTGCCGACTGGTTGGTACCGTGAAGCGGCTGCTACCGACTGGTTGGTACCGTGAAGCGGCTGCTACCGACTGATTTGCGCACAAGCTATCGATCGTCAGGGCCATCGCCACCGCGTCAGCCTGGCTTGCCGTACCCCAGGATTTCGTCCTCCTCGAACTCCACCACCCAGCCGCCCGGCAAGGCCATGGCGGAGAGCAGCTCGGAGCGCCGGCGCAGCAGTTCGAACACCGGGAACTGCTCGGGCGGCACGGTGCTCAGCGCCCCTGGGGGCATGATGAGCCAACCAGAGTCCCCCACCTCGGGGGCCAGCGCACGCGCCAGCGCCACCCGCTCGCTCTTCTCCCAGCCCGGCACCGCCGTCACCGTGTCGGTGAAGCGGGGGAAGCGCGGCTCGGCGTCCACCCCTTGCGCCGTCTCCAGCATGCTGCCCTGCACCTGCAGCGTCACCGTGACGTCATCGCGCCAGGCATTCAGCGGGTCCCCGTCGAAGTCGGGCTCGGTCACCACCAGGGCTCCGCCCCGCGGATCCAGCCGGATGGAGGACCAGCCGAAGCGCAGCGTCCGCCCGGGAATCAGCCCCCCGGCCGGCAGCTTCGCGAGCACCTCCATCACCCACTCGCCCTGCTCCTCCGCGCCGTCCGCGCACGTCAGCACCACGTGCACGCCGTGAAGGTTCCGCTCCAGCCGCGCCAACCCCATGGTCATCCCTCGTTCCCGCCACCGCGGGGGTTAGAGCGTGAAGCGTGACAGCAGCGCCTCGGGCCGGGGGTCCTTCTCCCAGGCCTCCAGCACCGCCACGGCGGGAGAGCGGCCCGAGGCGGCCACCTGCTCCAGCGGCGCCAGCAACGGCGCATCCTCGGGGTCCAGGCGCTGCAAGCCCCGGCGCGCAATCGCCACCATCTCCCCGGCGAGCCGGTGCAGTTCCTGCCCGTTCAGGCGCCCCGCGAGCCCCTCCCGGCGCGACGTCTCGTGGAAGGCCCGGTGCTCGGCGAGGCTCAGCTTCGGCAGCAGCCGCTCGGCCTCCTCCATCGCCGCCGGGTCGTACAGCAGCCCGCGCCACAGCGCGCCCAGCGCCCCGGTCATCTCCGCCGAGGCACAATCGGCCCCACGCACCTCCATGACCTTCTTGAGGCGCACCTCCGGGAAGAGCGTGGACAGGTGGTCGGTCCAGTCCCCCATGTCCGGCGGCTGCCCCTCGAAGCCCTCCTTCAGGAGCTGGCGGAAGGAGAGCTTCGGGTAGAGGTACTGCCCGCGCCGGCGCAGGAAGAGCAGCGGCGCGTCCAGCGCCCACTCCACATACGCCCGGTAGGAGAAGGAGCCATCGAAGAAGGCCGGGATGTAGCCACAGCGGGTGGGGTCCACCTCGTCCCAGACGCGGCTGCGGTAGGACATGAACCCCGAGGGCTTGCCCTCGACAATGGGGCTGTTGGCGTAGAGCGCCACCATCAGGGGCGACAGCCGGGCCACCAGCACCGTCTTGCGAACACAGTCCGCCTCGTCCGCCCAGTCGAAGGAGGCCTGGCCCGTGCAGGTCATCAACATCATGTTCAGCGCCAGCCGGCCCCGCTCCGGCAGGGTGCGCCGCATCATCTTGTAGCGCGTCTTGGGCATCCACGGCGTGTCCGCCGTCGTGCCGAAGGGCCGGTACCCCAGCGCCACCAGCTGCAACCCCAGCTCGCCCCCGGCGGCCTTCACCTCGGCGAGGTGCCGCAGGTTCTCCGCGTGGGCCTCGCGCGCGGTGCGGAACGGGCTGCCCGACAGCTCGAGCTGGCCCCCCGGCTCCAGGGAGATGGTCTCGATGCCCCGCTGGAGCGCGATGACGGGCGCATCCGGCGTCTCCCGGAACAGGTTGTAGCCCCCCGCCGGGCCAATCTTCTCCAGCAAGGCGCCAATTCCGGACGGTCCCTCGTAGGGCACGGGGCGCGCGGCCCCCACCGGATGGACGAGCTTCTCGTGCTCGAGCCCCAACAAGTGCCCCTCGCGTGGCTTCTCCGCGGCCCGGAAGCCCTCCAGGAGCATGTCGATGGAAGCAATGGGTTCAACGGCGGCGCGTTTGAGGTCCAGGGACATGGCGGCGCCTATATAACGATGATTGACCCCGCCGCTCTCAATTGCGCATGGTACCGCGGATGATTCGCTCCTCCCCCGTGCCCGCCCTCCCGCCCCGGTCCAGCCTCTCGGACTTTGTTCAGGGGGTGTCCTTGCTGGGCCGCGCCCTGGGGCTCATCTTCCGCGCCCCCAAGCTCCTGGCGCTCTCGGCGCTGTGCGCGCTCGTCACCCTGGTGAGCCTGGTGGTGCTGGTGTGGCTCATCGGGCACTACACCCCGCAGCTCGTCGGGGCCCTGTTCCCTCGCCCGGAGGCCTGGTATGGCCAAGCCCTCTGGTACCTCGTCCTGGCGCTCACCTTCGTGGTGCTCCTCGTGGTGGGGGCCAACACCCTGCCCCCCCTCTTGCTCGCCCCCCTCATGGACCCCCTCTCGGAGACCACCGAGGAGCTGTGCGGCGGCTACACCTCCCCCCCCTTCACCCTGGGGGCTTTCTTCAAGGGCCTGGCGACGGGGGTGGGCCACACCCTGGCCCGCGTCTTCTTCCTCGTGCTGGGGCTCACCGTGCTCCTGCCCCTGCACCTCATCCCCGGGCTGGGCAGCGTGCTGTGGACGGTGCTGGGCAGCCTGTGGGCGATGATCTGGATGGCCGGCGAGCACCTGGCCGCCCCCATGACGCGCCACCTGTACCCCTTCTCGGAGGTCCGCCGCATGCTCCGCGAGCGGCGGGCGCTCTGCCTGGGCATGGGCGCGGGCATCTACCTGATGCTGTGGGTTCCGGTGCTGAACACTTTCTTCCTCCCCGTGGCGGTAGTGGCTGGGACCCTGCTCTACCGGGGGCTGATCGCCGCCGGGAACCTGCCCCCCCCTCCGGCCCCAGCGCCTTGAAATAAACCCCCGCCCTGGGTGTCTTCCCCCTCACAGGCCCTGAGGCCGGGCGGACGGGAACGCATTGCTTTCCAGGAACGTTCCTCAACGACGCAGAAGAGAGGACGCCTTGAAGCACCTGAAGACCGTGATTAGGCTTGCCCGGCTGCTCACTGCCCGCTGCGTCCTCAACAACCACCCGAATTCAAAGAGCTTTTCACGCAGCACCCCGGGGTGCCCGTCACCCCAGCTTGGATGAACCCATGCCGCGAATGCTTCGCCGGATCATCGCAGTCGCAGTCCTGCTCGGCGCCTGGGCCCTCGTGGGCGGTGACCGCGCCCCGATGCCCCTCACGATGGGGGCTGCTCAAGCCGCCAACCAGGGCTGGGACGGCACCGCCGCCCAGAAGGGGGACAAGGGCTCGCACGAGCTGTCCTCCCGTATCTTCACGAAGGTCATCCTCTACGTGAAGGACAACTACGTCGACCCCAAGCGCGTCCGTCCCAAGGAGATGATGATCGCCTCCCTGGAGTACGTGGAGAAGAGCGTTCCGGACGTGCTCGTCGAGGGCAACGCGGAGACGGGGAAGATCAACCTCAACGTGAACGGCAAGCAGCAGGAGTTCGACATCAGCCACGTCGACTCGCTGTGGAAGATGTCCTTCACCCTGAAGGACATCTTCGACTTCATCTCCAAGAACATGCGCCGCATCGAGGACACGCGCGACATCGAGTACGCGGCGGTCAACGGCGCGCTCTCGACGTTGGATCCGCACTCGGTGCTGCTGCGCCCGGAGCTGTACCGGGAGATGAAGCTGTCCACCAAGGGTGAGTTCGGCGGCCTGGGCTTCGTCATCCAGATGCGCGAGGGCAACCTCACCGTGGTGCGGGTGCTGCCCAAGACGCCGGCGCACCGCGCGGGCATCCAGAAGGACGACCAGATCAAGAAGATCGGCGAGGAGTCCACCGTCAGCATGGACCTCAACGAGGCGGTCTCCAAGCTGCGCGGCGCGGTGGACAGCAAGATCGTCATCACCGTGGAGCGCAAGGGCTGGGAGAAGCCCCGGGTGATGACGCTGGCGCGCGCGATGATCTCCATCGAGAGCGTGCAGCACAAGCTGCTGGCCCAGAACGTGGGCTACGTGCGGCTGAAGAACTTCCAGGGCAACACCACGAGAGACTTGGAGTCGGCACTGGCGGACCTGCGCAAGCAGTCCGAGCAGAAGGGCGGCCCGATGAAGGGGCTGGTGCTCGACATGCGCGGCAACCCCGGCGGCCTCCTGGAGCAGGCCATCCAGGTGTCCGACACGTTCCTGTCCAGCGGCGTCATCGTCGCGACGGTGGGCCTGTCCGACAAGCTGCGCGAGGAGAAGCGCGCCCGGCCCACCGAGGGCGAGGACGCCTACCCCATCGCGGTGCTGGTGAACGCCGGCAGCGCCAGCGCCTCCGAAATCGTCGCGGGCGCGCTCAAGAACCTCAACCGCGCCACCATCATCGGCCGGCAGACCTTCGGCAAGGGCAGCGTGCAGGTGCTGTACGACTTCCCGGATGACAGCGCACTGAAGCTGACCATCGCCAAGTACCTCACCCCCGGCGACGTCTCCATCCAGGAGGTGGGCATTGTTCCGGACATCCAGCTGGTGCCCACGCGCGTCACCGACGAGCGCATCGACGTGTTCGCCCCGCGCCGCTCCATCGGCGAGGCGGACCTGGACCAGCACTTCGGCAACCCGGACTCCTCCACGGTGGCCAAGAAGCGCGAGGATGTGCTCAACCGCGAGAAGCCCTGGGAGAGCCTCAAGTACCTGAAGGTGGACCCGAAGCAGCAAGCCCAGGCCGCCGCCAAGGAGAAGGAAGCGGACAAGGCCGCGCCCAAGGTCGCCCAGAAGGACGCGAAGCACGGCGAGAAGGACCCGCTCATCGACGTGGACGTGGCCGGCCAGAGCGAGGACCTGGACGACCAGCTCGACGCGGAGAGCCAAGACGAAATCAAGGAGGACTTCGAGGTCACCTTCGCGCGGGAGTTCGTGCTGCGCGCCCCGGCGACCACCCGCAAGGAGCAGCTCCAGCAGGGCAAGGCCTTCGTGGACCAGAAGCGGGCCGAGGAGGAGCAGCGCATCAACGCGGCCCTCGCGGCGCTGGGCACCGACTGGAGCCCGGGCGCCACGCCGAAGAACGTGCAGCTCGAGGCCACCTTCTCGCCCTCCGCGGACCAGGCGGTCCACGCGGGCGAGGAGCTGGAGATGGTGCTGACGGCCGAGAACAAGGGCACCGAGCCGCTCAAGCGCGTCCGGGCCTGGAGCGAGAGCGACAACGCGTTCCTGGACCGCCGGGAGTTCATCCTGGGCGCCATCAACCCCGGGGAGAAGAAGACCTGGAAGGTGAAGGTGCGCCTGCCCAAGGACCTCACCTCCCGCCGCGACGACGTGACGGTGAAGTTCTTCGATGACCAGGGCGCGCTGCCCAAGACGCTGGTGAGCGAGCTGAGCTTCGTGGAGCTGCCGCGGCCCTCCTTCTCCTTCAACTGGCAGGTGCTGGACGCCTGCCAGACGTGCAACGGGGACGGCATGGCGCAGCGTGGGGAGAGCGTCACCCTGGCGCTGGACGTGACGAACACGGGCACCGGCCCGGCGCTCGACTCGTTCGCGCAGATCAAGAACGCGGGCGACGCGAACGTCTTCATCGAGAAGGGCCGCTTCAAGCTGGGCGCGCTGGCGCCGGGCGAGACGAAGTCCGCGCGCTTCCAGTTCGAGGTGAAGAAGGGCTACAAGGGCGACACCTTCCCGCTGAAGCTGGCCATCATCGACGAGCCGCTGGAGGAGTTCGTCACCGAGAAGCTGGAGCTGCCGGTGCGCGAGTCGGCCGTGGCGGCGCTGGAGCCGAAGAAGGGCCTGGTGCGCGTCTCGGAGAAGGCGGAGCTGTTCGGCGTGCCCCTGGCCAACGCCCGGCCGGTGGCCCGCGTGGGCACCGCCTCGGTGCTGACGGCGGAGGCCTCCACCAAGGGCTTCTACAAGGTGTCCGTGGGGGAGGACCGGTTCGCCTTCGTCAAGGCGGCGGATGCCCGCGAGGTGAAGGCCGGCAAGGCGGTGCTGCCCAAGAAGCTCGACTGGCTCACCTCGCTGAAGCCGCCGGAGATTCACCTGGAGGCCGACACCGCCAGCGGAGGACTCATGGCCACCGGGGAGCGCTTCACGCTGACCGGCTACGTGACGGACCCCAATGGCCTGTTGGACGTGTACGTGCTCGTCAACGACCAGAAGGTCTACTTCAAGGCGGTGGACCCGAAGAGCGCCGAGCCGAAGAAGCTGACGTTCAGCACGGACTTCGCGCTGAAGGAGGGCAACAACAACGTCCTGGTGGTGGCGCGCGAGACGCAGGACTTCGCCAGCCGCAGGACGCTGGTCATCCGGCGCCGGCCGGCCGAGGTGGCGCAGAAGCTGACCACCCCGGGCCAGCCCCAGAAGCCGCAGTAGGCGGCGGCTTTCCCCTCTGAAGTGACCGGGCGGCTCCCCGGGAGGCTCACCCCTCCCACTTGGGGGCCGCCCGTTTTATTGACGCTCTCGGTGGACGCACGTTAGCGTCCTGCCGGATCGGCGCCCGTTGCCGGCGCGCGCCTGGGAGGCGGTTTGAGGATGCACGCGTTCAGCCGATGGTGGGCCCTTGCCCTGCTCGTGTCAGGGGCCCCCGCGTACGCGGATGACAACGACTTGCGGCTTGAGAAGCTCGGTATTCCGGCCCCACCAGAGGGAGAACCGGCTCCAGTCCTGCCCACCGGGAACTCGAACTTCCAAGCCTTCGCCCGCACCTTCGGCGCGGCGCTCACGTCCACGAACCTGATGCCCCCGGAGACGCTGGGGCACTCGGGCTTCAACATCAACCTGGAGCTGTCCGTCATCAACCTGCCCGATGACGTGACCATCCCTACCGAGGGAGAAGAGCCGGGCTCGGTACTCTTGCCCGCGCTCCATGTCCGCAAGGGCCTGCCCTTCTCGCTGGAGCTGGGCGCGCGCGTGGGCTGGGTGGAGAAGAGCAGCCTGTTCGCCGCCACCGGCGAGCTGAAGTGGGCCATCAACGAGGGCTTCACGTACCTGCCGGACATCGGCGTGCGCGGCCACATCACCCGGCTCATGGGGGCGAGGGATTTGGGGCTCACCACGGCCGGGCTGGACTTCGGCGTGGGCAAGCAGTTCCCCGTCGGCGGCATGGTGACGTTCACCCCGTACGGAGGCCTGGACCTGCTCTTCACCGGCGCGGACTCGCGCAACCTTTACTTCGAACCAGCACCATCGGAGCCCCCGGTAGACCCCCCGGTGGCGCCCCCGACGGAGCCGCAGGAGCTCCTCACCAACACCGCCGTCTACGAGCCCGTGGACATCGGCGACAGCCTCAACCCGCGCATCTACGGCGGCGTGCGGTTCATCGGCGGCGTGCTGCAGCTCGGCGTGGAGTTCTCCTACACGCGCCTGGGCAGCGTGAAGCTGGACCCGTCCCAAGAAGACGGCGATAGCAAGGGCGTGCCCGGCGTCGTCACCTTCAACACCTCGTTCGGCCTGGACTTCTAGGCCGCGCGCTTCAGGCCCTCGCGCACGCCGCGGGGGCGGTTGGTGATGAGATAGGACACCCCCATCGCCTCCAGGGCCCGGGCCCGCCCCGGGTCATCCACCGTCCACACCGCCACGCGCAGGCCCGCGGCCTTCCAGGCCGCCACCCGCTCCGGGGTGCAGGCCTCGTGGAAGGGGTGCACCGAGTGCGAGGACACCAGCGGGTTCATCAGGTACGCCTGGGGGCTCCAGGGCTTGTCCGGATCAATGAGGAAGCCCCGGCGCAGCGAGGGCGCCGCGGCGGCGAACCGGAACAGGCACCAGGGGTTGAAGCTGGACACCACCACCCGTCCGGCCAGCCCGTCCCGGGTGATGAACTCCGCCACCTTGTCCGCAAGCCCCCCGTCGTTGAAGCGGTCGCACTTGAGCTCGATGTTGATGAGGAAGTGCGAGGGCAGCGCCGCCACCACCTCCTCCAGGAGGGGAATCCGCGCGGGGGCGAAGCCCAGGGGGCTGCCCACATCCGCCCGCCGGAGCTTCCAGTAGGGCGTGGTGCGCACCTCCCAGGGCAGCCGGGCCAGCCGGTCCAGCCGCTCATCGTGGCAGACCACCACCTCGCCGGAGCCGCACACCATGGCATCCAGCTCCACCCCGTCCGCGCCCTGTCTCACCGCCTCGGCGAAGGCTTCCAGGGTGTTTTCGGGAGCGTCGGCGCTGGCGCCTCGGTGGGCAAGCAGGAGCATGCCCGGCAGTCTGCGTCAGAACCGCGCCGGGCGGCGAGGGAACTCCGTCCCCCCCTGTCCCCCATGGACAGTTGGCTTGCCTCGCCCCGGGGTTTGCTGCACTGTGAGGTGCATGGGGCTGGGCCTTGGAGAATTCATCGTCCTTGGGTTTGTGCTGATGGTGGTGTTCTCCGCCTCGCGCATGGGCCAGCTGGGCAACGCCATGGGCAAGTTCGTCTACTCGTTCCGCAAGGCCTCCAAGGGCGAGGACTTCGTGGACGTGAAGCCCCTGCCCCCCTCGCGCCGCGGCACCATCGACGCGGACTACACCGACCCCAAGAAGAACTAGGCCCCCAGGCCGCCCTGCCCTTTGCCCACGCCCTCCTCGAGGAGGCGCGCGGCCTGCTCGCGCAGGGACGGGTGCACCGAGGTGTCGTGCGCCAGCTCGGCCAGGTCCGTCGCGTTGAGCAGGGGGACGATTTTGGCCCCCACCTCGGGCGGCAAGTACGGGTTGAAGACGAGCGCGCGGCGCACCAGGTGGCGGGCGGACCAGCGCGGGGACTTCCAGATTTCCACCAGGGGCTCGGGCCGGGCCGGGCGGCGCGCCGCCATGCGCACCACGAGCGGCTCGGTGAGGCGGGGGTTGAGCAGGGCGTTGCTCACCACGGAGGCGTTGCTCGCCGTCACCAGCCGGGCGAGCAGGTCGGGGTCTCTCGTGAGGCGGGCCTGCTGCTTGAGGTGTCCCAGCGACTGGGTGAACACCTTCGCGTCCGACTTGGCCGCCGCGCGCGCATCGAACTGCTTGCGCGCGGGGCCCTCGGCGAAGAGGTCCGCCACCGTCTCCAGGGACTGCACCTCGGCGAGCCGCCGCAGCGAGTCCGCGTAGGGAATCTGCGCCGCCTCCATGCCCAGGGCCGCGGTGACGGCCGCGAGCAGGTGGGTGGCGGGCTCCCAGCCCGAGCGGGCCAGGGCGATGAGGTGGCCGACGAACTCGTTGGCATCGAGCGGATCGTGCCGGGCGAGCTCGCGCGCCACCGCCTTGCGGAGAATCTCCGCGCTGCCGCTCAGGCCGTGCAGCCGCAGAGCGAGGTTCTTGGCCTGTTCCCGGGTGGGCATGGCGTGCGTCTCGCTAGGGCTTGCCGCTCTCCTCGGGCACCGCCTCCATCTTCACTTCGAGCCGGAGCTGGCCGAGTTCTTGCGGAAAGTCGTGGAAGAGCACCGCGAACGGAGCGCGCGCGCCCGGGGCAATCGTGGTGGCCCCACCGTCGAGCTGCGTGCGCAGCTGCGCCGAGGTCTCCTCGTTGGTGACGGCGTAGAGCTCCTCGGGGTTGGGGACCTTGCCCGCGAGCCCCTCGGTGGCCTTCACCCGCTGGCCCCCGTCGTACAGCGCGGCGCGGACCCGGATGCGCACGGGCTTGGAGGAGCGGTTCTCCACGTCCCCGCGGACATAGAAGACCGCCCCGCCCCCGCGCGTGTCGTAGAGGCCGTTCGAGACGTTGTGCGCCACGAAGTCGCTGGGCGTCACCAGCGCCAGCAGGGTCGAGGGAGACAGGGCCGAGGCATCCACCCGGCCCTCCTTGAGGTACACGCTGCCCACCGCGGTGAGGGCCAGCAGCAACCCCGCGGCGATGGTGAGGTAGGCCACCTGCCCGGTCACCTGCTGCGCGGCGCTCGGCTTGCGCCGCTCGGGGATGCCCATGTCCGCAGGCCGGCCCGCGGGGCGGGCAATGGCGGGGGCCGCCAGGTTCGGCGCGGGAGAGGCCGCCGGGGCCGCCGGCATGTCCTGATGGGACGGAACATCCAGCAGCGGACTGGGGGTCTGGGCGCTTCCGCTCTCCAGGCCTGGAACCTCTTCGCCGTGCGGCGGCAGGTCGAGCCGCGAGCGCCCCGTGTCCGTGGGACTGATGAAGGGGTTCTTGTTGGTCTCGGTGAGATAGCCCTGCGACGGGTCCGCCGAGCCCAGCATCTGCCGGCCCGTCTCCGTCGGAGCGAACCGGGCCTCCGCCGCCTGGGCGAACGGATCCTGGAACGGCGCAGCGGGGGCCGCGGCCGCCGCCTGGGCGAACGGATCCTGGAACGGCGCAGCGGGGGCCTCCGCCGCCTGGGCGAACGGATCCTGGAACGGGAGGGAGGGCGCCTCGGACTGCGCCGGGTCACCGCCCAGCTCATCTCCCCCCATCATCCCGAACTCCATGGGACCCGGAGCCGCGAACGCGGGAGCAGGCGCCGCGGGGCTCTCCGCGGCCCCGAACGGGCTGGCGAACTCGTCGAAGTCCGCGGGCGCGGACGACTGGGGCGCGAGCGCCGGGGCAGGCCGGGCCACGGCGGGCGGGGCCTGGGGCGCGGCGCTGTGGCCCGAGCGGCCCAGCAAGGCGGCGGGCACGGGCGCGGAGAGCTCATCCTGCGAAGGCGCGCTCAGGTCTCCGCCCACCGAGCCGAACGGGTCATCCTCCGCGAAGGCGAAGGAGGTGGGCGCGGGCGCCGCCTCGGGGGCCGGGACAGGCTCTGGTGCCGCGGAGAGCCCCAGGCCGGACGACGGCCCGCCCAGGTCCACGTCGGACGAACCGAAGGGGTCCTCGTCCATGAACGGCATCGAGGACACGGGTGCCACCGGGGCGGGCGCCGCCACCGGAGGGGCCACGGGGGCCGGCCGGGCCACGGGGGCGGCCGCGGAGCTGGTGGGCACCTGGAACGGCGTGGGCCGCGCGGCCGCCGCGGGGGCGGAGGGCACCGGCGCGGGGCGCCCCGCTGGGATGGCAGCCATCCCGGCCGTCGAGGGACGGCGGGCCGCCACGGGGGGGGACGCGGGCTTGGGAGGAGGCGCCGCCACCGGGAGGGGCGCCGGGGCCGAGAAGGGCCCGGCATCGAACTCCGGCGGAGGCCCCAGGTCCGGAGCCGGCTCGCTCAGGTCCGTATCGATGGAGCCAAAGGAGCCCTTGTCCCCGAAGCCGAACGAGGCATTCATCCCGCCCGGCCCCCCGGCCCGGGCCTGGGGCGCGGGAATGGGGGGCCGCGCGGCGGGCGCATCCGGGGGAAGCTCGGGAAGGGGCGCGGCAGGGCCCGCCCCCGGGTTCGCGAAGAACTCGGCGAACAGGTCCGCCGCGGGGGGCACCGCGGGCGAGGGCACGGCGGGCTTGGGCGCCGGCTTGGCCACCGCGGGCAGACCCACCGAGGAGCTCCGGGCCCCCGCGGGGGCCTTCGGGATGGGAGGGCTCGTCGGGGCGCGTGCAGTCACGGCCGACCCGGCCGGGGCCACGGGCCGCCCCGGCGCAGGCGCGGACGCCACGGGAAGCGGCGGGAGGGCCGGAACCGGCGGCCGGGCCTCGGGCGGGACCTGGATGGGCAGGACGCGGGTCGTCTCGTGGTGGATTTCCTCCTCCGAGCCCGAGTCCATGGCGTTCCACGGGCTCGGCGGCAGCCTCGCCGCGGGGGCCGCGGGCGCCTGGCGGCTGGCCTCCACCCCCTCGGCGAAGAAGCCGGGCCGGGTACTGTGGCCGGGTTTGGGGTCGGGGGCGGTCCCGAAGCGCTCGAAGGGGTCGAATCCCCCGTCCGCGGGCCCGGGGACGGGAGGAGCGGACGCACCGGGGGTAGCTCCCGCCGGAGCGCGGGAGACTCGGAACGTATGCTGGCACTTCGTGCAGCGGACCTTGACCCCCTTCTCCGTCACCTTCTCGTCGGGGATCTTGAATCGCGTCTGGCACTGCTCGCACTGGACGATCATCGGTCAGGTTCGGCAGTATAGGCTGCCAGCCCCGTCACTGCGAGCAAGCAACCGCGCCCGCTTGCTCTCCCCATCCCTCTCCACTACACGAGGGGCTGCTTTTTCCGACGCTTCACGCGCAACGCTTTCGGACGTGGGCGGAGAACCGAACATGAGCGAAGCAGAGCAGCAAGCCAGCACTCCGAGCAAGGAGCCGAAGGTCATCAAGCGGTACACGAACCGGAAGCTCTACGACACTGTCGAGAGCCGGTACGTGACGCTCGATGAGATCGCCGCGATGATCAAGGACGGCGTCGAGGTGCGGATTGTCGATAACCGCACAAAGGAGGACCTCACCTCCGTGACGCTCGCCCAGATCATCTTCGAGGAGGAGAAGAAGAAGAACCAGATGCCCCTCGCGGTGCTCCGGGAAATCATCCGCCACCCCGGCGAGTCCATCTCGGGCTTCATCCAGAAGGAGGTGTCCCCCCGCGTGGCCTCCATCCGCGAGGAGGCCGAGTCCCGCGTGGCCTCCATCCGCGAGGGCGCCGAGTCCCGCCTGGACAAGCTGCTGGGCCGCGACGACAAGCGCGACGAGGCGGCCCCGGGCGAAGCCACCGAGGTGCCCGCCGAGCCGGAGGGCGCCGGGGGCCCCACGTCGGCCATCAGCCCCGCGGAGCTGCTCAAGGCCAGCCAGCGCGCCGTCGAGGACTGGCAGCGGAAGATCGACGAGCGCGTCAAGCAGGCCGTCGAGAACCTCGCCGGCAACCTGCCGGCGCTCGGCCGCGACATGCAGGCGCTGCTCCAGCGGCTCGAGGACCTCGAGAAGAAGCTCGACGACATCGAGAAGCGCCCGAAGTCCTGAGCTCCCTCAGGCCACGCGCGGCGGCCGTCCCTTGTCCTTCCCGGGGGCGGCCGCATCGTGAATCTCCTGCGCGATGGCGGCGAGCATCTCCGCGCCCTTGCTCCGGGGGGAGTACTCCCAGATGGTCTGCCCGTGGCTCTGGGCCTCATCAATCTTCACGTTGATGCCCAGGGGCGTGGCGGCCAGCGCGTCCGGAAAATAGGTTTTCAGCCGCTCCAGGATGGCGTCCGCCAGCGCCGTCTTGCGGTAGAGCGTGGGCACCACCTTGGTGACGCGCAGCTCCGGGCAGGACTCCTCCTGCCCCACCTTGCGGACCGTCTCCACCAGCTCCGCGCACCCATCCAGCGACAGGTACGTGAGCGCCACGGGGATGACCACCTCCGTGGAGGCCACCAGGATGTTGCGCGTGGTGAGCCCCATGGACGGCGGCGCATCGAAGACGATGGCCTCGTAGCCCGCGGCCTCCGCCAGGGCGAGCCGGTCGGCGAGCCGGCGCGAGCGGCGCGCATCCGAGGCCACCGCGACGGGAAAGTCCGCCATCTCCTTGTAGGCGGGCAGCACGCTCAGCCGCTCGACGGCGGTGGGCTGCACCACGTCCTCCAGGCGCACGGCGCTGTCGGTGAGCAGGTGGAAGACGTTGCGCGGCAGCGTGCGCACGTCCACGCCCAGTGACTTGCCCGCGTGCCCCTGGGTGTCCATGTCCACCAGGAGCACCCGCAGCCCCGCCTCCTGGGCCAGCCACGCGGCGGTGTTCACCGCGAGCGTCGTCTTGCCGGTGCCGCCCTTCTCATTGATGAACGCGATACGCCGCATGGCTTGCCGCTCCTGGGGGCTGCGCGGGGGGGCTGCTGCTGCGAGGCTACTTCTTGCGATCGCTCACCAGCGTGTCGAGCTTGCTCTCCACCGAGGTGAGCAGCTTCTCCAGGTCCTCCACCCGGGTGCGCAGCTGCTCCAGGTCCTCCGTGGACGGCAGGTTCATCGCGGAGAGGGCCGTGCGCAGCGCCGTGTCCAGGGTGCCCTTGGCCGCCAGCGAGCGCGACACGAGCGTCTGCACCGTGGCGACGAACTTCTCGTTGGACAGGAGCTGCTGGGCAATCTTGCCGATGCGCTCCTCGCCCGTCTCCACCAGCTTCTTCATCACCGGGTTGTTCTTGAGCATGGCCGTAGGGATTCCTCGCGTCCGGGGCCAGGAGGGCACCAGAGGCCGAAGAGAAATCACGCACTGTGAGGGGGGGCAACGCGGCGTGTCAAGCAAGCTCCACACCGGGTGACGGCCGCGTTGACAGGCCGCATCACCGTCCTTACGGTGGAAAGCTCGTTTATGGCCGGCCTGCTCGACAAACGCCTGTGGATCGTCTCCGGCAAGGGGGGAGTGGGCAAGAGCACCGTCGCCGCCGCGCTCGCCTTGCGCTCTGCCCGTGCCGGGCGCCGCACCCTCGTGTGTGAGGTGAACACCCAGGAGCGCGTGAGCCGCTTCCTGGAGGTGCCCCCCGCGGGCCCGGACATCCGCCTCCTGGAGGAGAACCTCTGGGCCGTGGACGTGCGGCCCCAGGAGGCCATGCGCGAGTACGCGCTGATGACGCTGCGCTTCGAGACGCTCTACAAGACCGTCTTCGAGAACCGCCTGGTGCGCTACTTCCTGCGCTTCATCCCCTCGCTGCAGGAGCTGGTGCTGCTCGGCAAGATTCTCTACCACCTGCAGGAGAAGCGCCCGGACGGCACCGACCGCTTCGAGACCATCGTCCTGGACGCGCCCGCCACCGGCCACGCCATCACCTTCCTCAACGTGCCCCAGGTGCTGCTGCGCACGGTGCCCCCCGGCCCCATGGCCCGCGAGGCCCTGAAGATGCGCGACCTGCTGGTGGACCCGGCCATCACCGCCGCGGTGCTGGTGGCGCTGCCCGAGGAGCTGCCGGTGAACGAGGCACTGGAGCTGCACGCGGCCCTGCGGGACAAGGTGCACATCCGCACCCACGCGGCCGTGCTCAACTCCGTCTTCTCCGAGCGCTTCACCGACGGCGACTTGCAGGCGCTGGCCGGCTACCCGGAGCTGTACACCCTGGCCAAGACGCAGCATGACCGCGCCGCCCTGGCGGTGCTGGCGGGCACCAAGCTGGAGCGCAACCTCCACGTGCCCGTCTACCCCGTGCCCCGGCTCTTCGTGCCCTCGTTCGGCCGGTCCGCCATCGAGGAAATCATGAAGCACCTGGAGCCCCTGGTGGTGGGAACCCCATGAGCCCCTCTGCGCTGGGCCCCGCGCTTGCCCAGAAGCGCGTCCTCATCTGCGTCGGCTCCGGAGGCGTGGGCAAGACGACGGTCGCCGCCACCCTGGCCCTGCGCGCCGCGGTGGACGGCCGCTCCAGCCTGGTGTGCACCATCGACCCGGCCAAGCGCCTGGCCAACGCCCTGGGCCTCAACATGCTGGGCAACACGGAGACGCAGGTGCCCGCCATCGTCCTGGAGGGGCTGGGGGTGAAGCCCCGGGCCCACCTGTACGCGATGATGCTGGACATGAAGCAGACCTGGGATGAGCTCATCGCCCGGTTTGCCCCGCCCGAGCAGCGCGAGCGCATCCTCTCCAACCGCTACTACCAGTCGCTGTCCACGGCGCTCGCGGGCAGCCAGGAGTACATCTCCCTGGAGAAGCTGTGGGAGCTGCGCCGCCGCAGCGAGTACGAGCTCATCGTCCTGGACACCCCGCCCACCGCGCACGCCCTGGACTTCCTCGATGCGCCCAACCGCATCCTGGACTTCATGGACAACGAGGCCGCCAAGTGGCTGCTCACCCCCGCGCTCAAGGCGGGCAAGGTCGGCCTGTCCCTCTTCAACCTGGGCAGCAGCTACGTCACCAAGGCGCTCTCCAAGTTCACCGGCGTGGAGACGCTCCAGGAGCTCTCCAGCTTCATGCTGGCGCTCTCCTCCATGAACGAGGGCTTCCGCGAGCGCGCCCGGGGCGTGCGCGAGCTGCTGAAGGACCAGCAGACCGGCTACGTGCTCGTCACCGGCCCCCAGGTGGAGCGGCTGGACGAGGTGCTGCACTTCCAGCGCCTGCTCCAGCAGAACCAGATGGAGGTGCTGGCCGTGGTGGTGAACCGCATCCACCCCATGCCTCCCCAGAAGCTCTGGGAGGACGCCGCCCGGCTGGCCCCTGCCCGGCGGGCCAAGGTGGAGCAGACCCTCGCCGAGCTGAAGAGCCTGGCCGAGCAGGATGCCCAGGGCATCGCCCACATCCAGAGCGCCTGCCCGGACACGCCCATCATCCAGGTGCCCCGCTTCGACCTGGACGTGCATGACCTGACCGCCCTGTGGCGGGCAGGCCAGTATCTGCTGGGCGACGAACGGCTCGCCTGAGCCGGTTCTCCGGCGGCCGGCGCCCCTCCTCCGGGAAGCCGCGCGGCCCCGGAGGCATTAAGCTGCGGCCCACGGACGGAACCCGCGCATGCGCCCCACTGTCAGTCTCCTCAGCGACGGCGTCAGGAACCCCAGGGGTGGGCGAGGGCCGAACCGGTGAACGCGACTCAGAGGACGCACATGGCAGGCACGTGGCGACGGTGGGTGTGGGTGGGTGTAGCAGCGCTGATGGGCTTGACGGGCTGCCGCACGGCGGGCGGCGCGGCCCGGCCGGACGGCGCGGCCTCCCCCCGGCACGAGGTGGAGTTCGAGCCGGTGACGGTGACGGGCGACCTCGAGCTGGAGCGCCTCAACGACGAGGAGCTGTTCGCGGGGGGCACCTCCGCGTTCGCGGCCGAGGACTACAAGCAGGCGGCGCGCTACTTCGGGCGCCTGGCGGACTTCCACCCGAAGAGCAGCCACCGGCGCGAGGCGCTCTACAACGCGGGGCTCGCGCACCAGCGCCTCAAGGAGTGGGAGGAGGCTTACCAGCGCTTCTCCGAGCTGGCGGACGCGGCCACGGGCCAGGGCGATGCGCTCGCCGCCGCGTTCCGCGTGGCGGAGACGCAGTACCAGATGGAGCGCTTCGAGGACGCGGTGGCGCTGCTCCAGGTGCTCGCCGGGCGCAAGGACTTGCCGCCCGCCCGCCGCCTGGAGGCGCAGGTGCAGCTGGGCATCTGCGAGCTGGAGTCCGGGCGCCGGGAGCAGGCCGAGGCCTCGCTGCGCAAGGCGCTCAGTGACTACGAGGCGCTCGACGACAAGGACCTGGTGGACGACTACTACCCGGCCCAGGCCCACTTCTTCGTCGGGGAAATCTACCGGCTGCACTACGAGGAAGTGGTGCTCAATCCGCTCAAGGGCAGCGACGCGCTCGCCACGGACCTCAACTACAAGGCCGAGCTGCTGCTGTCCGCCCAGGGCCACTACCTGCGCGCCATCCGCGTGGGCAACGGCTACTGGGCCACGGCGTCCGGCACGCAGATCGGCACCATGTACGAGACCATGTACAACCAGATGGTGAACTCGCCCGCCCCGCCGGAGCTCACGGGCGACGAGGTGGGCATCTACCGCCAGGAGCTGCGCAAGAAGATCCGCGTGCTGCTCACCAAGTCCATCAACGTCTATGAGCGGACGCTGGAGGCCGCCGAGCGCATCGGCTCGCAGAACGCCTTCGTGGACCGGACGCGCGAGAGCCTGCGCAAGGTGAAGGAGCTGCTCCTGGCGGACGCGGACGCGGAGACGGACGCCGAGGCCGAGCCTCCCCCGCCGCCCGTGTCCAAGCCGCACTCCTGAGGTCCTCCGGGGCGGCTGGGCAGTACGAGACGCGCTGGCATAGCCTGGGGCTCCGCCCATGGAGCCCATCTTCACGCCCGAGCAGCTCGCCGAGATCAAGGCGTACTACCTGCCGCACTACATCCGCAGTGCCGTGAACCCCTTCGTCTCCCTGGGTGTGCTGGCACTGCTGCTGTGGGTCTTGAACCGGCCCTTCTACCAGGCGGCCCAGGCCCTGGCGTCCCGGCTCGGCCAGCGGTTCGCCTTCCTGCGCACCGCCCCCGTCAGCCGCGTGCTCCTCCGGGCCCTGGACCGGCTCTGGGGTGAGCCCGGCTGGGGAGCGGCCCTGCTCTTCGCCCTCTTCCTGGACGTGTTCTCCAAGGTCCTCTACGCCCCGTCGGACGTCTACTTCGACTACGTCCTCGAACACCGCCACGGCATGTCGGCGTACACCCCGCTCACCTACGCGTGGGACACCCTCAAGTCCTGGGGCATCTCGGCCGTGGCCGCCGTCACGCTGGTGCTCGGGCTCTACGGCCTGGCGCGCCGGCTGCCGCGCTGGTGGCTGGTGCTGGGCGTGCCCGTGGCCGGGCTCATGCTGGTGTCCTCGGCGCTGGACCCCTACCGGAGCCAGGTCTACTTCGAGCAGACCCCGCTGGAGGCAGGCCCCCTGCGCACCCGCATCGGCGAGCTGATGGCCCGCGCGGACATCGCCTTCGCCGATGTGCTCGTGGAGAAGACCTCCGTCGCCTCCAAGCGGGTGCAGGCGTACTTCGCCGGCCAGGGCCCCACCCGCACCATCGTCCTCAATGACGTGCTGCTGAAGGAGTTCACCGAGGAGGAGGTGCTCGCCGCGGTGGCCCATGAGGCCGGCCACGTGAACGAGCCGAAGTGGGCGGGCCGCATCGCCGCGGCCCTCTGTCTGGTGGCCCTGCTCTTCCTCATCGACCGGCTGCTCCGGCGCGCGGCAACGCGGGGCTGGTTCGGCCCCCCCCGGTTCGCGGACATCCGCACCCTGCCCCTGCTGTCGGTGCTCTTCTTCTTCCTCATGTTGACCGCGAAGCCCGTGTCGGCGGCGTTCTCCCGGGAACGGGAGCGGGAGGCGGACCGCTATGCCCTGCGCCTCACGGGCGACCCGGCCACGTTCCGGCGGATGCTGGTGAAGGCCGCCCGCGTGAACAAGATGGACCCCGAGCCCCCCCGGTGGGTCATCCTCAAGGGCATGAGCCACCCGCCCGTCAGCGAGCGCATCGCCGCCGTCTCCGGACCGTGAGCCCCGCCGTGGGAGGAGGGCCTCCCCCAAAGCCCTCCTCCCGCGGCGTGCCCCCCCGCTACGCCCGGGGCGCTCCCTTCATCGTCTCCACCGCCACGAGCGTGATGGCCTTCACCAGCGCGCGGGCCCTCCGGCCGGCCACCGTCTTGCCCTGGGGGTCCGCCTCCACGGCGTGGGAGATGTCGGTGAAGCCCTGCCGGTTGCCCTGGCGCAGGTACAGCTCGCCCCGGTGGGTCAGCGCCACCGGGTTGCGGGGATCACACTCCAGGGCCGCGCTGTACTCGGTGAGGGCCTCCTCCTGGCGCCCCAGCTTCTGGTACACGGTGCCGAGCGCGGCACGGCTGGCGCCATCCTTCGGGTTCCCCTCGACGAGCCCCTCGAAGAGGATGCGCGCCTCCTCGTAGCGCCCCGCGGCGGCCAGCTCACAGCCCACCTGGGCAATGGCCTTCGCCTCCGCGAACGTCATCCCTTCCACCTCCGCCCAGGTCATCTCCCCCCGGGCAAAGGCCTTCAGCTTCTCCGCGGTCTGCGTCGAGAGAGCCATCGCCGTGTCCTCTTGGTGCTTGATGATGCGTCCCATGGTGGTTCAGGCCCGGCCCAGGTTCTGGATGGCCGTCTTGGCCATCTCGTTGAAGTTGGAGGAGATGTTGCTCATCAGGTCGAACATCTGTTTGCGCTTCTCCATCAGCTTCTGAAGGCGCAGGTTGAGCTGCTCCATCGACGTGTCCAGCTTCGCCGCGCGCCCCGCATCTCCCGAGCCCAGCGTGGCGCGCTCCTCCCGGAGGCTCGCCATCTCCGACATCACCCCGAGCAGCTCATCATCCGTGTCGCGGGTGATCATCATCAGGATGGCCTGGAGCTTCTCCTCCATGCTCATGTTCGGGTTGTTGAGGATGTCCCGCAGGTTCCCGGAGGACCCGCCGCAGCCCGGGGACGGCTGGGGCGTGGGCAGGGGCACGGGCGGTGGAGCGCAATTCCCAGGGCCTCCCGGCTGGCCCGCGGGCGGAGGACTCGACACCGGAGGAGGGCAGCCCGGGGACGGCGCCGGGGGGGCAATCACGCCATAGGCCGCGATGTCGGCGTTCACCTTCTTCAGGGCCTTCTGCACGTCCTGCTGGCTGAAGGTGCCGTCCGGGTTGCCGCCCTTGTTCGCCGTGTCCAGCACGTGCCGGTACTCGGGGTGCTGGAGAAAGAAGCGCGCGGCATCCCGCAGCTCGGGGGACAGCGACGGGTGGGTGGCGGCCTCCTGAAGCGTCTGCAGGTTGAACTTGCCGTCACCCTTCTTGCCCTGGAGCGTGTCGAAGACGCTGAAGTTGGCCGCCAGGGTCTTCAGCGCATCCCGGTACGTGACGGACATCGGGTCCATCGTCCCGCCCCGCGACGCGGCGGAAGCGGAGGCGGTGGAGGGGGGGCTCGCGTAGCCCGCGCTCGCCCGGCCCACCTCCGGGCTCGGGCAGTACTCGGTCTGCGCCGAGGGGTTGGCCGTCAGCTCGGAGGCCACCCCCGCCATGCCGCTGGCCGCCAGCATCACGTTGCCGGTCATCACCCCGGTGGCCGCCTTGATGGAGTTGGTCAGCACGGGGGGCAAGCCCAGGGCATCTCCCGCCAGGTCGACCACCGTCGCCATGGGACCGGCGAAGGCGTTCAACGCGTTCTTGATGAAGTCGAACATGTCCTCTCCCACGCGGCCGAAAGGGGCAGGGATTTGCCAGGTGCCGCGCTGGGTGAGCCCCACCGATTGCAGCGGCGATGCCGGGGCCTCGCCTTCGGGAACCGCCAGGGAATCCAGCCGGTTAGCCCCCTCCCCGGCCTGCCTCCGTCCCGAAGCGCGGACGGTGGAGTCCACGGCCCGGGATTGGGATTAGAGTCCCGCGCGTATGCGCACCCTGGGCTTGGACGTAGGCACCAAAACCATCGGGGTCGCCGTCTCGGACGGGCTGGGGCTCACGGCCCAGGCCCTCACCACCGTGCGGCGCACCAACCTCAAGGCGGACCTCGCGGCGCTCGTGCGGCTGGCGCGCGAGCACGAGGTGTCCCGCATCGTGGCCGGGCTGCCCCTCAACATGAACGGCACGGAGGGCCCGCGCGCCGAAGCCTCCCGGAAGTTCGCGGAGGCGGCCGGCCAGGCCCTCGAAGTGCCCGTGGAGTACTGGGACGAGCGGCTGTCCACCGTGGCCGCCGAGCGCACGCTCCTGGAGGCGGACCTCACCCGCGAGAAGCGCAAGCAGGTCATCGACCAGATGGCCGCCCAGTTCATCCTCCAGGGCTGGCTCGACGCGCACCGGCCCGTGGAGGACTTCCACGCCGATGACTACGACCCGGAGCCTTGAGTGAAGCCGCTCCTGCGCATCTCCCGGGTGCTCCCGGCCCTCCTCCTCCTGCTCACGGGGGGAAGCGCGGGTGCGGAGCCTCGCCCCCGCGTCATCCCCATCGAGTACGACTTCACCGGGGCGAGCTTCAGCCCCGATGAGCGGCAGCTCGCCATCGTGTCGGAGTCGAGCGTCACCCTCTACGACGTGGCCACGGGCAAGAAGGGCCGGACGCTCGAGATGAAGGTGGACTCCATCTCCTCCCCGGGCACCTTCAGCGCCGATGGAAAGCTGCTCGCGGCGTCCTGCTCCGTGATGCGCACCACCCTGTTCGAGCAGGTCTGCGTCTGGCGGACCGCCACCGGCAAGCTGCTGCCCGGCTGGGGCGGCCTCCCCGAGATGTTGAAGGCCGACGACGTGGCCTTCGCCCCGGGGGGCAAGGAGCTGGTGACCTCGGGAGAAGGAGACATCACCGTCTCCCACCTGAGCCTGGAGAAGGAGCGCACCTTTTCCGGCGAGGCCTTCGGGCTGCCGCTCAAGGGGGGTTGGATCGCCGTCGCCCACAAGGACGGGGCCATCTCGGTGAACCAGCTCGCGACGGGCAAGCCGCTGCGAACGCTCGAAGGCACGAACCCCGCCACGGAGTTCGCCGTGGATCCGCAGGGCAAGTGGATCGCCGGATGGGTGGGCGGCTCCTCCATCACCCTCTACACCGCGGCGACGGGCGCCCGGGCCGGCGAGGTGTCCCCGGGCCCCATGGCCCTCTCCTCCATCGTCTTTCTGGCCCACGGACGCCAGCTCGCCACGGTGGACGCGGGCCAGGTGCGCCTCTGGGCCGTGCCCTCCGGGAGCCTCACCGCCACCCTTCCCTATGACGGGGAGCTGCTCGCGCTCTCCCCCCAGGGCCGGTGGCTGGTGACCCGCAAGCCCCAGCAGCCGGAGCTGCACCTCGTCCCGGCCTCCGCCCCCTGACGCGTCAGCGGCGGCGGTACAGGTGGACCGGCGGGGAGAAGCCCTCCAGCTCCTCGTACACCACGCCGTCCAGCGTCAGCGTGCGGCCCTCCAGCGTCACCCCCGGATCCTTCACCAGCGCGCCGCCGTCGAAGCGCACGAGGTAGTGGGGCTGGGCGTCCGCGAGGCGCTGGCGGAAGGTGTCCCAGCGCAGGCGCGCCATGCGCAGCTCGGGCAGCCCGGAGAAGAAGGCGATCTGGAGGTCCAGGTAGCCCTCGTCCGTATCGAGCGCCAGGGCGCCCCCCTTCGCGGCCACCTCCTCCTTGATGAAGCGCGCGGCCTGCCGCACGGCCTCGGGGTTGGTGGACGTCGGGCTCACCGGCCGCAAGCCGTCCCGGGGCCCGCCCTCCGCGCGGAAGGTGTAGAGCCCGAGCGCCACGGGCATCCCCACCGCGAGCGCCATCGCGCCCCCCGCCACGGCCCGGCGCGCCCCCTGCCCCCACGCCCCCACGCACGCCTGGAAGCCGGACAGCACGAAGGGCAGCAGCAACACCACCTGGAGCGCCGTGAAGCGCCCCAGCGGCACGAAGTTGAGCAGCACCGCGCTCCGGAACGTGTAGTACGCGGTGGGCACCAGCGCCGCGAGCACCACCCACCGCAGCTCCGGCCGCTCCTTCCACGCCTTCACCATGCCCACCGCGCCGAACAGCGCCACCCCGGGGGTGAGCGTGAAGAGGGCCACCGCGGGCCAGAAGACGAGCCCCTGCGCCCGGAACCCCCAATGCTTCGCCCCACCCGCCGAGCTGGCGCTCCAGGCGCGGTGGAACTCGTCGATATAATGGATGGGGAAGAGCGGATGGCCGTGGGCCAGCTCATTGCCCTGCATCCACGCCAGGGGAAACGGCAGGCACAGCAGGCCGAACGTCACCGCCATCGTCACGCCGGACACCCGGTCCTCGCGCCACAAGAGCGGCATCGCCGCCAGGAGCGGGATGTACATCCACGCGTCGTAGCGCATGGCACACGCGAGGTTGAGCACCAGGGCCGCCCCGAACAGCGGCCCGAACCGCCCCTCCTGCAGCGCCTGGGCGAAGAGCGCGAACACCCAGAGCATGAAGAAGAGCGACACCGCCTCGCTCCCCGCCGTCGTGGAGAATTGCAGGTGCATTCCCCACAGGGAGAAGGCCAGACAGGCCCACACGCCGGCCTTCCAGCCAAAGAAGCGGCGCGTGAGGCCAAACAGCGGCAGCACGGACAGCACGCCGAAGAGCAGGCTGATCGCCCGGCCCGCATCCTCCCGGTCCAGCACCAGCAGCGCCGCGCCCACGAGGTAGAAGTGCAAGGGGCCGAACTGCATCGCCCCGTCCTTGAAGGACTCGATGAGGTGAGGGGCACGCAGCCAGCGCTCCGCCAGCTCCGTGCGCACCACCGCGTCCCCGTAATAGTTCTCGTTGACGGGGAACACCACCAGCCGGGGCACCAGGGCCGCCACGAGCAGCAGCCCCAGGAGCCACCCCCGTTTCGGCTCGCCTTCGGAGACCGGCCCCCGGGCGGGGCTCACCGGCAGGGACGGCACGGACAGAGGGGACAGAGCGGACGCCATGCGGCGCGGGAGAATACGCAGGCAAGCCCCAAAACCAAGCGCTCTGCCCGTGCGCTCCACCTGCGCCTCTTCCCCACACCCGGCATTGCGCGCTACCCACGCGCGCCGTTATGGACCAGGGGATGACGGGGGCTTTGGCTCACAACTGAACGTCTCCCAGCCCGGATTCACCGGTCCCGGACGTTCACGAAGAGGGCTTCCGGTGTCAGGACCCTACCCGCCGGGGCCAGGGCCCCTATAATCATCGTGCCTTTTCACCCCGTGAAGGATGTGCCTCCCCAAGGGACACCCCGACACGTGCTGACCACGCGGTCCCACTCCGCGGCGGGGTCCCGAAGGGGCACCAAGACCGACGTTGACGGGACCCGGTGGCGGGGTGAATCAGATCGGAATGGCAGGGCAGCCCCCCAGGTTCAAATTCTGGCTCTCCGTGCGCGCGTACCCCCGCGCCCCCGGCGGGCCCGCGAGGGAGAGACATGAAGGACGCTGAGAAAGTTTCGTGGGTCTCGAAGATCGCCGCGTTCCAGGACACGAAGACCTACGCGGAGCTCAACTGGGAGGGCTCCTTCGAGGACTACCTGGAGCTGGTCCGGAAGAACCCCAAAATCACCCGCACCGCCTACCAGAGGATCCACGACATGATCCTCAGCCACGGCAAGTCGGAGTACATCGACAACAAGAAGAAGCTCACGCGCTACCACTTCTTCAGCGATGAGAAGTTCGGCGGCAGGGACGCCATCTTCGGCCTCGACGTGCCGCTGATGAAGCTGGTGAACGTCTTCAAGTCCGCCGCCCAGGGCTACGGCACCGAGAAGCGCGTCATCCTCCTGCACGGCCCGGTGGGCTCCTCCAAGTCCACCATCGCCCGCCTCCTCAAGAAGGGCATGGAGGAGTACTCCAAGGCGCCCGAGGGCGCCGCCTACACCTTCTCCTGGACCACCGACAAGAAGCTGCCGGATGGCACCACCGTCAAGGAGAAGATGAAGTGCCCGATGAACGAGGAGCCGCTCAACCTGATTCCCCGCGAGTGGCGCTCGAAGATTTACGCCGAGCTGTCCCCGCCCGAGTCCGGCTACACCATCCCCTCCGGGTGCGAGCTGTGCCCCGCCTGCCGCTTCGTCTTCAAGGACCTGATGACGCAGTACGGGGGCGACTTCGCCAAGGTGATCAGCCACATCAAGGTCAACCGGCTCATCTTCAGCGAGAAGGACCGCGTGGGCATCGGCACCTTCCAGCCCAAGGACGAGAAGAACCAGGACTCCACCGAGCTCACCGGTGACATCAACTACCGGAAGATCGCCGAGTACGGCTCCGACTCGGACCCGCGCGCCTTCAACTTCGACGGCGAGTTCAACATCGCCAACCGCGGCGTCATCGAGTTCGTGGAAGTGCTCAAGCTGGATGTCGCCTTCCTCTACGATCTGCTCGGCGCCTCGCAAGAGCACAAGATCAAGCCGAAGAAGTTCCCCCAGACGGACATCGACGAGGTCATCATCGGGCACACCAACGAGCCCGAGTACAAGAAGCTCGAGAACAACGAGTTCATGGAGGCCTTGCGCGACCGTACGGTGAAGATTGACATCCCGTACATCACCAAGCTGGGCGAGGAGGTGAAGATCTACGAGAAGGACTTCAACTCCCGCGCCATCAAGGGCAAGCACATCGCCCCGCACACGCTCGAGATGGCGGCCATGTGGGCGGTGATGACGCGCCTGGAGGAGCCCAAGAAGCACAACCTGTCGCTCCTGCAGAAGCTCAAGCTCTACAACGGCAAGACGCTTCCGAACTTCACCGAGGACAACATCAAGGAGCTGCGCAAGGAGTCCATCCGGGAAGGCCTGGAGGGCATCTCCCCGCGCTACATCCAGGACAAGATCTCCAACGCCCTGGTGAGCGACAAGGGCGAGGGCTGCATCAACCCCTTCATGGTCCTCAACGAGCTGGACGCGGGCCTGAAAACCCACTCGCTCATCAACAGCGAGGATGCGCGCAAGCGCTTCAAGGAGCTGCTCACCACGGTGAAGCAGGAGTACGAGGACACCGTCAAGAACGAGGTCCAGCGCGCCATCAGCGCCGATGACGACGCCATCTCCAAGCTGTGCGGCAACTTCATCGACAACATCAAGGCCTACACCCAGAAGGAGAAGGTCAAGAACAAGTACACCGGGCTCTACGAGGAGCCGGATGAGCGGCTGATGCGCTCCATCGAGGAGAAGATCGACATCCCCGAGAGCCGCAAGGACGACTTCCGCCGGGAGATCATGAACTACATCGGCGCGCTGGCCGTCGAGGGAAAAACCTTCAACTACCGGACGAACGAGCGGCTGCACAAGGCGCTGGAGCTGAAGCTGTTCGAGGACCAGAAGGACAGCATCAAGCTCAAGAACCTCGTCTCGAGCGTGGTGGACAAGGAGACCCAGGAGAAGATTGATCTCGTGAAGGACCGGATGATGAAGAACTACGGTTACTGCGAGATCTGCTCCACGGACGTGCTCAACTTCGTGGCGAGCATCTTCGCCCGCGGAGACGCGAAGGAGTAAACGTGTCGCTGAAGATCCACCAGGACCACTCCCGCTTCAAGGCCATCGTCCGGGGCAAAATCAAAGCCAACCTGCGCAAGTACGTGCAGAAGGGCGAGATGCTCGGCAAGAAGGGCAAGGATGCCATCTCCATCCCCATCCCCTTCATCGACATCCCGCGCTTCAAGTACGGCCACAAGGAGCAGGGCGGCGTGGGGCAGGGAGAGGGTGAGGTGGGTCAGTCGCTCGGCCCCGGGCAGCAGCAGCCCGGGGACGGGCACCAGGCCGGCCAGGGTGAGGGCGAGCACGCCCTGGAAGTCGACGTCACCCTGGACGAGCTGGCCCAGATTCTGGGTGAGGAGCTGCAGCTGCCGCACATCGAGCGGCGGCACAACGAGAAGCTCGTCACCCAGCGCATCCGCTACACCGGCATCAACACCACGGGCCCCGAGTCGCTGCGCCACTTCAAGCGCACCTTCAAGCAGGCCCTGAAGCGGCAGATCGCCACCGGCACCTACGATGCGCGCAACCCCGTCATCATCCCCACCCGGGAGGACAGGCGCTACCGCAGCTACAAGCTGCAGGACCTGCCGGAGACCAACGCGGTCATCATCTACATGATGGACGTGTCGGGCTCGATGGGCGACGAGCAGAAGGAAATTGTCCGCGTGGAGAGCTTCTGGCTCGATACGTGGCTGCGCCACCAGTACAAGGGGCTGGAGGCGCGCTACATCATCCATGACGCCGTGGCGCGCGAGGTGGACCGGGAGACGTTCTTCCACACCCGCGAGTCCGGCGGCACGATGATCTCCAGCGCCTACAAGCTCTGCCGGGACATCATCCTGGCCGACTACCCCAAGAGCGCCTGGAACATCTACCCGTTCCACTTCTCGGACGGGGACAACTGGAGCGCGGACGACACGCGCCAGTGCATCGACATGCTGCGCAACGACATCCTGCCCACGGTGAACCAGTTCGCCTACGGCCAGGTGGAGAGCCCCTACGGCAGCGGGCAGTTCATCAAGGATCTGCGCGAGGCGGTGGGCGCCCAGCAGAACGTGGCCCTGAGCGAGATCACCGACAAGGACGCCATCTACAACTCCATCAAGGACTTCCTCGGCAAGGGCCGCTGAGGCTTTGCCCCCTCCCCTGCCTCACGGAGCACTTCCCCCATGCCCAAGAGCCTCACCCCCCGGTTGGCCGCGCTGAACGAGGAGATCCTGGGCCACGCTCGCGAGTTCGGCCTCGACTTCTTCGAGACCATCTTCGAGGTGGTCACCTACGACGAGATGAACATGGTGGCCTCCTACGGAGGCTTCCCCAACCGCTACCCGCACTGGCGCTGGGGCATGGAGTACGAGCAGCTCTCCAAGGGCTACGAGTACGGGCTGTCGAAAATCTACGAGCTCGTCATCAACAACGACCCCTGCTACGCGTACCTCCTGGAGAGCAACGCGGACGTGGACCAGAAGCTGGTGATGGCCCACGTGTACGGGCACTGCGACTTCTTCAAGAACAACTTCTCGTTCCGCCACACCAACCGGCGGATGATCGACGAGATGGCCAACCACGCCACGCGCGTGCGGCGGTGGATCGACAAGATCGGCGTCGAGAAGGTCGAGGACTTCATCGACAAGGCGCTCAGCCTCGAGAACCTCATCGACCAGCACGCCCCGCACATCCGCCGCAACCCGGACCCCAAGCGGGCCGAGGACGAGGCCAAGAGCAACGAGCGCGTGGAGGGCTTCAAGGTCAACCGCGAGTACATGCGCGGCTTCATCAACCCCTCCGAGTTCCTCGACTCCCAGCGCAAGAAGGTCGAAGAGGAGAAGCAGAAGGCCAAGAAGTTCCCCGAGCGCCCCCAGCGCGACGTGCTCTTCTTCCTCCTGGAGCACGCCCCCCTGGAGCAGTGGGAGGCGGACATCCTCGGAATCCTGCGCGACGAGGCCTACTACTTCGCCCCCCAGGGCCAGACGAAGATCATGAACGAGGGCTGGGCCAGCTACTGGCACTCCACCATCATGACGCGCCGGGCCCTCAAGGATGACGAGATCATCGACTACGCGGACCGGCACTCGGGCACCATGAGCACCCGCCCCGGCTCCCTCAACCCGTACAAGCTCGGCATCGAGCTGTGGCGGGACATCGAGGACCGGTGGAACAAGGGCCGCTTCGGCAAGGAGTGGGACGAGTGCGATGATCTCCGGGCCCGCAGCACCTGGGACAAGAAGCTGGGCGCCGGGCGCGAGAAGATTTTCGAGGTCCGCAAGCACTACAACGACATCACCTTCATCGACACCTTCCTCACCGCCGAGTTCGCCCTGGAGCAGAAGCTGTTCGTCTACGGCTTCAACGACAAGCGGAATTCTTGGGAAATCCTGGACCGGGAGTTCCGGAAGGTGAAGTCCAAGCTGCTGCAGGGGCTGACGAACTTCGGCCAGCCCATCATCGAGGTGGTGGACGGCAACTTCGAGAACCGCAGCGAGCTGCTCATGGCGCACAAGCACGACGGGCAGGACCTGAAGGGGGACTACGCCCGGGAGACGCTGCGCAACCTGCAAGCCCTGTGGCGCCGGCCCGTCAACATCGTTACCCGGTACGACGGCAAGGGTGTCATGCTACGCTACGACGGTCAGAACCACTCGGAGAAGAAGGTCGACCTGTAGCGTCCCCAGGGGGGGCCCGGCGACCGGAGCGACGAAAAGGATGGGCACACGCATCGAGGCAGTGGAGGTGCTGTCCTTCCGGCTGGAGCTTCCCAAGCTCGTGCTGGAACGCATGCCGGGCGAGCAGCGCAACGCCCTTCCCTTGCGGCTGGACCGCGAAGAGGACGGCACGGTGACGCTGGAGCACGAGGGGCAGGAGAGCTTCCTGCGCTTCCGCCTGGACGGCGAGGGCGCGGAGCTCATCGAGATCTGCATCCTCCATGACGCCAGGGGCGTCTTCTTCCAGCAGGTGCTGGGCTCGCTCATGGTGCGCTTCCTGGGCGACCTGCGCGCGCGGCTGGTGTTTGATCCGCTGGAGAACGCCTCGGACGAGCCCTGGGCCGAGGTGAGCATCGAGCGCGGCCGGACAAGCTGGCCGGGCCTGGCGACGCAGTCGGCCGCCATGCGCCTGGCGCACGCGGCGGCCGAGGGCGGCTCCGTGGGCACCTCGGAAGGCGGCGAGTCCGTCCCCGACGAGCCCCTCTCCGCCGAGGAGGAGGAGCTCACGCGCATCCTCGCCCGGGCCGAGACGGCGTGGCAGGAGTACCAGCGCCTCAAGCGCCAGCGGGAGTAGGCCCCGGCCCGGAGCAGGCGGCCAGGCGGGCACGTGAAATTCCCCGGCCAGGATTTGGGAATGGGCGCGCGCCTCTTCTACACTCCTGTAGCCCATGCGATTCGCCCCCCTGCTCTGCCTGGCGGCCCTCTTCGCCGCGCCGCTTGCCTCCGCCTCGTCCCGTTATGAAGTGAGGAACCGCCGCATCGAGCCGCGGCAGACGCTCGCGCAGGCCCTGCACAACGCGGCGCTGCCGGACGCGCAGGTGGAGGCGGTCATCTCCGCGCTGGAGGGCGTGTTCGACTTCCGCAAGTCCCGGGTAGGCGACCAGTTCCGGCTGGTGATGCGCAACGGGGAGCTGGACTTCTTCGACTACCGGCAGAGCACCGTGGATGAGTGGCAGGTGCGCCGCGATGGCGAGAAGTACGTGGGCAGCAAGCGCACCATCGAAGTGGAGAAGCAGGTGGCGCTGGTGACGCTGGAGATCAGCACCTCGCTCTACGAGGCGGCGCTGGCGGCCGGCGAGGACCCGGGCATCGGCATGGTGCTGGCGGACGTGTTCGCCTGGGACATCGACTTCTACCGGGACACGCGCAAGGGAGACCGGGCGCGCGCGCTGGTGGAGAAGTTCGTCTCCAAGGGCCGCGTGCTGCGCTACGGCGAGGTGCTGGCGGCCGCCTATGATGGCGGGCTGGTGGGCACCAAGCGGGTGTTCCGCTACGCGCTGCCGGACGGCCAGGCCACCTACTTCCAGGAGGATGGCTCGAGCGCGCGCAAGACATTCCTCAAGAGCCCGCTGAAGTACGCCCACGTCACCAGCGGCTTCGGCTCGCGCTTCCACCCGGTGCTCAAGTACCTGAAGAACCACAACGGCGTGGACTACGGCGCGCCCATTGGCACCCCGGTGTGGGCCGTGGCCGACGGCACGGTGACGACGGCGGCCCACACGGGCGCGGGCGGCAACACCGTCTGCGTGCGGCACACCAACGGCTTCGAGACGTGCTACCTGCACCTGTCCAAGTTCGGCGCCGGCGTGCGCGCGGGCGCCCGGGTGAGCCAGAAGCAGGTGATTGCCTACTCGGGCAACACCGGGCGCAGCACCGGCCCCCACCTGCACTTCGCCCTCAAGCGCGGCGGGCAGTTCGTCAACCCGCTCAACCAGAAGTTCCCCCGCGCCGACCCTCTGGCCAAGACCCTGCTGCCCGACTACCTGTCCAAGGTCCAGGTGCTGGCCTCGCAGCTCGACTCGGTGTCCGTGGCCGCCTCGGCCGCCTCCGCCGGGCCGGGCCCGCGCGCGGCCCCCTGAGGCCCGCTCAGGCCCACTCCAGCAGGAACTCCGTGTGCTCCAGCGCGTGGGGGGTGCACTTCACCGTGCCCTCCACGCCCACCACCTGGAGCGCGGCGCGCAGCGTGCCCTCGTGGAACGCGGCCGGCTGCATGTCGCCCTTGAACACGAGCCGCAGCCGGTGCGCGCCCATGTCCCGGCAGTCGTGGGAGCCGTAGTTCACCAGGGTGGAGTACGCGATGGGCGTGTAGGAGAAAGCGCGCCGGGGATCATTCCGGCCGATGAGCTTCGCCAGCGCCCGGCCCACGGTGGACATGTAGAAGAAGTGCTCCAGGCACGCCGCGCCGCACGCCTGCCAGACCGCCTCGGTCGAGCCCAGCTCCGGCTCCAGCAGGTCCGCGGTGGCGAACAGCAGCCTCAGGAAGTCGCCCGCCGGGTAGGAAAAGAAATCAACGCAGCGCGGCAAACCCACGCGCTGGACGAGCGCCGCGGCGGCCTCGTCCCCCTGGCGGGCAGCCACCACCGCCAGCACGGCGTTGAAGGCCAACCCCCTCACCATGTGTGTTGGCTGCACCAAGGCCAGGCGCTGCTGGAGCTCATGGCTGTCGCTGGGCATGCAATCCGGGCCTCGGTCAGTCAACTCAGGTGGGCCCCCCGGTGTCCTGACGTGCTTTCTAGCAGAGGTTCACGGAAGGGTGGAGCCGCAGACACCAGTCGGGTAAACCGGCTTTACCGGCCGCCTTGGCTTCCATGACCCCCAGGGTGGTTCCACTGAGAGGACGCTTTTCCGATGGCTGAACCGCTGAGGTCCACCCCCCCCAGCTCCCCGCAGACCCCCGACGAGGATGCCTCTCGCACCGGCCGGGAGCCCGAGAACGTACGCCGTGGCTTTCTGGAGCACGTGCGCTTCTCGCGCGGGAAGAACCCTGAGACTGCCACCGCGCATGACCGGTTCATGGCGCTGTCCCTCGCCGTGCGGGACCGGCTGGCCCACCGCTGGGTGAAGACGGCGCGCACCTACTACGAGCAGGACGTGAAGCGCGCCTATTACCTGTCCGCGGAGTACCTGCTGGGCCGGGCGCTGGGCAACAACCTCATCAACACCGGCATGTACGAGGCCGCCGAGCAGGCCATGCGCGAGGTGGGGGTGGACCTCACCACCCTCATCGAGATGGAGCCGGACGCGGGCCTGGGCAACGGCGGCCTGGGACGGCTGGCCGCGTGCTTCCTGGACTCGCTGGCCACCCTCGCCTACCCGGGCATGGGCTACGGCATCCGCTACGAGTTCGGCATCTTCTCGCAGGACTTCGTCAACGGCCACCAGGTGGAGCGCGCCGACGAGTGGCTGAAGTTCGGCAACCCCTGGGAAATTGTCCGGCCGGAGAAGGCCGTGCCCGTGCGCTTCTTCGGGCGCGTGGAGCACTACCGCGGCGCGGATGGCCAGTCCGCGGCGCGCTGGGTGGGCGGCAAGACGGTCATCGGCGTGCCCTTCGACACCCCGATCGCCGGCTTTGGCAACAACACCGTCAACACCCTGCGGCTGTGGCAGGCGCGCGCCAGCGAGGAGTTCGACCTGCTGCTGTTCAACGCGGGCGACTACGAGCGCTCGGTGGTGGAGAAGAACGACTCGGAGGTGATTTCCAAGGTCCTCTACCCCAACGACGCGTTCCAGGCGGGCAAGGAGCTGCGGCTCAAGCAGGAGTACTTCTTCGTCGCGTGCTCCATCGCGGACATCGTCCGGCGCTACCTGAAGACGCACACGGACTTCCGGCAGTTCCCCGCCAAGGCGGCCATCCAGCTCAACGACACGCACCCGGCCATCGCGGTGGCCGAGCTGATGCGCGTGCTGGTGGATGACAAGCGCTTGGGCTGGGAGGAGGCGTTCCACATCACCCAGCAGACCTTCGGCTACACCAACCACACGCTCCTGGCGGAGGCCATGGAGAAGTGGCCGGTGACGCTCTTCGAGCGCCTGCTGCCCCGGCACCTGGAGATCATCTACGAAATCAACCAGCGCTTCCTGCGCCAGGTGCAGATCCGCTACCCGTTCGACCAGGAGCGGATGCAGCGGATGAGCCTGGTGGAAGAGGGCCACGAGAAGATGATCCGCATGGCGCACCTGGCGGTGGTGGGCAGCCACAGCGTCAACGGCGTGGCGGCGCTGCACACGGACCTGCTGCGGCGCGACGTGCTCACGGACTTCGCGGCGATGTACCCGGAGCGCTTCAACAACAAGACGAACGGCGTCACCCCCCGGCGCTGGCTGACGTGGTGCAACCCGCGCCTGTCCAAGCTCATCACCTCGCGGATCGGCCACGGCTGGGAGACGGACCTCGACAAGCTGCGCAAGCTGGAGGAGCACGCCCAGGACGCGGCCTTCCGCAAGGCGTTCCGCGAGGTGAAGCAGCAGAACAAGCAGGACCTGGCCCAGTACGTGAGCGAGCTGTGCAAGGTGGACCTCAACCCGGAGGCCATCTTCGACGTGCAGATCAAACGTCTGCACGAGTACAAGCGCCAGCTGCTCAACGCGCTGCACACCGTGGTGCTGTGGATGCGGGCCCGGAGAGACCCCTCCACCATCATCCACCCGCGGACCTTCCTCTTCGGGGCGAAGGCGGCGCCGGGCTACCAGTCCGCCAAGCTCATCATCCGGCTCATCAACGGCATCTCCGAGGTGGTCAACAGCGACGCGGGCACCACGGGGCTGCAGGTGCTGTTCCTGCCCAACTACCGGGTGAGCCTCGCCGAGCGCATCATCCCGGCGGCGGACGTGTCCGAGCAGATCTCCACCGCGGGCATGGAGGCCTCCGGCACGGGCAACATGAAGCTGATGCTCAACGGCGCGCTGACGCTGGGCACGCTGGATGGCGCCAACGTGGAGATCCGCGACGAGGTGGGCGACGAGAACTTCTTCCTCTTCGGGCTCACCGCGGACGAGGTCATCGAGCGCAAGCGCCACGGGTACCGGCCGCGCGAGGTGTACCACCAGCACCAGGAGCTCCGGGAGGCGATCGATCTCATCTCCTCGGGCTTCTTCTCGCCGGAGGACAAGCACCTCTTCAAGCCGCTGGTGGACAGCCTGCTGGAGGAGGACCGCTACCTCGTCCTGGCGGACTTCGAGTCCTACCGCGCGAAGCAGGAGGACGTGGCGCGGGCCTACCTGGACCCGGACACCTGGACGCGCAAGTGCATCCTCAACGTGGCCCGGGCCGGCATCTTCTCCTCGGATCGCACCATCCGGCAGTACGCGGAGGAGATCTGGCGGGTGAAGCAGACCCCCGTGGAGTCCTGAGCCTGCGCGGGCCCTCCCCTGCGAGGGCCCGCGACGCCTCACCCCGGGACGTGGCTCACCCCGCGTTGAGCCACGTCTCGTAGGCGCGGAAGTCGTAGTCGCGGCCGAGGAAGTCCTTCACCAGGAGCGCGGCGTCCTTGGAGCCTCCGGGCTCCAGCACCGCGCGCCGGTAGGCCTGCGCGGGCGCGGGGTTGAGCATCCCCTGGTCCTGGAACACGGTGAAGAGGTCCTTCGCGATGACCAGGGACCACATGTACGTGTAGTAGATGGCCGAGTACCCATCCAGGTGCCCGAAGGAGAGGTGGAAGTAGGTGCCCTCCACGTACGGGAACGGCGTGTACTTGCCCTGCAGCTCTCGCACGAGCGCGGTGGTGTCCAGCCCCTTGGGCTCGCGGCGGTAGAGCTCCAGGCTGAGCGCCGCGTAGAACATCTGCTGGCGCACGTGCAGCCCCTTGCCGAAGTCATCCGCGCGCTTCATGCGCTCGATGGTCTCCGCGGGCAGCGGCTCGCCCGTCTCGTGGTGCTTGGCGAAGGTCTGCAGCGCGGCCACGTCCCGCGCCCACTCCTCCAGCATCTGCGAGGGCGCCTCCACGAAGTCCCACTCGGTGCGCACCCCGGACAGGCCCGCCCAGGGGGTGTGTCCGCCGAAGAGGTGGTGCAGCAGGTGGCCGAACTCGTGGAAGAACGTCTCCACGTCCCGGTGGAGCATCAGCGCGGGCTCGGCGCCGGGCTTGGGGAAGTTGCACATGAGCACCGCCTCGGGCAGGCGGCGGTCCCTCTTGCCGGTGGCCAGGGTGAACTGGGCGGCGTGCTTGTACTTGTCGGCCCGGGGGTGCATGTCCAGGTAGAAGCGCCCCACCTGCGTGTCGCCCTGGAAGATGTCGTACGCCTCCACGTCCGGGTGCCACACGGGCGCATCCGGGAGCCGCCGGTAGTTCACGCCGAACAGGCGCGCGGTGAGCCCCAGCACGCCCTCCTTCACGCGCGTGTACTCGAAGTAGGGCCGGATGGCCTGCGAGTCGAAGCTGTACTGCTCCGCCTTCACCCGGTCATCCAGGTAGCCCTGGTCCCACGGGTCCACCTGGCGGGCGCCCGGGCCGTCCTTGCGCTTGCGCTCCAGCAGCGTCTGGTAGTCGCGGCGGCAGCGCTCGCCGGAGGCGGCGGCGATCTTCTCGATGAAGTCCCCGGCGTTCCGCTCGCTGCGGATCATCTTGTCCTCGGTGGCGTAGGCCGCCCAGCTCGCGTAGCCGAGCAGCGAGGCCAGCTCGTGGCGCCGCTCCAGCAGGCTCTGGAGAACCGGGACGTTGCGCGGGTAGGCGCGGGAGCGGTTGGCGCGCCAGAGCTTCTCGCGCGCCGTGCCGTCCTTCGCGTACGTCATGAAGGGCACGAGGTCCGGGTAGTCGGTGGTGATGCGCACCTTGCCGTCCGCGCCCGGGGGGTGGGAGCGCACATAGTCCGCGGGCAGCCCTTCCAGGGCGGAGGGCGGCAGCTCCACGGTGCGCACATCGCCCCGGATGTTGCGGTCGAACTCCTGGCCGATGCGGACCAGCTCCTCCTGGAGCGCCTTCACCCGGTCCCGGGTGGCCTGGTCGCGGTCCACGCCCGAGCGCCGGAAGTCCCGCAGGAGCTTCTCCACCCACTTCTTCGTGGGCGCGTCCTCCTGGGAGACATCGAGCGAGGCGATGACGTCATACACGCCCCGGTCGAGGGAGATTTCGGTGGCGAGGTTCTCCAGTTCCTGCTCGGAGGCCTCGGCGGACTGGCGCATGGCCGAGTCCGGGTGGCTGTGGCGCACCACGCTGGCGCGGGCGCTGGCGTCCGAGAGGGCGGCGGTGGCCTCGTCGTAGATTTCGAGGGCCTCGCGCGTGTTGCGCGGCGCGGGCAGGGACTTGAAGCGCTCGATGCCGGAGCGGGCTTGGGCCAGGGCCTCTTCGCTGGCACGGCGGAAGACGTCCGGCGGGCAGGTCACGAAAAGGGCCGCATCGGGAGTGGCAGGCACGGGGTGCTCCTGAAAGTGGGTCGTCCCCGAGGCTAATGCGGCACGCCAGGGGGAGCAGCAGCTTTGACGGCCACCTGGCCAGCACTGAACGCCTCCGGGACGTTCAGCTTCCTACAGCCCGGGGGCCCAGGAGGCCGTCCCGAGGCGCTGGCTTGCCGGCGCGGTGGCTCTTTGAGAGCGTGCGCGGGACATGCACACACGGCCATTCCGCATCCTGGGCATTCAGCAGATCGCCATCGGTGGACTCGACAAGGGGGCCCTGCGCGGGCTCTGGGTGGACCTGCTGGGGCTCGAGCCCCACGGCAACTACCGCAGCGAGCGCGAGAACGTGGACGAGGACATCGTCACGGCGGGCGCGGGCCCCTTCAAGGTCGAGGTGGACCTGATGCAGCCCATCAACCCCGAGGGCAAGCCCCGCGTCCAGGACCCGGCGCTCAACCACCTGGGGCTGTGGGTGGATGACCTGCGCGCGGCGGTGGCCTGGCTGGAGGACCAGGGCGTGCGCTTCACGCCAGGAGGCATCCGCAAGGGCGCCGCGGGCTTCGACGTGTGCTTCATCCACCCCAAGGGCAACGAGCAGTTCCCCCGGGGCGGCGAGGGCGTATTGATCGAGCTGGTGCAGGCGCCCGCCGAGGTCGTCTCCGCCTTCACGCGCTTCGTGGCGGGCAGCCCCTGACTCAAAGGCGGACGGGGGTTTTCCCGTCCCCAAAAAAGAAGACCTCGTTCCACATGTCTCCCGAGGTGTAGCACCAGGGCGAAGCCACCAGGATCCCTGGCACACCCGCGACGGTCTCTAGTCTCAAGCACTCGTTGCCCGACTTGATCACGTAGGGATAAATCCGCATCTCGGGAGGCATGTTGGCGCTCCAGGGCTCCGGGATCAGCTTGAACAACTGCGGATTGAAGTTCGTGCAGGGCTGAAGCACGAACTGGTTGTTCGTCTTACGGCTGAGACAGTTGCCGTCCTTCTGGGACTGGATCAGGTGGAAGCCGGCAAAAGCAGACGGAATGACGTTGAACAACTGAGCGTCATCGCCCGGCCGGTAAGAACTGGTCTGCACCCAGGTGCCACTGCCATCCAACACCTGGGAGTCCCAATTCCACCGGTACCGCATGGTTTGTTGAGCCTCGGCAACCGAGGGCAGCACCGCGAAAAACAATATGGCAGCGGCCGTGACAGCGCGTGAAAGCATGGTGGACATCCCTCCCAATGGTTATTCCTGAATTAGACCATATCAAGGGATTTCAGACCTAGTCTACGGACACAGGCTGCTCACGCTCCCTTTCGCACCGCATAGCGCACGAAGGTGACGCCGTTCTCGAATGCGCGCGCGTCGAGCCGCTCCAGCCTGACCATCGCGCCGATGTCCTTCTGGCCCCAGTCGAACTTGCCGTTGGCGTCGTTGATGTAGCCGTCGAGCGAGGTCATCATTCCAAACGTGAGCTTGCCCAGGGTGACTCTCCTTGTCTTAGCCGCTTGAACAGGCCGGGGCGACGGGTCCCAATACAAGACGATTAAGCACAGAGTCCCGGCGATTCTCCAGCAGACCGGCCGTGAGGCAGGTCTTCCCCCGTCCCCGTCCTGCGCATGACGCTGGCGGTGGCGGCTGGGGGCGCGTCGCTCGGGCCTGTGTTACGCAGGTGACGCGCCCATGCCGCCCCTCCCAATCCCCGAGCCCGCCTACCGCGCCGCCATGGCCGCAGGCCTGAAGCATGTCTACCACGGCGAACTCGCGGACCGCGCCGCGCGGTACGTGCCGACGTCGCCGCTGCCCGCCGGGCTCTCGGGGCGCGTGCTCCTCACCGTGTTTCCCCGCGAAGCCATCTTCGATGTCAACACCGCGCGCTTCGCCAACCCGCACCTGCTGACGGCCCCGGGGCGCCTGTTGTCAATCGATCTCGATGCCAGTCCGGGCGGCGAGCACGTGCTCGCGACGCGCTTTCTCGACGTGCAGTCCCAGCACCTGCGCGCGATCGCACCCGCGGCGTCGGTGCGCACCGACTTCGCCGAGGTGAGCTGGTTGGGGATCGCGAACCTCGCGAACACGGCGCCAATCCCAGCCTTTGCGATTGGCGCGGGCGGCCGCCGCCTGGTGCTCTCGTACGACGCGGGGCGTCCCACCGAGATCAACCCCCGCGAGCTCTCGCATGTGAGCCCGGTCGGCGGCACGGGTGACTACGAGTCCTCTGTCGGCAGCTCGTTCAGCCCGATGATCCTGACCACGGGGCACCCGGTCTACGACCCTGACTTCGACTCGGGACGGCCTGCGCTCCTCTTCACCAACGTCGTGCCGCGCGTGCTCGACTTCTTGACCCCGAGCCCCCAGCGCGCCGTGCGGGGCGATCTCTACGTGACCTCGTGGGACGGCACCTCGCGCGCGCCCGCCCGCCCCTTGCGCGTCCATGCCGATGGCAAGCCGGTCACGATGGAGCAAGCGTCGGCGCACCAGCTCAGCCTCACGCGTGACCACCTGCTCGTCTTCAACTCGAACCTCGTGCTCAATACCTGGGCGCTCGTCGAGCCGATTCTCGGGCTGCTCACGGACGAACTGCGGCGGAAGCTGCCCTCTTTCGCACGCCCCTCGCTCGACGCGCTCTGGAAGCCGCTCGAGCAGTTCATGCGCCCGCCAGTCCCGAGCACGCACTGCGATCTCTACGTGATCCGCAAGGACGCGCTGCGCGGCGCCATCGAGCAAGGGGCACGCCACGTCGACGCACTCCGCGTCCGGCTCCCGGGTGAACTCAGCCACGCCCTGGTGGACTGGGACGACACCGCGGGACAGCTCACGATCTACGCCCAGCACAACCTCGGCGCCGATCCCGCGGATCAGCTCCACGAGGGGGATGTGCTCGCGACCGGCGACCGGGTCCACGACGACTACCTTGGGCTCTTCACGGGCTCCACGGATCTGAATCAGGTGCGCAAGCACGTCGTGCACGTGAGCGAAACCTCGGCGGTGCTGGGTTCCACCCACGCGTTCCCCGATCCCACGAGCGCGAGCGACTTCCGCTTCGGCGTGAACCTGCTGCCGCCGTGTCAGCCGCTTGCCTACGAGCGCGCCGGCGGCGCGAGCGCGGCGAGCAGCCTCGCGGCACAGACCCAGGTGCAGACCCACACCTACTGGGTCGCGGGCGGGTACCTGCCAGAGACCCTGGCAGTCCGCTCCTTCGAAGACTTCCGCCGTCACCGGGCCCCGGGTGAGCGCCTCGTCCCCGAAGCCGAGTACCTTGAGCGGCTCGTCGCTCCCACGAACACGACGCAGCTCTTCCGGCTCGACGCGAACCTCGCGCTCGAGAGCGCGTATGTATTCCCGCCCGGCTGGCTCATGGGAGCGCCCGTCTGGGTGCCACGCGAGGGCGGAACGACGATGAAGGACGGCTGGCTCGTCGGCTGCGTGTGGGGGCCAGCCGACACGCATGTCGAGATCTGGATCTTCGATGGGCAGCAATCGCTCTCGGCAGGCCCCCTCTCGAAGCTCGTGCCAGCGCCCGGGGAGCAGGGGCTCCGCCCCGGATTCCCGCTACACGGCGCCTGGGTCGACCGCACCGGCATCGACGCATGGGTGCGCCCCGAGCTACACACGGCCCTCATCGACCTGCCGCTCTATGTGAAGGTCGCGGAGACCGGGGTGATGGCGGGCAGCTTTCTGCGCCGTGCCATCCAACAGCTGTTGGAGCGCTGAGGAGCCCCCCTCCCTGCCGCGGGGCTTAGAACCTCACCAGGGCGCCTTCCATCGTCAGCCCGGGGCCGAAGCCGAGCATCACGCCGTACTCGCCCTGCTGGGGCTTGTCCTTCGCGAGCATCTCCTCCAGGACGAAGAGGACCGTCGGGGAAGAGCAATTGCCGTACTCCTCAAGGACGTGCCAGGTCGATCGCAACTGCGAGTCGCTGAGCCCGAACTTCTCGCCGATGACCTCCACGATCTTCGGCCCCCCCGGGTGGATGGCCCAGTGCTTGATGTCGCCCACGCGAAGCCCCGCCGGGGTGACGAGCGCTTCCATGAACGGCTCGATTTGGTCGCGGATGAGGTACGGCACGGTGGACGAGAGCGTCATCCGGAACCCGTTGTCCAGCAGCTTCCACGTCATCAGGTCGTGCGCCTCGCGGAACTGCATGGAGTGGGTGCCCAGGAACTGCGGCCCGGCGCCCTCCTCCGCCTGGCCCAGGACGGCCGAAGCGCTGCCATCGCCGAAGAGCGCATGGACGACCAACTGCTCGCGGCTGGCCTCGTCACGGACGTGAAGCGAGCTGAACTCCGTGCAGTTGATGAGCACGTTCTCGTCCGGACGCGCCATGAGGCTGTCCAGGGCGACGTTGAGCACGTTGAGCGAGGCGTTGCAGGCCATGTTGCCCACGAACGTGTGACGCATCGTTGGGCTCAGGTGGAACTGCCGTGCCAACAGCACGTCCGGTGTCGGCGCGACGTAGCCCGTGCTGCTGGCCATGATGAAGCTGCCGATGCGCTCCCGGTCCTGCGTGCGCAGGGCCCCTTCCACCGAGCGCCCGCCCACTTCCATGACCGCGCGCTCATAGAGGGCCATCCGCTCGCCCACGCCCAGCACGTTGTCCCGAGCCAGGGCCTCGCGAGGATCCAATGCCAGGTAGCGGTTCTTCACACGGACCCGCCGGATGATGCGCTCGAGCTGGGGAATGTCGCGGTACAAGTCCTTCGCCAGGGTCTCGTAGAGCTCCTGCTGCGAGTAGGCATTGCGAGGAAAGGCCGAGCTCAGACTCAGGAGGGTGGGAAGGGTCTTTCGGGTCTGATTGCGCATGTGCACTCTTTCTGGGTGGCGATTCGCGCAGCGCCTGAACACAGTGGCTGCGCTCAACGTGAGACATCCAGATGGAGCGCCCTGGCAGTGGCTGTGATGTACTGCGCTTCCAGCGCGGACTGGGGACGAGGGTCGATGGCTCCTCGCCCCCAGTGCCGGATCAGGCGGGCGCGGAGAGGGGCTGCGACTCGCTCATCATCTCGTTGATGCAGCCATCCTCGATGCGCCAGGAGCGGCCATCGAAGTCCGTCACCGTGAAGTGGTGCGCCTCATTGAAGAGGGTGCTGTACTCCTGCAGCAGCTTGAGTGCCACGCGCTCTCCCAACCGGATGGCCTCGGTGTAGTCGGTGCGCCAGTGGACCCCGGCCGCCGAGCGGCCCAGGGAGATGTTCGCCACGAGCTTGTCCAGCTCTCCACCAATGGTGAGGCGGCCAGCGTCCTCCTCGACGTAGTCCACGAGAGCCGTCCCTTCATCGTTGGGTACCACCACGCGGCCCAGCCAGCGCTGGCGCTCCTGGATGAACGCCTTGAGGATGGTGGCGCACGCCCCCGCGCTGGTGGCGTGGCCCGCGCCGTAGGCCGGGTGAAGGGGGCAGCCCTCCGGGAAGGCCTGCGGCAGCAACGAGGAGCCAAACCGGCTCAGGATGCGCTCGTGGGCCTGGCTCGACAGGAGCTCCGCGCTTACCGGGTAGCTGGCCACTTCGCGCCGGTGGACGTCAATGCGGCCCCCGTACTCCTCGGGGCGCAGCCGCCGGTGAACGAACCACTTCTGGAACCACATGGCCTTGGCCGACCGGGTGGTCACCTCCGCCAGCAGCGCCAGCAGGGCCGGCGGTCCGAACGAAGCGAAGCCCTCCTGGTTGGAGGGAGGCTGCCCATCCCTGCGCAGGATGGGATAGGCCAGGCCGTCATCCAGGAGCAAGTGCAGGTTCGCCGGATCGGCTCCCATGCCGAAGAGGACGAAGGCCGCCATGAGGTAGGGGAAATACGGCGGGTCCGCGTGGACGTAGCGCGCCAGGTCCCGCAGGTTGCGGATGTAACGGGGCGTGGGATCCAGCACGTCGCCATGCCTGGGCGGAGCACCGTTCTGGCTGGCGAGCCAGGACTCGAAATCCGTGAGGTAATCGCGGCGCGGGACGAAGTTGGTCAAGCGCTGGCTGACTTGCAGCGGGCCCAACGGCACATCCCGCATCAGGAACTGCGAGATGTAGGGCCCCGTGAGGGCTCCCTGCGTCTGCCCCCGGAAGAGGGTGGGGGGGGTGAGGGTCTCGATCAACGGGACATCGAGGCAGTCCCGGTATCCCTCGAGCTCCCGCGCGGCGGCGGCGACGTCCTCTCGCTCCCCATAGGAGATGAAAGGCGCATCCCGCAGGAGGGCCATCCAGTACAGCTCCACCATCTCCCCGTCGTTCTTGCGCTCGTCGATGCGCGGAGCGGGGGGAAGGGTAACGGCCTGGGCGTCGGGGCCCTCCAAGTCGAAGGCAAGGCCTCCCTGGGGGTTGAGGAACCTGCGGCCCAAGGGCACCCCCTGGGGGATGCTCGCGAAGTCCTCTTCCCTGCCGCTGCGCAGCGCCTTGAGGAGCAGGCCATAGGGCTCTGGCTCAACCTCCCCGTTCCCGTTGTGCCGCAGCCCTTTCGAGTAGCTGGCCACCGGGAAGCCGTACTGCTCGGTGTACTCATCCTCCTCTCCGTTGTTCGTGTGTTCAGGCAGCGGGTCACCATTCGAAATCCTGAAGGCGCGTTCACGTTTGCAGTCAGCCTCCTTGCGCCGTTCCTCGGGGGTCATTGGCATTAGCACAGGCATGTCGTTCTCCTCTGGGGGAGGACACGCGCCCAGTGAGGAGGGGGCCCGTGCCCTGGCATCAACCTCTAAAGTGAATACGGCATCCGCATGCCGCATTCGGCCTCCACTGGCTGCTCGCCCCATGCTGCGACGAGAGCCGCACCGTTGCCGGGCACAAGCAAGGAGACATCCCCGCGCCCGCTCTTGGGCCGTGGCGCATCCCCCGCACTCGCGGGAGGATGGCCAGGCGAGTGCTCGCTGGGCAGCGTTCAGGGACCGGGAGGAGGCTGCTGTTCCGGGGGTTCGAGCTTGGTGTGGCCCCGCGGGTTCTGGTCCTGGACCAGGTGGATGACCAGCTCGAGCAACTCGTTGACCGCCTGGAGGATCTGCTTCGAGCTGTAGCCGGACGTACGCATCTGCAGAAAGAACAAGTTCGCCACGGTCTTGAAGCCCTGGGGATGGGGGTTCATGAGAATCTCCTACTTAAGGAGATGCGACAGGCCGTCTTCGTGACGGGTTGGCCTCACGCACGCCCTCCAGGCCCGTCACATCCGCCGCCCCCGGGCTCTGCCGCTCAGAAGTAAGCCAGGAGACTCCCCATGGCAGAGATGGACTACCGGACGGCGCTGGTCGCAGGCGCTTCGAGCAAGATGGGCCATGCGTTGGCGCTGTGGTTCGCCCGAAGAGGAATCCGCGTCTACCTGGCGGCGCGGAACCCCTCCACGCTGGCCCCGCTCATCGCCGAAGCGGAGGCCTCCGGCGCTGACCTCATCCCCATGACATTGGACATCACGGATGCGGACGCCACGCGCGAGCGCATCCGTGAGCTGGACGTGGCCTGCGGCGGGTTGGACCTGGTGATGGCCACGGGCCTGTACGAGGAGACGTGCGCCACGGACTTCAAGTGGGACCGCGCCCGCCGCATCATCGACACCAACGTCACCGGCGCGGCGGCCCTCTTCTCGGCGGTGCTGCCGCAGATGGTGGAACGCAACCGCGGACACCTGGTAGGCATCGCGGGCCTCGCCGCGTACCGGGGCCTGGCGGGGCGCGCGGCCTACTCGGGCTCCAAGGCATTCCTGTCCAATTTCCTGGAGAGCCTGCGCGTGGACTTGCAGGGCACCGGCCTGCGAGTCACTTGCGTCTACCCCGGCTATGTGAGGGGCGAGCTCAAGGACCCGATTCACCCCGCCAAGCCCTTCGTCCTGGAGACGGAGGACGCGGCGGACCGCATCGGACAGGCCATCCTCCGTGGAAAGGCGAGGTACACCCTTCCCTGGCAGGCAGCCACCCTCATGCGCCTGATGCAAATGATGCCCGGCCCCCTCTTCGACGCCTCCGCCCGCTGGTTGCGATGAGGCCATGCCTCACAGCGTGTCCCTCAGGTGCCCGCGCCGGGCGTGCCCTGCCAGGGAGACAGCACGTCGGCCAGGAACTTCTGCGCACGCGGGTGTTCCGGCTGGCTGAAGAACCGCTCCGGCGTGGTGCGCTCCAGGATGCGGCCCTGGTCCATGAACAGCACGCGGTTGCACACGTCCCGGGCAAAGCCCATCTCGTGCGTCACAACCACCATGGTCATGCCATCGCGCGCCAACCCCTTCATCGCCTGCAACACCTCGCCGACCATCTCGGGATCCAGCGAGCTGGTGGGCTCGTCGAACAGCATCACCGGCGGCTTCATCGCGAGCGCCCGGGCGATCGCCACCCGCTGTTGCTGTCCCCCGGAGAGCTGCGCGGGGTAGGCGGACGCCTTGTGCGCGAGCCCCACGCGGTCCAACAGCGACATCGCCAGCGCGTTCGCCTCTTGCTGCGGGAGCTTGCGGATGTGGACCGGCGCCAGCGTGCAGTTCTCCAGCGCGGTGAGGTGGGGAAACAGGTTGAACTGCTGGAAGACGAAACCGATGCGGCTCCGCAGCGCGTTGACGTCGACGCCCTGTCCGTAGATGTCCTGGCCATCCACCAGGATGCGGCCCTTCTGGATCGGCTCCAGCCGGTTGATCGTGCGGATCAGCGTGGACTTGCCGGAGCCACTCGGGCCGCACACGACCACCACCTCGCCCTGGGTGACCTCCTCGGTGATGTCGGCCAGGGCGTGGTAGTCGCCGTACCACTTGTTGACGTTCTCGAGCTTGATCATCGCGTTCCCGGGTGCGAGCCGCGCACGGCCAGCCTCCGCTCCAGCCAGAAGGCGAAGCGCGACAGGCTGAAACACAGCACGAAATAGGTGAGCCCCAGCAACAGATAGACCTCGGCGGGCCGGGTGAGCAGCTGGGTGTTGATCTGGGTCGCGACGAAGGACACCTCGCCAAGGCTGATGATGTAGCCGAGCGAGGTCTCCTTGATGGTCGACACGAACTGGTTGACCAGCGAGGGCAGCATGTTGCGGAGCGCCTGAGGGAGGATCACCCGCCGCATGGCCTGCAGGTGGTTGAACCCAAGGGAGCGGGCGCTCTCCATCTGGCCCTTGGGGATGCCCTGGATACCGGCCCGGATGATCTCCGCGAGGTAGGCGCCATCGAAGATCACCAGCGCCGCCAGCATGGTGTTGAACTGGCTGGTCGTCTGCCCGGTGAGCGATGGCAGCAGGAAGTAGGCCCAGAACACCACCATCAGCAGCGGTGTGCCGCGCACCACGTACACCACGGCGGTCACCGGCCAGCGCACGAGGCGGTAGGGCGAGAGACGGCACAGCGCGAGCACGATGCCGGCCGGGAAGGCCAGCACCAGGGCAAGCGCGGCCAGCACCAGCGTCAGCGCGAGGCCCCCGAGCGGACCTTCCGGATACTGGCCAACCAAGTAGTACAGCCAGTAAGTCTGGAGGATCTCCCACATCTCAGGCGCTCCGCACTGGATGGTGATGGTGGTACCAGGCGGCGGCCCCGGTGATGGCGAGGGAGATCGTCAGGTAGGCGCCGGTGGCGAAGGCAAAGGACTCGAAGCCGCGGAAGCTGGCGCTCTCCACCTGCTGGGCCTGGTACATCAGCTCGGCGACGCCGATCACCATCGCGATGCTGGTGTTCTTCCACAGGCTGAGCGTCTGGCTGATCAACGGCGGCACGGTCAGGCGCAGCGCCTGGGGGAGGATCACCCGCCTCATGGAGGCGAGGAAGCTGAAGCCAAGCGCGCGGCTCGCCTCCATCTGCTCCTTGGGAATCGAGCGGATGCCGCTCCGGATGTCCTCCGACATATAGGCGGCGGTGTACAGCACCAGCGCGATCACCGCGCTGGCGGCCTCGACATTGCGCTCGTACAGCCAGGCCTTGATCGATTCTGGCAGCACCTCCGGCGCGCCGAAGTACCAGAACAGCATGTGCGCCAGGAGCGGCACGTTGCGGATCGCCTCGACGAACACCAGGCCCACCCCACGCAGCACCGCGAGCGGCGCGAGCCTCAGCACCGCCACGAGCAGCGCGAGGGGCAGTGCAATCACCAGCGTGGTCAACGCGAGCTTGATGGAGAGGACGAAGCCGCTCACGAGCCAGTCATGGTACTGGCCGGACAGCAGCATCGAGACATCGAAGGAGTTCATGGACCGCTCAGGACGACGGCCTCAGTCGATCGTGTCGGTCTCGATCTTGAACGGGCGGCTCGGGAACTTCATCTTGGTGGCCGGGCCGAACCACTGGGTAAACAGCTTCTCGGCCTCTCCAGAGGCTTCCAGGCCGCGCAGCACCTTGTTCACCTGCTCCCGGAACGCGGTCTCGCCCTTCTTCAGCCCCAGCGCGAGACGCTCGGTGGACAGGTTGTGGGGAAGGATTTCGTAGTCCTTGGCCACGGGGCCCAGCTTGGAGAAGTCGTCGATCAACGAGGTCTCGTCGTTGACGTAGGCCACCCCCTTGCCCTGCTGCAGCGCGAGGAAGGCCTGCGGGCTGTTGTCGAAGGAGACAATCATGGCCGTGGGCACCGCCTTCTTGATGCTCTGCTCCATGGTGGAGCCCTTGACCGTCACCACCTTCTTGCCGGCGAGCTGGTCCAGTTGGGTAATGCCGCTCTGCTTCTTCACCATGACCTTCTGCCCTGTGATGAAGGTGGACAGGGAGAAGTCGATCAGCGCCTCACGCTCCTTGTTGTGGGTGAGCGAGGCGGCCAGCAGATCGACGCGGCCCTGCTGCAACTCGGGGATGCGCGCGGACACCGCCAGTTGCTTGAGGGTGGTCTTCACGCCCAGGCTCTTGGCCACCGCGTTGCACAGGTCCACGTCGTAGCCGACGATCGTGCGGCTGGCGGGGTTCTGGATGAAGCTGAACGGCTCATCGGTCCCGAGCACGCCACAGACCAGCTCGCCCTTCTTCTTGATGTCCTGCAACTGGTCGGCCTGCGCCGGCGACAACGGAACCAGCACGAGGGCTCCTGCCACCAGCACCATCAGACGCTTCAACATCATGGACATCTCCTTCGTACGGGCGCCAAGGCGCCCCACCAGGGGGAGGGAGACACGAGTGGGGGGCGCAGCCTAGTCTGGGGCAGAAAAAAGCCCAACACGCAACAGCCGATGTGCGTGCGGGGGAGCCGTTCCTGCACCGTATCCACCTTGACCTCAAGCCCGGACGAAAGCCGTTCTCGGTCCGCGCGGGCGCCCACTATCCTGCGTCACCGACTTGCCCAGGAGACGATATGACGCACGAGTACCCCCAAGAGCAGCTACTGGCGTTCGTCCAGGCCATGGCCAACGTGGCAGCAAGCGATGGCCGCGTCACCGAAGACGAGCGTCAGCAGCTCGATAACGTGGTGGCGGGCATGGGCCTGTCGCCCCGCGACGCGCAAGTCACCGCGCTCATCGAGGGCGAGTTCCAGAAGCCCAGCCGCCTCACCGACATCGTCAGCAAGATCAAAATCCGCGAGCTGCGCGTCTCCCTGCTGCGCATGCTCGTGGAGGTGGCGTGCGCCGACGGCGAGATCTCGAACGAGGAACGTGCATCGGTGAAGGAGGCTGCCAGCGCCTTCGGTCTCGACGCGTCGGTCACCAGCGAGCTCATCGATTGGGCGCTCGCCTCGATCAAATTGGAGGAGCGCGAGCGCGAGATCATGGCAAAGCTGCTCTAACCCGCATGGGGTTCAATCCCAGCGATCCAGGGTGTAGGCCGCCACGGCCCCCTGGCTCGCGACGCGCAGCTCCACCTCCCATGGGGCATTCCCCGAGGGTGTGAACATCAGCCCGCTGGCGAGCGGCTGCCCCTCGGAGATCTCCAGCTTGCGGCTCTGGGAGAACGCCTCGAGGGTCGCGCGCACCCCGTGCAGCTCGCTGCGCAGAAACTCGGGGAACAACGACAGGCCGCTGTTGCGGCTGTCCCGCGCGCCCTCGAGGATGAAGAACACCCCCTGGCCTATGTGCGCGAAGCGATCGCTGAACCAGGTGTTGGGTTTCATCGTCACGCCGAGCACCTCCACGTCACCGGGCCTCAGGCCCCAGCTGCTGGCGGTGCTCCCGTGGGGATAGAAGTACCAGGAGACCGGATTGCGCCGCTCCAGGCTGTCCCATTGGAGCAGGGGCGGCGCGCCGGGATGGACGGCCGTCACCATCGCCGAGAATGCCGTGCTCCTGGAGGGAACCCGCAGCTGCATTCGCTCGGCCGTGGGCAAAACCGTGTCGCGGAACTTCACCCACGTCAGGGTCTTGCCGGGCAGGTGCAGCTCCCGGCGCTGCTCCTCCTTGGTCCGAAGATGGCCAAAGATGCCCCGGGCTGGCTCGGGCTTGTTTTCCGCCGGCTTCCAGGTGAGGTGAACATCCGCGAGCGTGGCGAACCGGCGCTCCAACGAGGGCGCGAGCCCCAGCTTCGCGATTGCCGCTTCGGCCTGCTGGATGTTTCCGGCGGACGGCGCCGCCTGCGGGCGCTGGTATTGGAGCGGGTGCATCTTGGCGTCGAACCTTGACTGGACCGTCTCGAACGGAAGGCCCGCCGCGAGATCCTCCAGCAGCGTGCCAACCATGGAAGCGCGCGGCGTGCAGAAGCCCGCCGGGGCCGAGGCCACCGCCTTCCAGAGCAGGTTGTGGCCATGGGGCTGCTTGCGCTCGTCTTGCCGGGCGAGGAGCCACTCCACCACGCCGATGAACTTCTCGGAGCGCGAGAGGGCATCCGCCCGAAGGACGGTCTGGGCCTGCTTCAGCAAATCAGTGTGGAACTCGCCAAGCGCCACATTCAGGCAGCGGTAGTGCTCCCGCAGCTCGGCCATCCGCTGGTGGGCATCCATCAGGCTGGGCCGGAAGACGTGGGCCTGGGGCACCCGCACGGCCAGATGCTTCCAAGCGCCCGTTACCGGAGTACCCCAGACAGGCTGAGATGACAGGAACACGCCGGTGACGCGCGCCTTCTCGGCCAAGGTCCGCAGCCGCTCCACGGGGGCGGACACCATGGGAGTGGCCAGGTGCTCGTCCCAGAAGGGACTGCGCTGGATGCCCTGGTCATCGAGGGTCACCAGAGCGCCGAAGCGCTCGACGAACCGGCGGCAGGCACTGCAAGTGTGGTGCTGGCGTGCCTCCTCGGGGAAGGCGGCGAGATAGGCCTCCCAAAGTCCGGTGGCATCCGTGGTGAACAGCCGATGGTGGGCGAGGTGCCCCTCGAAGGCCGTCTGGAGACGTTCCAGGAAAGCTGGATAGCCGCTCTCGTCCCGGGAGCCCGCCGGGTGAGACGACGGACGGGCCTTGAGGTCATCGCTGCTCATGGGTGCCTTGCTCCTGGGCCATCAGATGCTACGACGACGAGGCCCCGGCGCGCGCCCTGACAGCGAATCCGCCCGGGGGCTCAGCCCAGCTCCACCACCTTCATCCCGAAGAGCTTGTCCACGGCGAGCAGCAGCTCGTCGCTCACCTGGACCTTGAGCGCCGTGCCCCCAATGAGCGCCTCGGCCTCACCGGGGAAGAGCACGCTCACCGCCACGGGCGTGGCGCCCGCGTACTGCTTGCCAAGCTGGGTCAGCTTGGACAGCCGCTCCTCGGTGAGCAGGTCCGCGGGCACGCGCAGCTCCAGCCGCTTCGTGCGCTTCTCGCGCACCACCTTCAGGCTCTGGATGTCCTCGACGATGAGCTCCGCGGTGGGCGACTCCTCGTCACGCTGGCTGATCTGCACCGAGCCCGAGACCAGGATGGGGTCATCCCCCTTGAGCAGCGTCTCCCAGTTCTCGTAGCCCGGCTTCGGCCCACCCTTGGTCCACTTGCCGTCCTTGCCCATCATCGAGCGGCCGCCTTCCTTACCCGGGAAGCACACCAGCTCGATGGAGCCCGACAGGTCCTCCAGCGTCACCCATGCCATGCGCTTGCCCGTCTTCGTCGGCCGCTCGCGCATCGCCGCGACGATGCCGCCCACGGTGATCTTCTCGTCGCGCCGGGCGCGCTGCACCGCCGTCACGGGCCGGGCGTAGCGCTTCAGCTCCTTCTCGTACTGGTGCAGCGGGTGGCCCGACACGTAGAAGCCGATGGCGTCCTTCTCGAACGACAGGCGCTCCTTCTCGGGCCACTCGTCGGTCTGCACGAACTCGTCCTTCATCCCGCCGCCGTTGCCTGCGGCAGGCCCCGCCAGCATCCCGAACAGGGAGCTCTGCCCCGCGGCCTTGTCCTTCTGGCTGGCGGCGCCCCGGTTCATCGCCCGCTCGATGGTCTCGAAGAGCTGGCGGCGGGGACGCTTCTCGAAGTCGAAGGCCCCGGCCTTGACCAGCGCCTCCAGCACCTTGCGGTTGACGCGGCGGCTGTCCACGCGCTCGCAGAAGTCGAACAGGCCCTTGAAGGGGCCGTCCTTGCGCGCCTCCACGATGGACTCGATGGCGCCCTCGCCCACGCCGTTGATGGCGCCCAGGCCGAAGCGGATCTTCCCGTCCACCGCGCCGAAGGCCATGTCCGACTGGTTCACGTCGGGCGGCAGCACCTGGTGCCCCGCCTCGCGCGCCTCGCCGATGTGCCGCACCACCTTGTCGGTGTTGTCCTTCTCACTGGTGAGAAGGGCGGCCATGAACTCCACCGGGTAGTGCGCCTTCAGCCACGCGGTGTGGATGGTGATGAGGCCGTAGGCGGCCGAGTGGCTCTTGTTGAAGCCGTACTCGGCGAACTTCTCCATCAGGTCGAAGATTTCCCCGGCGACCTTCAGGTCGACGTTGTTCTTCTTGCAGCCCTCGAGGAAGCCGGCGCGCTCGGCCTGCATCACCTCGGCCTTCTTCTTGCCCATCGCGCGGCGCAGCAGGTCCGCGCGGCCCAGGGTGTAGCCTCCCAGCACCTGGGAGATCTGCATCACCTGTTCCTGGTAGACGATGACGCCGTAGGTGTCCTTGAGCACCGGCTCCAGCGCGGGGTGTGGGTACGTCACCGGCTCGCGGCCGTGCTTGCGGTTGATGAAGACGTCCACCATGCCGGAGTCCAGAGGACCCGGCCGGTAGAGCGCGCCCGCGGCGATGACGTCTTCGAAGCAGGAGGGCCGCAGCTTCATCACCATTTCGGTGAAGCCGCTGGACTCCATCTGGAACACGCCGGCCGTGTCGCCCGCGGCCATCAGCTTCCACATCTTCTCGTCGTGCAGGGGGATGTCCTGCCGCTCGAGCACCTTCCCGTTGGGCGGGTTGCGGTTGATGAGGTCCAGCGCGTTCTGGATGACGGTGAGCGTCTTGAGGCCCAGGAAGTCGAACTTCACCAGGCCCGCCGCCTCCACCTCGTCCTTGGCGAACTGGGTGATGAGCGTCTTTTCACCCGGGGGCTGGTAGACGGGGACGAACTCCCACAGCGGCTTGTCGGCGATGACGACACCGGCCGCGTGCATGCCGGGCTGGCGGTGCAGCCCCTCCAGCGCCAGGGCGATCTCCAGCACGTCCTTGGTGGTGACGGGCTTGCCGTCCACCTCGCCGACGTTGGAGGGCTTCTCCATCATCTCCTTGAGGCGCGGCTCCTGCTCGATGGCGTCCTTCAGGGTGATGCCGAGCACTTCGGGCACGAGCTTGGCGATGCGGTCGCCTTCGCTGAAGGGCAGGCCGAACACGCGGCACACGTCGCGCAGCACGCTCTTGGCCTTCAAGCTGCCGAAGGTGATGATCTGCCCGACGTTCATCTCCCCGTACTTGTGCGAGACGTACTTGATGACCTCGTCGCGCCGGTCCTGGCAGAAGTCGATATCGAAGTCCGGCATCGACACGCGCTCGGGGTTGAGGAAGCGCTCGAAGAGGAGGTTGTAGGGCAGCGGATCCAGGTCGGTGATGCGCAGCGCGTACGCGACCAGGGAGCCTGCGCCGGAGCCACGGCCCGGCCCCACGGGGATGTTGGCCTTCTTGGCCCAGTTGATGAAGTCCTGGACGATGAGGAAGTAGCCGCTGAAGCCCATCTTCTGGATGACGCCCAGCTCCAGGTTGAGGCGCGCGCGGTACATCTCCGGGTCGAACTTGGCCCCGGCGTGGTGCAGCTCCTTGAAGCGCTCGTGGAGCCCCTCGAAGGCCAGCTCCGCCATGTAGCTGTCCGGCGTGTGGCTGTCGGGCACCTTGAAGGTGGGCAGCATGGGCTTGCCCAGCTTGAGCTCCAGGTTGCACTGGTCGGCGATGACCTGGGTGTTGTGGACGGCCTCGGGGATGTCCTTGAAGAACTCCAGCATCTCCTGGGGGCTCGTCACGTAGAGCTTGTCCGTGGAGTGCCGCAGGCGCTTGCCGTCCGCCAGCGTCTTGCCGCTGGCGATGCACATGAGCAGCTCGTGCGCGCGCGCGTCCTCGCGCTTGATGTAGTGCGCGTCCGCGGTGGCGCACAGCGGGATGTCCAAGTCCCGGCTGAGCTGCTTGAGGTTCTCGTTGGCCTTGTCCTGCTCGGGGATGCCGTTGGACTGCACCTCGAGGAAGAAGTGACCCGGCTCGAAGATGTCCTTGTACTCGGTGGCCGCGCGCCGGGCGTGGTCCATGTCCCCGCGGAAGCACGCGCTGGTCACCTCACCGCCCAGGCACGCGGTGAGCGCGAAGAGCCCCTTGCTGTGCTGGGCCAGCACCTTCTTGTCGATGCGCGGGTGGTAGTAGAAGCCGTCCATGTACGCCGTGGACGACAGGTAGCGCAGGTTCGCGTAGCCCTCGGCGTTCTGGGCCACCAGGATGAGGTGGTGGGCGACCTTCTCCGAGCGGTCCTCCCGGCCCTTGGTGCCGGCGACGTACGCCTCCATGCCGATGATGGGCTTGATGCCGGCATCCTTCGCCTTCTTGTAGAAGTCGATGGTGGCGAACATGTTGCCGTGGTCCGTCACGGCCACGCTCGACATCCCCTTCTCCTTCACCGTCTTGATGAGGTCCTTCATCCGGATGGCGCCATCCAGGAGGGAGTACAGGGTGTGCAGGTGGAGATGGGTAAAGGACATGGCAGTTCAGAAGCAGCGGTCAGTCAAAGAGAGCCCAGGCACCATAGGGCCCTGGACGGCAGGCCGCCAGTCGAGCGCCAGCCGTTCGCTCCAGGGCCGGAAAATCGGCCTCGGCCATTTTTGTGCCACAGCCGGGACCTGGGGTGAAGAGGTAACACCGGGCCCCGGAAGGCGCTTGGCCGAGTGCCCCGGCCAGGGGAGTTCACTCGCTGTCAATCCTCCGCGAAGTCCGGCCACCCTCGCCGTGAGATTGGGCAGGCTGGAGCCCCTCTGATGACGTCCCGGATTCGTCCCTCCTTCGCTCGCTCCCTCCTGCTCGGCTGCCGGGCCGGCCTGTTGGTCTTCATCGCCCTTTACACGCTGTGTGCCCTGCTCAACATGAAGCTGGGATACCAGGGAAACGAGAGCGCGGCCCTGCAGGACCGCGTCTGGAACGAGTTCCGGGGGGTGGTGCTGGGCCAGGTGGGCCGGCTGATCCTCGCGTACACGGTGCTGGGAATGGCCCTGGGGGCGTGGATGGGCGCGGGGCTGTGGGCGCTCCGGGTGAGCCGCCGCGCCGTGTTCTGGGGCAGCGCGCTCGCGTGCCTCGCCACCGAGATTCCCTGGGTGCTGGCGGACATGGCGCACCACCCTCACCTCTACGCCGCCACCTTGTACGGGCGCGCGGCGTGGACCAAGGCCCTGCTGCTCGCGATGAGCGGCACCTCCCCCACCCCGTGGCGGGTGGCGGCGCTCCTGACGGTCGCCTGGGTGCCCCTGGCCATGCTCGTCAGCGGGGGCGTGCGGCCGCGCCGGTGGGGCTGGGCGCCCGCGGCCCTGGTGGCGCTGCTGATGCTGGGCTACGCGGGGTGGCGCTTCCAGGAGCCCCCTTCTCCCCGGACGAGCCCCCGTCCCAACCTGCTCATCCTGGCCTCCGACGGCCTGCGGCCCGGCCACTTCAGCGGCAACGGGTACGCCCGCCCCACGACGCCTCACATCGATGCGCTGATGCGCGAGGGCTCGCAGTTCCGGGAGACGGTGGTCCAGATTCCCCGGACGGGCCCCTCGTGGGCCACCCTCCTCACCTCCCAGTGGGCGGGCGAGCACCCCATCCGCCATACGCTCGTGGGCCGCGAGGCGCGCGAGGCCCGGCTCACCACGCTCGCGACGGTGCTGGGAGACGCAGGCTGGCAGACGGCGGTGGTCTCCGACTACGCAGGGGACATCTTCTCCCGCTTTCCGTTCGGCTTTCAGCGCGTGGAGGCCCCCGGCTTCAACTTCCCGGACCTCATCCGTCAGCGGATGCTCATCACCCACGTGGCGCTGCTTCCCTGGACGGCGCTCGTCCCCCGCCTCTTTCCCGAGCGCGGGCAGTTCCCCGAGCTGACGGATCCCTCGCCCTTGCTCCAGGCCGCGCGGCGGACCCTCGCGGGCTTCACCCCGGAGGCGCCCTTCGCCTTCCTCGTCTTCGGCTCCGCCACGCACTTCCCCTATGCCGCGCCCTTCCCTCACGAGGGCCGGTTCGTCGCGCAGGGGTATGAGGGCCCGTGGCGGTTCGGGGCCTCGCCGCAGATGGAAGTTCCCCCGGACGCCCCGCCTCCCACGCCCGAGGACGTCGCCGCCCTCGTCGCCAATTACGACGCGGGGCTGGTGACCTTCGATGCGTTCGTGGGGCAGATGCTCGCGGAGCTGGAGCGGCGCGGGCTCCGGGACTCCACGCTGGTGGTGCTGCTCTCGGACCATGGCGAGTACCTGTCCGAGCCTGGGCGAGGCCTTGGCCATGGCGACCACCTGTGGGGCCACGAGGCGCTCCGGGTTCCATTCGTGCTGCGCTTTCCGGGCCACGTGGCCGAGGGGCGCACCGTGACGTCCCGGGTCCGCTCCCTCGACGTGGCCCCCACGCTGCTGGACCTGCTGGGGGTGCCCGCGCCGGAGACGTTCCGGGGCCAGTCGCTCGCACCGCTCATCGCCCCGGGGGCCCCGGCGGCGGAAGCGCCCGAGCTGCCCGCCCTCATCGAGACAGACCTCTGGTTCACGAACCAGGATGGCCAGCCCTACCAGCAGGTGCGCCTGCCCTACCCCGGCGTCTATGAGATCGCCACCGTGGAGCCCCCTCGCGGGGACATCGTCCTGAAGCCAGAGTGGGAAGCCACCGTGGAGGCCGCCAAGCACCGAGGCCTCTACCTCGGACGCTGGAAGCTGCTGGAGCTGCCCACCCCCCAGGGCGTGAAGGTGGAGCTCTACGACGTGGTGGCCGACCCCACCGAGCGGCAGGACGTCGCCGCCCAGCACCCCGAGGTGGTGGCCTCGCTGCGGGAACGGCTCACGCGGGAGCGCACCTGGAAGCTGGAGACGCGCTGAGCGCCTTCACACTTCTTCACGAAGGGCTCAAGCGCGCTCAAGACCCTTCTCGCATCTTCTCCCCATCGCCCAGAGGCGACCCACCCCAAGGAGAAGATGCCATGAAGAAGCTCACCCTCGCGGCCTCCGCGCTGCTCGCCGTTGCCCTGCTCACCGGCTTCCGCGGCGGAGGCTGCAACCGGGATCCCGGGCGCATCCAGCAGATCATCACCTGGAAGCTCGACGACAAGCTCGATGACCTCGACGCCTCGGACGCCCAGAAGCAGTCCATTCATGCCCTGAAGGACCGCCTGTTCGCGGATGGCCAGCACATGGTGGGCGAGCAGCAGGCGGCCCGCCTGGAGGTGCTCACCCAGCTCGAGTCGGACCGGCCGGATGCCCAGAAGCTCCACTCCCTGGTGGACGCCCGCATCGACGCCATGCGCGCCTTTGCCCACCAGGTGACAGACGCCGCCCTGGAGGCGCACCGCCTGCTCACGCCGAAGCAGCGCCAGGAGCTGGCCACCGAGTACCGCGAGCATGCGGACCTCCCGAAGCCCTGAGCTTCCGTGGGGCGCCTGGCTGGGTGGCCCCCAGGGCGGGCCACCGTGCCGCATTGAACGTCGGCTGTAAGTACAGGTAGGCACCCAACGGGGAGGCCATTATGTTCGGCGGGTGAACTACACCGACTATGCCCACCGCATCCGTACGTATGCCTCCCTGGCGGAAGTGGCCGAGTATGGCCGCGTGACCGAGACCGGAAAGGAGTATCCCCTCTTCCGGCTCACCGTTCCGGGCAAGCACTGGCTCGTCATCACCGCGGGCTTCCATGGCGAGGAGCCGGCCGGGCCGCTCACGCTGGCGGAGAGCTTCGCGGAGGTGGTGGCCTACGCGAAGGCGCGCGACGTGGGGCTGCGGGTCTACCCGTGTGTGAACCCCTCGGGGTTCGAGGATGGCACCCGCTACAACCGCAGTGGGGAAAAGCCGAACAACGACTTCCTCCGCTACGAGGTGAAGCCGGGCGAATGGAAGGGCGAGCTGACCCAGCAGGAGTCCTTCCTGCGCTGGGCGCTCTATGACGGCGGCCCCAAGGAGACGCGGGCCGTGCGGGAGGACATCGTCCGCTTCCCGCCGCCGGCCGCCGCGCTCGACATCCACCAGGACAACTACCTGAACCAGCAGGCCACCTACGCCTATACCTTCGGGGACAAGGCAGCCTACCTGCCGCTCATGGAGGCCGCCTCGGCCCACGCCACCGTCATCCGCAACAGCAAGGTGGACGAGAACAGCTGCACGGACGCGAATGGCTTCATCGAGTTCTACGACGGCAGCGTGACCGACTACTTCCAGCGGCAGAACGTGCCCTACACGGCCACGCTGGAGACGACCACCCGGACGCCCATGGTGGCCTGCCACGCCATCAACCTCATCTGGATCCGGGGCTTCATCGACCTGGCCGCCCGCGCGGGAAAGTAGCGCGGGTCACCGGGGGCCGACGACCCGGGTCCACATCGTCAGCAAGTTGCGAACCACGGGCCCTTCGGGCACCTCCGCCGCGGGCGGCACCTCGGCCTGGATGCCGTGGTCCGCGAAGCGCGAGAACGGATTGGCCGCATCGGCGGTCTGGATGGGCACCTCCGGATCCGCGGGACGGAACCCGAACGCCAGCGCCCGCCGCTGCACGGGGTGGCTTCGCAGGTACGCCAGCCACTCCCGCGCCGCCTCCTTCTGCCGGGGCGTCACCCACTCCGCCTGCAACACCACCGCTGGGTGGTCGCTCCACAGCGTCAACGGCGGGTAATACACCTTCAGCTTTCCCCACCGCTCCGTCGCATTCGAGATCTGCCAGATGGCCAGGTTCTCGTACACCACGGCGATGTCGTAGCGGGAGGGCCCGAAGCGGACCATGTCCGTCATGACCAGGCGCGTGGAGGTCTCGAAGCGCGCCACGCCCCGCTCCATCTGTTTGATCCACTCCTGGTACTTCGCGTCCAGCACGTCGCCCACCGTCAGGCCCATGCGCTTGTGGTGGTACTCGAACGTGGCCAGGAGCATCGCCTGGAGGCCCGAGTTCGAGCGCGTGGGGTCCGTCTGTCCCAGCTTCACGAAGCCCCACTCCTCCTTGCCGCCGATGGACGGCCAGCCCTGATCACTCGACACGGCCTTCTGGATCGTCCTCCACGAGATCTGCTTGCCCCCACTGGAGGCCAGGAGCACGTTCGCGCGGTCCTCCCACACCACGAACACCAGGGGGGTAATCACCAGCGACTGCGGCGCCTCCTCGCCCTGCCGCGCGAACAGCGGCCCCCGCTCTGGAGCCGTGGCCCAGTCCGACTCCAGCATCCGCAGGACCGCCGTGTCCGCCGGGCTCCACACCGTGGGCCTTTCTCGTCCATCGAGAATCGCCTGGGCCGCATCCAGCGAGCCGCGCTCCACCAGGTACAGCCGGATGGCGGGGTGGGTCTTCTGGAAGGCGGCGGCCGCCTCCTCCACCCAGGCCTTCTTCTCCGTGCTGTAGAGGAAGGAGATCTCCGTGCGCTCCTGCACCGGGACGGGCACCGGGGCGAGGCTCCCTGTTTCCCCGGACTCCAGGTTCTCGGGCTTGCCCGCGCGGGACAGGTGGAGCACCCCCCCGACCGCCGCGAGCAAGCCAATGATGATGAGAACCCTGGGCTTCATGTGAAACGCACCTCTTGGAAGGACTTCGCTATAGTGCCCGCCCTCGCGCTGTTCGCGCGCCACCTGTCTAACCTACATCCTGGAACCGTCAGGGGTTTTCGACCTCTACAGAATCCGAGGACCTGGAACAATGAGCGCACCTCGAATCCTTTTCCTGGGGCTGTGTGCCGCGCTGGCCGGATGCGCGGCGAAGAAGCCGCCCCCCGCGAAGCAAGCCACCCTGGGCTCCTCCAAGCTCGAATACCGGGACTACGCGCTCGTGCGCGGCTCCATCTGCGGCGTGGGAGAGCGCCCGCTGGCCGCGGAGCTGACCACCCTCACCCAGGCCCTGGAGCAGTTCGCCGCCAGCACCGATGAGGCGGCCAAGCCCGAGGCCACGCCCACCGAGGAGCAGCTCACCACCCTGCGCGAGGGCACCCAGGCGCTGGGGCCGGTCGCGGACACCCACCGCAAGAACCTCGCGGTGGTGCGCGAGTGCAAGTTCAGCCGCAACGCGCCCTACCCGGAGCTCATCCAGAAGGGGAGCGCCGCGGTGGACCGCGCCAAGGCCCGGATGAAGGAGGCCCCGGCCATCCTGGCCGCCGCCGGCCAGCGCGCCTCCGAGGCCAAGTGGCAGGAGGAGTCCACGGCCCGCGAGGCCACGGCGAAGCAGACGTGGTGCACCGCCAAGACGGCGGTGGGCAGCGGCGACCTGTACTTCGCGCGCCAGGACAAAGAGGGAATGACGCGCTGGCTCTTCTGTGACGGCATCACCGTGGAGGCCGCCTCGGGCGCCGAGCCCACGCTCGCCATTCCGGACACCATCAAGGCCCGGGACCGCAAGCGCATCCAGGCCTCGCGCTACCTGGAGGCCGCCAAGTCCTACCCCGCCGAGGAGATCGACAAGCCCGGCGCCGCCAAGAGCACGGCCGCCGAGCAGTAGCCGCCGCGCCTCACCCCTGCATCTGGGCCAGCCGGCGCGAGAGGTGCGCATCCCCTCCCGCGTCGATGGCGCGCAGGTGCTCCGGGAGGCTCCCGCCCGCCGCGCGAAGGTGGGCCTCCAGGGAGGGCTTGAGCCCCTCCCACCGGCTCCGCCACCCCGCCTCGGAGCTGCCACGCAGTTCGGGGCGCTCGGTGAGCAGGACGCCCAGGCGCAGGGCCAGCTCCGGATCTCCCAGCGCCTCCGCCTCTTGTGTCACGGTGCGCAGAGACGTGGGCGCCGAGACCGCCCCCTTCCACTGCTGCGTGGCCCGGACAAAGGCCGCCACATCCAGCTCCGCCAGCAGCCCCAGGGCCAGCCGCAGGGGCAACCGGGGCTTGCCCGGCGCCTCCACCACGCGGCCCATGAGCGCGTCGAGCACGGGCCGCACGGGCGTCGTGGGCGCAGGGTCCGCACCGCCCAGCAGCCGGAGCGCCCGCCGCGCCCGCCGCGCCTGACGGGCCACCTGCCAGCTTCGTTCGCCCAGTTGGGACTCCAGCGCCGCGAGCGCCTGCGCCGCCCCATCCACCTGCTGAGCGGTTGGCACCCGCGTGCGGACCCGCGGGGCAAGCACGGGCCGCGGCTCGGCGGCAGGAGTGGCCACGGGCGCGGGCGGGGGCGGGGCGTCGCCTGGCGTCACCTCCCGGTAGCCTTCGCGCAGCTTCTCCGCGACCTTGCGCTCGTACTCCCGGCTCGCGCTCTGCGCGTCGGGGAAGACCTTCTCCTTGCGCTGCCCCGCGGTGCCAATCCGGCCGTAGGTCACGATGAAGGTGGTGTCCTTCAATTCAGGGCTCCAGAACTTGGAGCTGGCCCCCTCGACGAATTCGAACCTGCGCATGGCTCCTGCTCCCTCGGTAATGATCAAAACATGTCCGGCATGACGGGCGGCGGACTGGAGAACACCGCAGCCGCCTGGCGCACGGAAGCCTCATCCGCCGTGAGCAGGCCCACCGAGCGCAGCGCCTCCGGCGTCAGGAAGCCCGTGTAGAGCGGCGCGAGCGTCCGGACGTTCAGCCGCAGCCGCCCCTCACCGCCCCGCTCCACCCGGCCCTGGCCGCCCGAGACGTGGAGCACGAAGCACCCCTGGTTCCCAGGGAAGAGCTCGTCCTCCACCTCCAGGTGCAGGGCCGCGGAGAGGCCCTCGGGATACCCGCGTGCCTCCAGGGCCGCCGGGACATCCAGGATCCTCAGCATCCAGTGGTAGAGCAGCTTCACCTGGTACGTCTGCTCCGGGAGCAGGAGGAGCCACGGCTCCGCGGCCCCGCCCGTCCACACGGCCTCCAGGGCCAGCGACTTGTGGTCGCTCAGGAAGCTCAGCAGCCGCCGCGCCGCCTCCGGGGTGAGGGCCACGAAGTCCGTGAGCGCCAGCTCCTGCTTGAACTCCACCTTGCGCCGGCGCACGAGGTAGACGTAGCCCTCCACGCCCTGGGCCCCCTCGACGAGAAAGCCATAGGCGGTCTCGTTGCGCGGACTGTGAACCCGGTTCCAGTGGTACGGCACGCGGTCGAGATACCCGTGCCGTGAGGCCGCATGGCGGCGGTAGACGTCCTTCAGCGCCGCCTGATCCGCCTCCGTCACCGGCCGCAGCGCCAGGGTCCGCTCGCGGAAGGCGAGCCCCTCCACCTGCACGCGAATCTCGTACCGGGAGCCCGCGGGCTCGTAGCCCACGCGCCGGTAGAGCGTCTGGGTGGACGGAAAGAGCACGGAGAGCGCCATCCCCGCCTCCCGCTGTTCCTGGAGGATCTCGCGCATGAACTGGGTGGCCGTGCCCCGGCCTCGCGCATGGGGGGCCACGCCCACCGCGCCCATCCCCACCATGGAGACCCGGCGCCCGCCGTACCACTGGCCCGTGGAAGTGGGCAGCGCCATGGCCACCACCTGCCCGTTCTCCCGCAGCACCCGGAAGTTCTCCAGACCGGCCTTGTCCAGGAACCCGAGCGCATCCTGAAAGGAGAACGCGAACGCCTGCGCCTCGATGTTGGCCATCGCTTCGCGCTCTTCCGCCCCTGCCGGGGGGCCAAACCGAGGCCTGTCCGTCACCATGAGTCCTCTGCTTTCGGATGAACCCCCGATAGTATTCCAAACCAACCGTGAACCTGTCCTGTCAATCCTGTGGCGCCCAGCTCGTGGTGGAAACCACGCTGCGCACCACCACGTGCCCTTACTGCGCGGCCCCCTCGGTGGTGGAGCGTCCCCCCACGCCAGACCGGCCCCGGCCCACGTTCGCGCTGGGGTTCGTGCAGCTTCCCGAGCGGGCCCGGGAGCTGGCGCGGGAGAACCTCCTGCGGCGCAGCTTCTGGGCCCCCTCCAGCGTCCGCAACGCCTCGGTCGAGGCCCTGCGCGGCATCTACGTCCCCGCCTACCTCTACAGCGTGCTGGTGCGCTCCGAGTTCTCCGCGTCCATCGGCGAGAACTACACGGAGACGGAGACGTACACGGCGACGGAGAACGGCCGGCAAGTCACCCGCACCCGGCAAGTCACCCGCACCGAGTGGCGCCCGCTCCAAGGCCAGCATGCGGAGTACGTCCAGGAGGTGCTCGTCACGGCCTCCTCGGGCCTGAACAACGACGAGCTCCAACACCTGGAGCCGTTCGATTTGCGGCAGCTCCGGCGCTATGACGATGCGCTCATCGCGGGATGGATCGCCGAGGAGCCCTCGCTCTCCCAGGAGCAGTGCCTGGAGCTGGCGCGGCAGGAGGTCCGCGGCCACATGAAGCAGCGGCTCGCGGCCTTCATGCCCGGCGACTCCCACCGGGAGCTGACCTTCTCGACCCAGTTCGACAACGAGGCGCTGTCGGTCTGCCTGCTGCCCGTCTGGGTCCTGGCGCTGCGCCATGACCCGAAGGCCCCCCCGCTGCGCTTCCTGGTCAACGGCCAGACGGGCGCCGTCCACGGCAAGGTGCCCGTCTCCTGGGTGAAGGTCCTCGCCGCGGTGTTGCTGGCCCTCCTGGTGCTGGGCGTCCTGTTCCTCCTCTTCTCGAAGTGAGCCCATGCCTTCCGTCGAGTTCCCGTGCAGGCGCTGCCACAGCGCGCTGGAAGCAGAAGATCTCCGCTGCACCGTCTGTGCCCTCCCCACGCCCGAGCGGGAGCGCGGGCCGGAGGGTCTGGTCAAGGCCCGCGTCACCCGCTGCGGCACCTGTGGGGCCGCGATCGCATACTCCGTGGAGGCCCAGGCGCCCCGGTGTGCCTACTGCACCTCGGTCATGCACACCGAGACCCAGGCCGACCCGGTGGACCAGGCCGACCGGTTCGTCCCCTTCACCGTCGATCCGGCGGCGGCCCGGCAGGCCTTGCAGGCGTTCCTGGGCAGTGGCGGCTTCTTCCGCCCCTCGGACCTGGCGAGCACCGCGGCCATCGACTCCCTGAAGCCACTGTGGTGGCCCGCGTGGGCGTTCGATGCCCAGGCCGTGGTGACCTGGACCGCCGACACCCACGAAGGCGCCCGGCGCAGTGACTGGGCGCCCCATGCCGGCGAGTCCCAGTTCATCCTCCGCGACATCCTCGTCTCCGCCTCCCGGGGCCTGACGTTGAAGGAGACCGCCCGGCTGTCCACCGCGTACGACATCTCCCAGGCCGTCCCCGGGCAGCAGGGGCCTTCCGATGCGCAGGTGGAGCTCTTCGACGTCACGCGCTCGGGGGCGCGCAGACAGATCCTCGCCGCGGTGCAGAGCGAGGCCCGCGCGCACATCGAGCGCACGGAGTTCGCCGGCCGCCGCCACCGGAACCTGAATGTCGCGGTGGTGCTGTCCGGGCTGAAGACCGGCCACCTCGAGCTGCCCGCCTACGTGCTCGCCTACCGCTACCGCCACAAGCTCTACCGGGTCGTCGTGAACGGCCAGAAGGCCACGTGCATCTTCGGGGACAGGCCCCTCTCGTGGGTGAAGGTGGTGCTCACGGTTCTCGCCACGCTGGTGCTGGTTGCGCTGGTGCTGCGCCTGCTCGCCTGAGGCGGGCGTCAGCCCTGGCGCTCGTCGCGGGTCGCGAGGATGTGCCGGTAGGGCACCACGCGGATGAGCTCATCCAGGGTGGTCAGCCCCGCGGCGATCTTCTCCAGGGCGTCATCGACCATCGTCTTGAAGAAGTGCTCCCGCGCGTACTTGCGGATCTGCGCGTTGTGGGCCCCCGCGACGATGAGATCCTGCATGCCCGGATCCACCAGAAGCAGCTCGAAGATGCCCACCCGGCTGCGGTAGCCCGTGTGATGGCAGTGGGCACACCCCCGCCCCTTGCGCGGCTGGATGCCGTCCAGCAGGGAGCCGAAGAGCACCTTCTGCTCCTCGGTGGGCACATCCTCCACCGAGCACTTCTCGCAGACGCGGCGGGCCAGCCGCTGCGCCAGGACGGCCAGCAGCGCATCCGCGATGTCCGTGTTGTCCAGCTCCAGGCCCCGCAGGCGCCCGATGGCCCCCACCGCGTCCGCGGTGTGCAGCGTGCCCAGCACGAGGTGGCCCGTGCGGGCCGCGTTGAGGGCGGTGCTGCCCGTCTCCAGGTCACGCACCTCGCCCACCAGGAGCACGTTCGGGTCCTGCCGCAGCAAGGCGCGCAGCAGGGTGGCGTAGGACATCTGCTGGCTGACCTGCTTCTGGTTGACCTTGGGGACGTAGTACTCGATGGGGTCCTCGGCGGTGATGATCTTCCGCCGGCCATCGTTGAGCTGCGCCAGGGCCGAATACAGCGTCGTCGTCTTGCCGCTGCCCGTGGGCCCCGTCACGAGCACGAGCCCCTCGGGGTTGACGAGCAGTTGCAGGAAGACGCGCTGCATCTCCGCGTTCATCCCGAGCTTGGCGACCGGGACGAGCCCCGCGTCCGAGTCGAGGATGCGGATGACGACGTCCTCGCCCGTGGGGCTCGGCACCACGCTCACGCGGTAGTCGATGGTCTTCCGGTCCTCCAGGCCCCGGTCGATGACGGCGCGGATGCGGCCATCCTGGGGCTTGCGGCGCTCGGTGATGTCCATCTCCGCGAGGATCTTGATGCGGCTGACCACCTCGTGGACCGTCTCCGGATCCATGTCCGTGTACATCTGGTGGAGGATGCCGTCGATGCGCAGGCGCAGGTCCACATCCCCCGGGTAGCTCTCGATGTGGATGTCCGAGGCCTTCTTGTCCACCGCCAGGGTGAGGATGTGGTTGACGAGCTCCACCGCGGACGGCTGGGACTTGGAGGGCGGAACGGGACGGATGACGACATTCGCCAGCACGCGGGGCCCGGCGCCGAAGCCCGCCTCCAGGGCGGATTCGATCTCGTAGCGGTTGAGCCGCACCGGCTGGATGGGCCGCTCCAGCAAGTCTCCAATCTGCTGGACCAGGTGCACGGCGTCCGGCTTCACCATGCCCACCGTCACCGGGGCGTTGGGCTGCTCGGGATCCACCTTGCCCAGCACCACCACCAGGTGGCGGCGGCAGAAGGGCTCGGGAAGAAGCCGCAAGGAGTTGCGATCCAGCTGAAACTGGGAGAGCTCGGCGAAGCCGTCGGGGCCGTTCGGCATGGGATTACTGAACGGTAAACTCTCGGGAGTACCCCGTATAGGGGCGAATGGCCCCATCCCAGCCGGACTTCCAGTCCCCGTCGTGCCGGATGCGGTACGTGCCGGGGAGCGCCGTGGCGGGGATCGTCCACTCGGTGGTGACGTGCGAGCACGCCAGCGTGGGCACGCAGTTGTTGCGCTCCCAGCGGTACTTCGTCTCCCAGTCCCAGTCGTACGCCACGGGGAGCCACGCCGAGCCCGACTTGCGCTGCACCTGGAGGAAGGAGCCCTGGCGCCGCAGGTTGTTCTTCGGGTGGCCGCCCCAGAACTTCACGCTCACCGTCTGGCCCCGCGTGTACGCGGCATTCGCCTGGGTCACGACGCTCCCGAACTCCACCCACAGCAGCTTGTCGTCGAACACCACCCCGGTCTGCAGGGTCGTCTGCTCGTTGCGCAGGTCCCGGGGCGTGGGGCCCGGGGGCACCGGGGCGCCCAGGCGCAGGGCCTCCGCCAGGCGCTCCGTCTCCTGCTGCACCGCGGCCAGCGTCCACGGCCCGAAGTGCGTGGAGGCCCCTTCGTAGTCCTGCTTCGCGTACTCCTCGCGCGTGACCAGGTAGCCCGCATAGGCGTTCGCCAGTCCGGCGATCACCACCTGCTCCACGCCCAGGGGCGCGAGCTGCCCCAGGACGGTCTGGCGCAGCCGCCGGCCCGCCACCGTCGTCATCTCGAAGGGCACCGCCACCAGCGCCAGGTTGCCCAGCGTCACCACCTGCAGCGGGAGCACCTCTGGCGTCCACGGGTAGGGCACCATCGTCCCCATCTCCAGCACGATGGGCTTCTCCGCCTGACAGGACGTCGTGGTGAGCCCGCAGGCGAACTCGCTCCACACCCCGTGGGTCTGCTCACACGTGGCCCCCTCGCGGCCGAAGCCCGGCCCATCCTCCGCGCCCGCCAGCATGGAGACGCCAATGGCCGCCTCACACGTGGTGCGCAGGAGGCCGTCCGTGTACTTCGGGGCCACGGTGACTTCGTCCATCTTCACGTAGGCATGCCGGTAATCCACCGCGCCCGTCACGGGCTGCGTGGCCCCCGCGTAGAGCTGCCTCGCCAGGGTGTACTGCTTGTGGCCCGACAGCTCCGTGCTCTCGAAGTCATTGGCCCCGCCGCCGTCCGTCCCGCCGTGGATGTTGGGCGTCACATCCCCTTCGTTGCTCTGGGCGAAGGCCGCGACGAACGTCTTCGAGGCGAGGTAGTCCGTGCCCTTCTCCTTCTCGAAGAGGTACGAGGCATAGCCCTTGTTGTCCCCGCTGATGAGCCGGTTGCCGTTGCCCATGGACGTGCCGTGCACGGCGAACCAGTTGAGGAGCCCCACCTCCGCGCCCTCCGCGCCCTGGAGCCGCAGCAGCGTCATGCGCTTGTCCGTGTCGTAGGGGCTCTGGCTTCGCTCCGCCGCGGGGTTGCGCAGGTACGCCTCGGGCGAGCGGTTGATGCTGGCGCCGAGCAAGTCCCCCGAGGCGATGCGCAGGCTGCCGGGCGCGAGGTTCGTGTGCGCCCGGACGATGGCCTGGACGATGCCGTCCACGATGGCCTCGAAGTTCTGCCGGTCGTACCCCAGGGTGGTCAGGTTGTAGAGCGCGTAGTGCGAAAATCCCCCGGGTCCGCTGTGGGTGTGCGTGGCGCTGAGCACCACGTTCTCCTCCGAGTAGAGGCTGCCGTAGCGCGCCCTCAGGCGCTCCACCACCTGCTGCCGCACGCCCTGGAAGATCTGTCCCGCGTCCGCGCTGACGAAGGCCACGCGCTTGCCGTTGCAGGGCGAGGCGATGACGAACGCGCGGGCGCGCAGGCGCTGGTGAATGCCCGCCGTCTTCTGGTCGAGCATCGCGTAGCCCATCATCCCCAGCTCCGCGGCGGGGCCGGTGATGTCGTAGATGCCCGAGCCCACCTGGAACGCGGTGTTGCCCGCGCACGCGCCCGTCAGCGCCCCCGGCTCCTCCTCGAGGGCGTCAGGCGCCCGATCGAAAACACCCTCCGGACTGCACGCGCCCAGTACGAGCACCAGCGCCCAGGGCCCCCAGGAACCCGCTGACTTTGGCATCATTCCACCCTCGGTCTGTTCGAAGCGCTTCCAGTCTACTCCTGCCCTGGCCAGGATGAGCCGCTGGATGCCTCGCGCCCGCTCCGGACCCCCAGCAGTTGACGAAGAGGCGCTGGTCCATCGGTTTCCCGGCCTGGACCGGCGGCTCCTCGGCGCCTACTACACCCCCGCCCCGCTGGTGGAGCGCACGCTGGGGCTTGCCCTGGCCCACCTGGGCCCCGGCCCCCTGTCCATCGTGGACCCCGCCTGTGGTGCCGGCGCGTTCCTGTCCGCCGCGGCCCGCTTGAGGCCCAAGGCCCAGTTGCTGGGCCTGGAAGTCACCGGGGAGGCTGCCCAGGTGTGCCAGGCCCGCGTGCCTTCGGCCGAGGTGCACGTGGGCGATGCCCTGCGGGGCGGCCTGGAGCCATTGCTCGCACGCATCCCCCGGGCCCACCGGGAGCTGTGGGTGGGCAACCCGCCCTACAACGGCACGTCCCCCGTGCTGAAGGACCGTGACACCTATGCCCGGCTCCGCGCGCTCCTGCCGCTCGCGCTGCCCCCCGGCACGAGCCTGCGGGACGACTTCGCCTTCTTCCTCCTCATCGCCGCGCACCGGCTCCGCACCCGCCCCGGGGTGCTCGCCTTCATCACCCCCTCCACCCTCCTCGACGCCTTCCTCTATTCCCCGCTGCGCCAGGCCCTGCTGGGCTCGCTGACGCTCCGCCAGGTGGTGGATCTGGGCGCGGGCGCGTTCGCCAACACCCAGGTCCGCACCTGCATCACCGTCTGGAGCTCCCTGCCCGCCCCTGCCGCCCCCATCCTCTTCGAGCGCGGAGCCGGGAAGACCGCCTTCACCCCCGCGCCCCCCGAGTGGCGGCTGGCCCCCACGCCCCCCGAGGCGGCGGAGCTCGACGCGCGCTGGCGGGCGCAAGGCGAGCCCCTCACCGAGCTGGTCCCCGTGAGCCTGCCCGGCGTGAAGACGCGCTTCGACGAGCTGCTCGTGGACGACGACCCGGAGCGGCTCCTCGAGCGCCTGCGCCACTTCGCCCGGACCCCGCCCCGGGGGCTGCGCGCCTTCATGAAGGCCCACGGCATCCCCAGCACGCTGCTGCCCAAGCTGCGCGCCCTCCAGGACGGCCCCGCCTTCCGCGTGGAGCCCGCCTGCGTGCGGCCCTTCTTCCGCTACGCCGGCGCCCGCCACCGGGGCGCGATTCCGCCCGAGGCCCGTGCCTTCTGCTACCTGGACCGGCGCCTCATTCCCCGCGGGGACCACCGGCTGCGCGGGCCGTATGATCCCCACCGCGGCGCGGTAAAGCTGCTCTTCAACGTGCGCGAGCTGCCGCTCTCCTCGGCCCTCCTGGAAGAGGAGGGCTGCGTGCACGACCACCGCCACGCCCGCTTCGCGCCCCTCTGGGTGCCCCAGCGCATCCGAGAGGAAGGGCTCGACGTCACCCGCGATGTGTCCTCCGTGCAGGCCCTGGGTCCCCTCGTCCCCAACCTCTCCCCGCGAGGCCTCGCCTGGGCGGAGCGGCTCGGAGGCCCCCTTCCCGCCTTCCGCGAGCTGGTGCGCTTCCTCAACGGCCCTCAGGTCCAGCAAGTCTGGGCCCCCGTCTTCGGCGCCTCTCGCGTCCTGCCCGTCCCCCTGGCCTCTTTACATGATAATAAAACTTAATTTAACAGATTTACAGGTCTTGACGGTCTTGACGCTTAAGAGCTAAGAATCCGTCTTGTGAGCGAGCCCGGGAAAACCCGGGTTCATTCACAACTCAACCCGCCTCATCCCCCGAGGTAGCACTCCATGACTCGCAAGCTCAACGCGCTGTCCACGGTTACGGCTCTGGTTGCAGGACTGGCTACGGCCCAAGGCTTCGCCGCTCCTTCCGAGATTTCCGTTCACCCCGACATGGTGTCGCAGATGCAGAAGGACTTCGGGCTCAGCGAGGCGCAAGTTCAGCGCCGGCTGGCGTTCGAGGCGGCGGTCCCGGGCATCGAGAAGTCCCTCAAGGGTGAGCTGAGCAACCGCTTCGGCGGCTCGTGGCTGAGCAAGGACGGCCTGCAGCTCATCGTCGGCGTCACCAACGAGGCCGACGCGGCCCTGGTACGCAGCGCCGGCGCCGAGCCCCAGATGGTCACCCACTCCATGGAGCAGCTCGAGGAGATCAAGGCCGCCCTGGACGGCAACGCCTGGAGCGCCGACAAGTCCATCCACGCCTGGTACGTCGATGAGCGCACCAACAGCGTGGTGATCGAGGCCGCGCCGGGCATGTCGCAGTGGAAGGCCCAGGGCTTTGCCGCCCTGGCTGGGGAGAAGAAGGCCGCGATCCGCATCGTGGAGTCGGCCGAGGCCCCCCGCCCGCTGGCCGAGATCATCGGTGGAGCTGCCTACTATATTAACAGCGCCGGCCGCTGCTCCGTCGGCTTCGCCGTGACCGCTGGCGGCTTCGTGACCGCGGGCCACTGCGGCAAGGCGGGCAACTCCGCCACGGGCGGCAGCGGCGGCGCGGGCACCTTCCAGGCCTCGTCCTTCCCCGGCAACGACTACGCGTGGGTGAAGGCCACCTCGAACTGGACCTCGACCAACAAGGTGGCCGGCATCAGCTCGCGCGTCGCGGGCTCCACGTCCGCCGCGGTGGGCGCGTCGATCTGCCGCTCCGGCTCCACGACGGGCGTGTACTGCGGCACCGTCCAGGCCAAGAACGCCACCGTCAACTACTCGCAGGGCTCCGTCTCCGGCCTGACCCGCACCAACGTCTGCGCGGAGCCGGGTGACTCGGGCGGCTCGTGGATGTCCGGCACCCAGGCCCAGGGCGTGACGTCCGGTGGCTCCGGCAACTGCTCCTCCGGCGGCACCACGTACTTCCAGCCGGTCGGTGAGATCCTCAGCGCCTACGGCCTGAGCCTGACCCGCTAATCGCAGCCCGCGACGGGCGCCTGGGCTGGCCGCCTCTTCCGCCAGCCCTGGCGCCCGTTCGCCGTTTCTACCGCCGCACCGCCGCCTGGGCCGTGGGTGTTCGAGTTCCGACGGGTTGACCGCTCCGGGAACTCCGCCCGCTTCAGCCCCACCTCCCCCGCCCGCATGATGGGCGCATGGCGAAGCTCTCCCCTGGAGCAACTGCGCGCTAGGACACAGTGGCGGTGACGCCACGGCCTGGAGCGGAAAAAGGCGGGGCTATGGTCCCCGGCTTCTCCAAGGAGGAACCATGCACCGCAGCCGTTTGGTTGGCATCGTCATCGACTGCAAGACGGAGGACTTCGACACCGCGGCCCGCTTCTGGAGCCAGGCCCTGGGCAGGCCCATTGGCCCCAAGGATCCCGAAAGCCCCCATTACGCGGACCTGAAGATGGAGCCGGATGAGCCCACCGTCCTCGTCCAGAAGGTGGACCACCCGAGCCGGGTCCACCTGGACATCGAGACGGACGACATCGAGGCGGAGGTGAAGCGCCTCGAGGCGCTTGGCGCCAAGCGGGTGGAGTTCATCAAGCGCTGGTGGGTCATGGAGGCGCCCACCGGCCAGCGCTTCTGCGTGGTGCGGCCCCAGCGCGACGGAAAGCTCGGGCCCCACGCGAACGAGTGGGGCCACACGCCCACCTAGACGTAGCCGAACCGGCGCCGGGCGAACCACTCGGCGCCCAGCAGTGCCACCAGCGCCACCAGGTAGTACCACCGGTCCCACAGGGGCTGGTCCTTCGCGCGGCCCACCTCCACCACCGGCGGATCCAACAGCGGCATCTCCGGCAGGCTGTCCAGGGGCAGGCGGTAGGACTTGCCCCCCGTCACCTTGGCGATCTGCTCCATCAGCGCCGGGCGCACCGAGGCATCCGACAGCTCCGGGCCCACCGCCCGCACCGCCACGGCGTCCTCGCCCTTGCCCAGGTCCGTCTCGCCCTTCTTGGCCGTGGCCAGCAGCTTGTACGGCCCCGGCTCGGGCGGCGGGAACTCCAGCCGCACCACGCCGTCGGCCCCCGCGGTGCCCGTCTGCACCGCCACCGGCTTCTGCGTGGCCACCGAGAACAGCTCCACCCGGACCTGCGCATCCTGCGCGGGCTGGTAGTCCGAGGTCCGCGCCGAGATGACCACGCCCACCGGCTTGCCCGGCTCCACGGACGGAGGATCCGCGGAGACCCGCAGCGTCGTCAGGTCCGGGTCCCTCACCAGCCAGCGCAGCGCGTTGCTCCAGAAGCGGTCATACGCGCGGTTGGGCGAGCCCTCCCGGTGCGCCGTGAACGCCCAGTACCAGCTCGCGTCCGAGGCCAGCGTCAGCGCCCGGCCCCGGCCGTAGTCCCACACCGCCACCAGCGGCGCGTTCTTCCCGTCCACCGTGTGGAAGGGGTGGTCGAGCAGCACCGTCGCCCCCTGCCGGGCCCGCGTGGAGTTGATGCCCGCCATGGGCGGCAGCTCCGCCCACGCGCTCTCGGTGCTGGAGGCCCCGCTGCCCAGCGCCGTCACCGGGTGGCGCAGCCCCTCGGGCGTCAGCCGGGCCTTGAAGAGCTCGGGGTTCGCCGGGCCCGCGGCCTCCACGGGCAGCGCCTCCATCAGCGTGGGCATCATCGCGCGGCCCTCGCCCAGCACGCTGTCGCCGCCAATCATCACGAACGCGCCGCCGTTGTGGACGTACTGCTCCAGGTTGCGCTCGAAGCCCGCGATGGACAGCTGCGGATCCACGTGGCCGAAGTTCTGGAAGATGACGACGTCGAACGTGGCCAGCTTCGTGTCGAAGATCTCCTCCATGGGGAAGGGAATCAGCGACAGCTCGCGCTCGGGGTTCACCACCCCCGTCTCATCCGTCTGCGTGCGCAGGATGTAGAAGGACACCATGTCCACGTTGGCGTCCTGGCGCAGCAGCCCGCGCAGGAAGCGCTCGTCCCACGAGGGCCGCCCGACGACGAGCAGCACGCGCACCCGGTCCCGGATGACCTTCAGGGTGAAGGAGCGGGTGTTGTTGTCGCTCACCGCCTCGTCCGGGAAGGTGGGCACCGTGACGGTGTAGACGAAGCGCCCCGTCTGGTCCGGGGTGAAGGTGAAGGCCACCGGCTTCATGTCGTCCTGCGAGCCGAAGCGCACCGACTTGCTCGCCACCGTCTTGCCCTCCTGGCTGAGCACCACGGGGATGTCCTTGCCGGAGAAGCCCCGGCCGTGGATCTCCACCTCCACGGTGAGCGAGTTGCGCACGAAGGCGAAGTCATCCACCTTCAGCCCTTCGATGGACAGGTCCTTGAGCGCCTCCTGGCCCACGGTGAAGGTGGACACCGGCACGCCCAGGTCCGCCAGCGCCGAGCGGGCCCGCCCCACCACGCCCGCGGACAGCTCCGCGTTGTCCGCCCCGTCGCTGAAGAGCAGCACGCCGGAGAGCTTGCGCGCGCCCTGGGAGCCCGCCCCCGCGGCCCGCAGCGCCGACAGCAAGTCCGTGGTGCCCGCGCGCGGCGGCTCGCTGGCGAGCGTGGCGGGCGTCACGGGGGCCAGCTCCGGGTCCACCCCGTACAGCTCCACCGTGAAGCGGTCCTGCAGCGCGGCGAGCTGCGGGGCGGCCCGCTCCAGGAAGGAGGCCACCTGCGCCGAGCGCGTGGGGCCGCCGGGCTCCACCGGGAAGCCCATGGAGGCCGAGCGGTCCACCAGCACCGCCACCCGGTTCTTCATCCGGGCCACCTGGAGGTTGCGGATGCCCGGCTCCAGCAGGAAGAAGAGGGCCGCGAGCCCCGCCCCCACCCGCAGCGTCCACAGCAGGACCTTGCGCCAGCGCGAGGGCTCGCGGCGCACGCCCCACGCCGCCAGCGCGATGCCGAGCGCGAGCCCCACGCCCAGGAGCACCAGGGCCCAGAGGGGCAACGGGGAGAGGCTGACGAATTTCCAGGCGTTGAAGGTCTGTGAGTTCATCAATCGCGCCCTACGGGGCCAGGGGTCCCGAGGTCAGCGCCGCTTGTTGAGGATGAGAGGAAGGTGGACGGCATCGTCCTTGTAATCCAGGCAGAGGGCATACATGAGCAGATTGATGCCCACGCGGATGGCCAGCTCCCGCTGCGGCTCGCCGCCAGGGGTGACGTCGAACTCGTAGTCGCCGCCCTCGCCGCGGCTCCAGGCCCCGGCCAGGTCATTCTGCGAGTACATCACCGCGGCGCGCTTGCCGAGCGTGGCGGCCATCATCTGCGGCTTGTGGAGGAACCGGCCGGGCGCCGCGTCCAGCAGGAAGAAGCTCTTGAAGACAACGTGCGAGGAAGGCACGTCCGTCAGGGGGCTCTGCGGCAGGATGCGCGCCAGCTCGCGGCGGAAGCTGGCGTCGAACCCGTCCCCGTCGCTGCCGTCGTTGGCATCCGCCAGCAGGAAGCCGCCAAACGTCAGGTAGCGCCGGAGGTTCTCCACCTCCGCGGGCTTCAGCGGCGGGAAGCCGCCCTCGCCCCCGAAGTAGAGGAAGGGGTACTCGAAGAGCTCGGGGCTGCTCAGCTCGAAGGGGCGCGCCTCGGGCAGCACCTCCACGGAGGTGCGCCGCTGCAGCTCCCAGGCAATGCGGCGAAGCCCCGACAGGCGCGTGTCCCAGGTGCCGCCATGCCGGGCCACGGCCGGAATGAAGCGGCTCTTCTCACCGAAGGCCGAGGCCCGGCGCGCCAGGAGGGTGCCGAGCGCGGCCGTGCCGAGCAGGAGGTTTCGACGGGTTACACGCCGCGCGGTCATGGGGTCTCTATATACCGTCGACGCGTCCTTGCATTCCCCGCTATAGAGCCCCCCCATGGTGAAAGGCGGACAGACCCCTCCGGAGGAGCCCCTCTCCGCTGGGATGCGTTCGGCCTGGAAGCAGGCGGAGGCCGGGGATGTCGCGGGCGCGCGCCGGGAGGCCCACCGCATCCTGGCCACCCCCACCAGCCCTCCGGAAGACCGGGCCCAGGCCGAGGAGCTGCTGCGCCGGACCCAGACGCCCCGGGCCCTCTACGGGTTCGCCTTGCTGGCCCTGGGTCTCCTCGTGCTGCTCGTCACGCTGGCGCTCTCGCGCTATTAAGATGGGCGTGGACGGACTCCTCCAAGCGCTCCAGGCGTATCAGACGTTCAACCCCCAAGGCTGGGTGAGCATCTACCGCCTGCTCCCCATGTGGGTGGGCATCGTGTGTGCCGCGGTTGGCCTGGGGCTCCTGCTGTTCGGCGGGGGAGGCGCCTTCCGGGCCGTGGCGGGCCCCGTCGGGGGGCTCATCGGCCTGTTCTGGACCGCCACGCTCACCGCCAAGCTGGGCCTCCCGGAGCTGACACCCCGGCTTCCCTCCTTCGTCGCCGCCGTGCTCGCCCTGCTGGGGTTCGCCTTCCCCGTGGTCGTCGTCTTCCTGGGCGTGGGCATTCCCCTGGGGTTGCTGGCCGGGCAGCTCGCGGGCCGCAATGACTTTCTGCTGGGCTTCGTGCCCGCCCTGTTGATCACCGGCCTGATCGGCGCCGTGTTCCAGCGCGTGGTGGCCACCATCGTCGCCTCGGCGGTGGGCGCCTGGCTGCTCGTCATCGGGGCGCTGGCGGCGCTGAACCAGTTCGGCGGGCTGGTGAAGGCGGTGACCCACCAGCCCTGGGGCGTCATCATCGCCGCGGGGTTGTTCACCCTGGCCGGCAGCGTGTACCAGCTTGCCGTGCGCCCCTCCCCCGAGGAGGCGGAGCGGCTGCGCGCCGAGCGCGAGCGGCTGAAGCTGCGCAAGGCCGAGGAGAAGGCGCTCGAAAAACGCTGGGGCGCCAAGTAGGCGTGGAACCCGGGTGACGGTGGCTGACCGGTACGCTTTACCTGCCGTGCCGCAGCGCGTAGAGTCCGCGCCCTTTCACCCAGGACACCCATGGGACAGGCCAGGCGCAAGGAGAAGGACAAGAAGTCTGGAAAGGTCTCGGAGAGCGCCCAGGGCCAGAGCCCGGAAAAGATGGAAACCTCGGAGGCCTCTGTTCCCGCGGAGCCCGGTTCTCCTTCCACCGCCCCCACCCCCGCCGCGCCAGCCGCCTGGTTGAAGCCCGAAGGCCTCTCCCGGCGGGGCTGGGCCCTCCTGGCTGCGGTGCTCCTGCTGACCCAGCTGCCCCTGCTGCACTACGTGCTGTTCCGGGGCCAAGCGCGCATCACCGCCCAGATTCCCTACCAGCAGGACTTCTCCAGCCCGTCCGTGGTGGACACGGACTTCTTCAGCACGGGCGCCTACTGGCGGGTCGAGGACGGCCAGTTGCTCGGCCCCGCCCCCAAGAACAACCCGCTCTGGCTTCAGGCCCGGCTGCCGGACGATGTGGCGCTCGAGTTCGACGTCCGCGCGGAGTACCCCGAGGGGGACATCCGCCTGGAGCTCTTCGGGGATGGCATCACCCCGGCGACGGGCTACGTGCTGGTGCAGGGCGGATGGAACAACACGCTGTCGGTCATCGCCCGCCAGGACCTCAACGCCCCCTCGCTCTCGACGCTCCAGCGGCAGGCCACCCGCCTCGCCCAGCAGCGCAAGCTGCCCTCGGCGGACCTGGTGGCTACGGGCCAGTTCCGCCCGGACACGCGGGTGCGGGTGGAGACCCAGGGCTTCCCCGTCCAGGCGGGCCGCGTCTACCGCTGGCGCGTGGAGCGGCGGGGCACCCTGCTGCGCTGGAGCATCGATGGCCAGCCCCTGCTCGAGCTGGATGATCCGTTCCCCCTCAAGGGACCCGGCCATGACCGGCTCGGCCTGTCGGGCTGGGAGTCGATGATCTTCTTCGACAACCTGCGCATCGTCCCGCTGGATGGCTCCGCCGCCGAGGCGGCCCTGCCCCCGCCGCCCCCGCCGCCCCCGTCGGGCCCCTTCGCCGACACGTTCGACCGGGACACCCTGGGGGACGCCTGGAATGTGACCAACCCCTCGGCCGTGAAGCTGGAGAACGGGGCACTGACCGTGCAGTTGGTCCACAACAAGCCCGTCTGGCTCAAGCAGCCCATCCCCACCGAGGCCACCATCGACTTCGACGTCTGGACGGATGATCCCGACGGCGACATCAAGGTCGAGGCCTGGGGCGATGGCCGGTCCTTCTACTCTGGAGATTTGCGGCTCCAGTACACCGCCAGCGGCTATGTCTTCATCTTCGGGGGCTGGCGAAACACCCAGTCCGCCATTGCCCGCCAGAATGAGCACACCCCGGACCGGGCCGTGCGGGACGGGAAGGCCGTGCAGCCGGGCAAGCGCTACCACTTCACCCTCACCCGCCGGGGAGACACCATCGACTGGAGCGTGGATGGCCAGCCTTTCCTGTCTCTAAAGGATCCAGCGCCACTGCGGGGCCCGCGACAGCAATATTTCGGATTTTCCGGCTGGAAGACGAAGGTCTCCTTCGACAATTTGAAGATACAACCGCTGTAGCAGCCATTGTCCGGCGGTTTCGAGGTACAGCACGTGCGCAGAGTGGGAATCTTCGGCTGGGGTGTTGTGGCTCCTCGCTCCCGGGATATCGACGCTTTCGAGCGAAACCTGTCATCCGCCGAGAGCTGGCTGTCGGCGTTCAACGGCTTCGGCCCGGACAACTTCCTCGTGGGGATGCCCGCGTTCGACTTCGCCGAGTACAAGCCGTGGATCGACGCGCGCTTTCCCCCCAACCGCTTCACGCAGCTCGAGAAGAAGGCCGGCCAGCCCACCCGGTACGCCATCGGCGCGTTCATCCAGGCGCTCAAGCAGAACCCGGGCCTGGAGCAGGAGCTGCAGTCCCTGGGCATCCGCACCCACGTCTACGTGGGCACCGGCCTGGGCGACCTGCCCACCATCCATGACATCACCCTGACGCTGCACCGCGCCCAGCGGCGGTGGGACCGGTTCTGGGCCGAGCCCGCGCGCAACGCGGCGCTGCGCCAGTGGCAGGAGACAAAAGAGCCCCGGCCGGGCCTGCCCCCCGCCCCCGAGACGGTGGACGTGCTGGAGCGGGACGAGGCCGAGGAGGCCTGGTGGCACTACTGGGCCGGCCAGTCCCCGGAGCTGCGCGAGTACCTCGCCGAGCTGAAGGAGATTGAGGGGCTGGGCGTGGAAGGGGACGTGGAGTCCGCCAAGCTCGCCGTCATCAAGGAGAAGCGCACCCGCAGCGCCCGGCTCCAGAAGAAGTGGAGCACCCCCGAGCCGCCGTGGAACTCGGTGTCCGCCAACCTCCTGTGGAACATCCACAACGCCCCGGCGGCGCAGATCTCCATGCTGGGCAAGCTCACCGGCATGACGTTCGCGCCCGTGGCCGCCTGCTCCTCCTTTGGCTACGGGCTGAAGCTGGCCATGGATGCCATCCACCGGGGCGATGCCAAGGCGGTGGTGCTGGGCATGGCGGATCCGCCGCCGCACCCGCTCACCGTGGGCGGCTTCTACAACGCCCGCGTCGTGGCCGCGGATGCCACCGTCTCCAAGCCCCTCACCGCCCTGCGCGGCACGCACATCTCGGGCGGCGCGGTGATGTGGATCGTCGGGGACCTGGAGCACTTCACCGCCAAGGGCTTCAAGCCCCTGGGCATGGAGCCCCTCACCGTGGGCGTCTCCGCGGACGCCGACCACATCATCACCCCCTCGCAGGAGGGCCCCACCCTGGCCATCCACGAGGCGCTCTCCCGCGCGGGCTGCACCCCCGCGCAGATGGGCACGTGGGATCTCCACGCCACCGCCACCCCCGGGGACTTCCTGGAGGTGCAGACGCTGCGCGGCCTGTTCCCCGAGTCGGTGCTCGTCACCGCCCGCAAGGGCACCTTCGGCCACGGCATGTCCGTGGGCGGCGGCTGGGAGCTGACGGCCCAGTACCTGGGCTATGCGCGCGGCAGCCTCTTCCCCACCCCGCTCCGGGAGGGCGAGCTCAACCGGGAGATCGGCAAGGTGCACAGCCGCTTCGTCTACGACCAGGGCGCGCCGGTCCCCGAGGGCTTCGCCGGCAAGCTCTCCATGGGCGTGGGCGGCATCAACGCCTGCGTCATCTCCCGCCCCTGGCGGTGACGCAGGCGCCCGGCCGGGCTCACCCCTTGGGCACGGCCACCAGGTCGAAGTCCGGGATGCGCTCGCGCATGAACTCGCGCATCCGGTTGATGAGCGCGGCTTCAATCTGCCGGGCCCGCTCGCGGCTCACCCCGTACTTGTCGCCAATGTCCTGAAGCGTGAGCGGCTCGTCGGCGGTGAGGCGGTGCTCGAAGATGTAGCGCTCCTTGCCCTCCAGCGACTGGGCGAACTCGGCCAGCTTCTCCCGGAACAGCTCCTTGAGCTGCTCGTTGCCCAGGCGCTCCTCGGCCCCCACCGCCGAAGAGGGCAGGAGGCGGTCGGCGCGCGAGGCCCGCGTCTCGTCCCCCATCGGCGCGTCGATGGACATCTCGTCGTGCCCCAGCCGCTGGTCCATCTCCACCACGTCCTGCTCGGTGACGTTGAGCCGCTCGGCGAGCAGCTTCGGGCTGGGCTCGAACCCCTGGGCGATGAGCTTCTCCTGCTCCTGGCGCAGCTTGAAGAAGAGCTTCCGCTGGGCCTCCGTCGTCCCCAGCTTCACCATCTTCCAGTTGTCCATGATGTAGCGGAGGATGTAGGCGCGAATCCACCACGCGGCGTAGGAGCTGAGCTTCACCCCCCGGTCCGGATCGTACTTCTTCACCGCTTGCATCAGCCCGATGTTGCCCTCCTGGACCAAGTCCAGCAGGGACAGCGGGTTGCGGTGGTACTCGTGGGCCAGCTTCACCACCAGCCGCAGGTTGGACGCCACCAGCCGGTAGGCCGCCCGCACATCCCCGGTTTGCTGGTAATTCTTGGAAAGCGCGTATTCCTCCTCCCGCTTGAGCAGGGGGTGGCGGGTCACCTCGGCCATGTAGGCCTGGAGGGGGTCCTTGCGCGCCACCCCCGCGTCCGCGGAGGGAACCAGGGCCCGGGCAGGGGCCCTGGGCGCCTCCAGCTCCTCGGCCTCGGCGTCCACCTCCTCCAGCTCCTCGGGAGCGGGCTCCAGGGACTCGGGGTCAACCGCCTCGGCCTCCTGCTCCTCGGCCTCCTGGGGGGCCCCGGCCTGCGGTTCGGAGGTTCCCGGCCGCTTCGCGCGGGGCCGGGAGGCCGTTCCATTGGTTCTCTTCCTCCCATTCGCCATGAGGGCTCCATACAGCAAAGTGCCACGATTGTTGCCAGAGGGTAATGCAGGGGCTATGCCCATGCCTGATGAGCGACATTCCGCAAGACCCGAACGCATCGGGCACCCCTGAGACCGAGGCACCTGGCCGTCCCGCTGAGTACGTCGCGGACGTCAGCTTCGAGGACCTCAATCTCTCTGAACCCCTCCGGCGTGCCATCGCCGAACGGGGCTATACCCACCCCACCCCCGTGCAGGCCAAGGCCTTCAAGCCTGTCATGGAGGGCAGGGATCTCATCGTCCGCAGCAAGACGGGCACGGGCAAGACGGCCGCTTTCGGACTGCCCCTGCTGGAGAAGATTCCCGCCGACGAGCGGCGCGTGCGCGCCCTCATCCTGTGCCCCACGCGCGAGCTGGCCCTGCAGGTGGCCGACGAGCTGCGGGAGCTCGGCAAGCACAAGGGCGTGAAGGTGGCGGCCATCTACGGCGGCGCCTCCATGAAGCAGCAGGAGGACGCGCTGGAGGATGGCACGCCCATCATCGTCGGCACGCCAGGGCGCGTGTTCGACCATATCGGCCGTGGCAACCTGAAGCTGGACGGGTGTGACCACGCGGTGCTGGACGAAGCCGACGAGATGCTCAACCAGGGCTTCTACGAGGAAGTCACGCGCATCCTCGACAGGCTTCCGAAGAACCGGCAGGTGCTGCTGTTCAGCGCCACGGTGCCCACGGACATCCAGAACCTGATTGCCCGCTACACCACCGACGCCGAGACGCTGCTCTTGTCCGGCGACGTGTTCACCGTCGAGCACATCCACCACATCCGCTACGACGTGTCGGATGCCTTCCCCAAGCCGCGCAACCTCATCTACGTGCTGGAGAAGACCGAGCCCCCCAACGCCATCATCTTCTGCAACACGCGGGATGACACGGCGCTGGTGACCGCGGTGCTCAACCGCAACGGCTTCGACGCGGAGCTGCTCAACGGGGACCTGCCGCAGAAGGAGCGCGAGCGGGTGATGGGCAAGGTGAAGCGCGGGGAAGTGGCCTTCATGGTGGCCACGGACATCGCCGCGCGCGGCATCGACATCTCCGGGCTGGAGTACGTCATCAACTACTCGCTGCCCGAGGATCCGGCGGTGTACCTGCACCGCGTGGGCCGCACCGGCCGCATCGGCAACAAGGGCACCGCCATCAACCTCTTCTCCGGCCGCGAGCTGGCCACGTACACCACGCTGGAGAAGAAGTACGGCATCAAGTTCGACCAGCAGGAGATGCCCGCCCCCGAGGAGGCGATGCGCCTGTGGACCGAGCGCCACGTGCGCGAGCTGCGCGAGGGGGCCTCGGGCTCCATCTTCGAGGGCTTCCTGCCCCTGGCCGCCCAGCTCAAGCAGCGCCCGGACGCCGATGACCTCGTCGCGTTCCTGCTCAAGTACTTCTTCAGCCACCTGCGCATGGAGAAGGCCCAGGCGGCGCAGGAGCCCGAGCGCCGGGAGACCCCCGAGCGCAAGTTCGAGGGCCGGCGCGAGGGACGCGAAGGCCGGGAGGGACGCGAAGGGCGTGAGGGCCGCAAGGACCGCGAGCGCGGCCGGGAGCGCGGAGAGCGGAGCGAGCGGGAGCGCGCGCCCCGCACCGAGCACGCCGAGCGGCATGCCCGTCCTCCTCGCCGGGATGAGCCCCGGCGCGGCAGCGGCGGCAGCAGCGGCGGCAGCGGCGGCGGCGCGTCGCTGGAGCCGGGCCCGGGCGAGGCCAAGCTGTGGGTGAACCTGGGCACCGCGGATGGCCTGGGGCCGGGCAGCATCGCCACGGCGCTGGAAGACGCGGGCGCCCCCGTGGGCAAGGTGGTGCGCGCGGAGCTGCGCCCCACGTTCGCCTACGTGTTCGTCGCCGAGGAAGACTGCGCGGCCTTCGAGACCCTCAACGGCAAGCAGCAGGGCACCAAGACGCTGCGGGTGGAGAAGAGCCGCCCCCGGAGCGAGCGCCCCGAGGGCGCGGCGCGTCCGCCCCCTTCGCCCGACGCCGGTCCCGGCGAGGTGAAGCTGTGGACCAACCTGGGCATGGATGACGGGCTGGACGAGGCGAAGTTCACCGCGGCGCTGGAGGCCGCGGGAGCCCCGGCCGGCAAGGTGCTCAAGGCCCTGCTCCGCCCCACCTACGGCTATGCCTACGTGGCGGAGGCGGATGCCCCCGCGTTCGAAGGCCTCAACGGCAAGCTGCACGGCGAGAAGGCGCTCAAGCTTGAGCGCCACCGGCCCCGCGGGGCGCGCGACGACCGGCGCCGCGAGCGCCGGGAGGAGCCGCCCGAGGTGCCTGGGCAGACCCGCCTGTGGGTGAACCTGGGCAAGCAGGACGGGCTCGATGACGCGGGCCTCACCGCCGCGCTCGAGGGCGCAGGGGCTCCGGCGGGCAAGATGGCCCGCGTGGAGCTGCGGCAGACCTACGCCTACATCTTCGTCGCCGACGAGGACGCCGCCGGTTTCGAAGCCACCCACGGCAAGCAGCACGGCGAGAAGACCCTCAAGCTCGAACGAGCCAAGAAGCGCTGACGCTCATCCCCGCGAGCCCCGGTCCTCCGGGGCTCGCTCCCGCCTCACCGCAGCCCCCTGGATCCCCCGCACATGAACGCCATCGAGGAGACCAACCACTACTTCCGCAAGGCCGCGCGCATCATGGACGTGGGCACGCCCATCGAGACGCTGCTCGCCACGCCGTTGCGCGAGGTGAAGGTGCAGGTCTCCATCGAGATGGACTCCGGGGAGATCCGCACCTTCATCGGCTACCGCATCCAGCACGACAACAGCCGGGGCCCCATGAAGGGCGGCCTGCGCTACCACCCGCTGCTGGACGCGGCCGAGTGCGCCTCCATGGCCTCTCTGATGACGTGGAAGACGGCGGTGGCCAACCTGCCCTACGGCGGCGCCAAGGGCGGCATTACGTGCGATCCCTCCCAGCTCAGCCTCAAGGAGCTGGAGCGCCTGACGCGCAAGTACGTGGACCAGGTGCAGGACGTCATCGGCCCCAGCCGGGACATCCCCGCCCCGGACGTCAACACCAACCCCCAGGTGATGGCGTGGATCATGGACCAGTACTCGCGCTACCACGGCCACTCGCCGGCGGTGGTGACGGGCAAGCCACTGGAGCTCTACGGCTCCAAGGGCCGCGAGGCCGCCACGGGCCGGGGGCTGCTCTACATCTGCCGGGAAATCCTCCGGGACGTGAACCTTCCGATGAAGGGCACGCGCGTCGCCATCCAGGGCTTCGGCAACGTGGGCAGCCACGTGGCCCGGCTGCTCTGGGAGGACGGGGCGGTGGTGGTGGCCGTCTCGGACATGCTGGGCGGGGTGCGCAACCCGCAGGGGCTGGACGTCGCCAGCCTCTTCGAGCACGTGCAGCGCACCGGCACCGTGACGGGCTACGGCGGCGGCCAGCCCTGCTCCCACGAGGAGGTGCTGGCGGCCGACTGCGAGGTGCTCATCCCCGCGGCGCTGGGCCATGCCATCACCCGGGAGAACGCCAACACCGTGCGCGCGCGCCTCATCGTCGAGGGCGCCAACGGGCCCACCTCGCCCGAGGCGGACGAGATGCTGGAGAAGCGGGGAGTCCTTCTGGTGCCGGACATCCTGGCCAACACGGGCGGCGTCACCGTCAGCTACTTCGAGTGGGTGCAGAACCTCCAGCACCTGGCCTGGGAAGAGGACCGGGTCAACGCGGAGCTGGAGCGCACGGTGAAGGAATCCTACGAGCGCGTGACGCAGATTGCCCGCTCGCGCAAGGTGTCACTGCGCACCGCGGCGTTCATCCTGGCCATTGGCCGGGTGGGCAAGGCCACGGTGATGCGGGGCATCTAAAGCCCCTGGCCTGTAGGCAACACACGGACACCCCGGGGCGCCTCCCTGCCGCACCGCCCCTTTCGCGGGGGCCCTGCTTCCGGTATGGGGCCGCGCCATGGTGACCCTCCAGGACATTCTCGCGGCGCGGGAGCGCATCCGCGGCGCGATCCGGCCTTCGCCCTGCCCCGCTTCGGACTACTTCACGGAGCGCACGCGGTGCTCGGCCGTCGCGTTCAAGATGGAGAACCTGCAGCGCACCGGCGCCTTCAAGGAGCGCGGGGCGCTCAACAAGCTGCTGACGCTCACGGCCGAGGAGAGGGCGCGCGGCGTCGTCGCGGCCTCGGCCGGCAACCACGCCCAGGGGCTCGCCTACCACGCGCGCCGGTTGGGCGTGAAAGCCACCATCGTCATGCCGGAGCGCACCCCGCTCATCAAGGTGTCCCGCACCCGGGATGAGTACGAGGCGCGCGTGGTGCTCAAGGGCGCCAACTTCGATGAGGCCTACGCCGAGGCGCTCCGCATCCAGGCGCAGGAGAACCTCGTCTTCGTCCACCCGTTCAATGATCCGCACGTCATCGCCGGCCAGGGCACCATCGGGCTGGAGCTGCTGGAGCAGGTGCCCTTCGTGGACATGGTGCTGGTGCCCATCGGCGGCGGCGGGCTCATCTCCGGCGTCGCCTGCGCCCTCAAGGAGACCAACCCCCGCATCCAGGTGGTTGGTGTGCAGGCCGCCTCCATCGCCAGCATGAAGTCCTCGCTGGAGGCAGGCCAGGTGACGGAACTGGCCCCGGGGGCCACCATCGCGGAGGGCATCGCCGTGCGCAAGCCGGGAGACCTCACCTTCCCCATGGTGCGCAAGTACGTGGACGAAGTGGTCACCGTGGACGAGGAGGAGATCGCCAACGCCATCCTCCTGCTGCTGGAGCAGGAGAAGAGCGTGGTGGAGGGCGCCGGCGCGGTGGGGCTGGCCGCGCTGGTCAACGGCCACGTGCCCCGGGCGGTGGGGCGCAACGCCGTCGTGCTCTTGTGCGGGGGCAACATCGACATGAACGTCATCAGCCGCATCATCGAGCGGGGCCTGGTGAAGGCCGGGCGCCTCGTGCGGCTGGAGGTGAGCATGCCGGACCGGCCCGGCATGCTGGCCCGGCTGACGGCGCAGGTGGCCGAGCAGCGGGCCAACGTGGTGGAGATCCACCACAACCGGGCCTTCTCCAAGACGGGCCTGGGCGAGGCGATGGTGGGCCTGACGCTGGAGACCACCGGCCGCGCCCACATCCAGGAGCTGCTTGGGGCGCTGGCCCGGCAGGGCTGGCAGGCCACCGAGGAGACCTGACGGCCAGGAGGCCCTCCAAGGGGCCGGCTGCCCGGGGGCCTTCAATCTTCCGGGGGGGCTCGGCCATACTCCGGGGGCCATGAGCCCACACCTGCTTGCCCTCGTTCTTGCCGCCTCGCCTCCGCCCGAGCGGGCGCAGCAGCTGGCCCAGCAGAAGGCCTGGGAGGAGCTCTACCTCGCCTACGCCACCGCCTCGCCCCAGGACTACCCCGAGGCCCAGCGCAAGACGATCGCCAAGCCCCTGCTGAAGGGGTGCGAGGCCCTGGTGGCCGGGGACGCGGTGATGGCGTACTCGCTGGGCGAGCGCGCCGTGGCCTTCGAGGAGACGGCCCCGGGCTTGAAGTGCCTGGCCCGCGCGGCGCTCGGCTCGGATCAACGCGGCACCGCCGAGGAGGCCCTGCGCAAGGGGCTGGAGCGCTTCCCCAAGGAAGGCGCCTTCGGCCTCGAGCTGGGCAAGCTCCTCCTGGAGGACAAGGACGGGCCCGGCGCCGTGGCGGCGCTCACCCGGGTGCCCTCCGGCGCCCCACAGGCGGGCCTGGCCCGGCAACTGCTCCAGAAGGCCCGGGGGCTGGCCTCCGAGGCGAGCCAGGCCCGCTCCCAGGCCGAGGCCATCGAGCGGCAGATGAACGGGGAGGCCCCGGCGGGCGGCGGGACGCTCCAGCACGCGGTGGCCACGGGGACCGGAGAGACCCAGTCCACCGGCTATGGCTCCAGCCTGGGCGCCGACGGCATGCGCACCCGCGTCAACCGGCGCTTCGTGGTGAAGTACTTCAACAACAACCGCGACTTCGGCCAGCGCGCCGACTACGAGGGCCGCATCGTCGCCGCGCTCGACGAGGCCTACGAGCACACCCGCACGATGCTCGGCGAGGCGCGCGAGTCCCCCGTGGACGTCGTCCTCTACACGCGCGAGGAGTTCCGCACCCACCGCGGGGAGGCCTGGGCGAAGGTGGCCGCCGGGCTCTATGCGGATCAAGCCATCCGCATCAACGACGCGGCCGAGCTGACCCAGCGCACCAAGGCCACCCTCGTGCACGAGTACGTCCACGCCGCGCTCGATGAAATCTGCGGCGGCGGGCACCAGCTCCCCACCTGGCTCAACGAGGGGCTGGCCGAGTACGTCGAATGGCGCTACATGGGCTCCGACGGCCCGCCCCGGGAGACCGCCGACATGCTCCAGGCGGCGGCCCGGGGCAACAAGCTGCCCAGCCTGGCCAAGCTGTCCCGGGACATGCTGGTCCGCCAGGCCAACCCCGCCCTGGCCTATGCCACCTCCGCCACGGCCGTCCGGGAGCTGATCCGCCGGGGGGGCACCTCCAAGCTGCTCACCCTCGTCCGGGACGTGGGGCAAGGCACCCGCTTCGATCAGGCCCTCCTGACCCACTACGGGCTGGACGTGGCCCGGCTGGACGAGGATGTCCAGTTCGCCGCCTCGCGCAGGTAGGGAGCAAACGAGCCATTCTGATACGTTTACCCGTAGGCAGGACTCTCCTACACTTTCGCCTTCAAATTTGCGCTTCAGGCGTTCTGGCGGGAACCTCCACCCCGTCTACGCCCTACCCGTAGCAAGGTGGACGGATGTCCGACACGCGCGCGGCGATGAGAGAGTTCCGCTTCCTCGATGAGAAGCGGAAGACGGGGAGTCTGTCTCCCCCAGAGGAGGCCCGTTGGAACGAGCTGCGAGGACACCTCGGTGTCCAAGACGCGCCGGTCCAGGAGCCGCCTGCGGCCGAGGCCTATCCGCAGCAGCCCCAGGGCTACTACGGCCAGGATGGCCAGTGGTACGCCTACCCCGAGGGGTACCCTCCCCCGGCCTACCCACCCCAACCCCAGTACCCGGGCTATCCGCAGCAGCCCCAGGGCTACTACGGCCAGGACGGCCAGTGGTACGCCTACCCAGCCCCGTACCCCCAGCAGCCTCAGGGCTACTACGGCCAGGACGGCCAGTGGTACGCCTACCCGGCCCCGTACCCCCCGCAGGCCTATGATCCGAATCAGGCCTACGCCCAGGGCTATGATCCGAACCAGGGCTACGCCGGGTACCCTCCGCAGCAGGGGTATGATCCGAACCAGGCCTACGATCCGAACCAGGCCTATGCCGGGTACCCTCCGCAGCAGGGGTATGATCCGAACCAGGCCTACGATCCGAATCAGGCCTATGCCGGGTACCCTCCGCAGCAGGGCTACGATCCGAACCAGGGCTATGCCGGGTACCCTCCGCAGCAGGGGTATGATCCGAATCAGGCCTACGATCCGAACCAGGGCTATGAGGGCCAGCCCCAGGCATGGCCCGCGGAGCCGAGCCAGACCTACGCGGGCTATCCCCCGCCTGAAGCGGATGCGAACCCGGAGGCCTATGCCCCGGAAGCGGAGGCTGCCGAGGCCACGCCCGAGGCTTCCTGGCAGGAGCCCTCGGCCTCGCCCGAGAGCATTCAGCTGGGCTCGGAGGACGTCGACATCCCGTCGTTGAGCGGCCCTGCGCCCTGGGCCACGGAGGCCCAGCCCCAGGAGCCCCAGGCTGCGGCCGCCGAGGAACTCTCGGAGGCGAGCGCCAGTGAAGTGACCTCCGCGGACGACCTCATGGAGGTCTCCGACGCCGACGTCACCGACGTGGAGAGCGTGCCGGAGGAGTCCTCCTTCGAGGAAGCCTCCCCCGCCGAGGCGCCCTCCGCTTCGTTCGAGGCGGTCCCCGAGCTGTCCGAGGAGCCGATGGAGTCCTCGGAGGCCATCGAGCTTCAGGGGGACGATGTCGACCTGATCGACGCGGACTCCGATGCCGTGACCGAGGCCGTCCCGGAACAACCTGCCTCCGAGAGCCCCCTGGAGGCCTCCTTCGAGGGGCTCTCCTCCATGGATGCCCCCGCCCAGCCCGAGCCGGCCGCGTCCATGGACGAGCTGGCGCTGGACAGCACGGACATGGTGGCGGACGAGGCGCCGGTGGAAGCCTCCTCCATGGAGGAGCTGTCCCTGTCCACCGCGGACATGGCCGCCGAGGCCCCCGCGCAGGAGGCCTTCCAGCCCGAGCTGGAGATGAGCCCCGCCGTGGAGAGCGCGGACAGCGTGCCGGCGTTGGACGCCTTCCCCGCCGAGGAGTTGCCGCCGCCCGCGGAGGCCGAGGCCCCCACGTTCGATGTCTCCGAGCTCGAGATGTCCCCCGCGGGCGAGGCGGAAGCCGCGCCCCAGGCCCTGGCCGCCGAGCCCGAACCGGAGCCCACCGCCGCGGAGCCCACCCTCGAGGTGGCGGACCTGGGCGCCGAGATGGAGCCCGCGCCGGAGGCCTCGCCTTTCCCCGCCAGCGAGACGCCGCCTTCACTCCAGCTTCGCCCGGTCCAGGTCGCTCCCGACCTTCAGGCGGATACCGTCGAGCTCGAAGAGGACTTCAGCGCCTCGGCTCCTGACGCGGCCCCGGACGTGTCCTGGAACGCGGAGCCAGCCGAAGCGCCCGAGGCCGCGCAGTTCCATCCCCCGTCCTTGCCGTCCGAGGAGATCGACCTCGACGGCAATCCGGAAGAGGCCGTTCCCCTCGCGACCCACGCAGACTTCGCCCAGGAATCGGCCCCGCAGACCTCGTGGGAGTCGGACCGGGCCATGGCCCTTCCCGACGCGTCCGCGCAGGACGGTGTCATGGAGCTGGCGGATTCGTCCGCGGACCTTCAGCCCATTGTCCCTGAAGGGAGCGATGGCTGGAGCGCCGAGCCTGCTTCCGCGGAGACTCCCCTGGAGCTTCAGCCCGTGGCCCCCGAGGCGGGCGACGGCTGGAGCGCCGAGCCCACCCCGGCGGAGCCTTCCCCGGAGCTTCAGCCCCTGACCTCCGAAACGGGCGACGGCTGGAGCGCCGAGCCTGCCTCGGCAGAGCCTTCCCCGGAGCTTCAACCCCTGACCTCCGAAACGGGCGACGGCTGGAGTGCCGAGCCTGCCCCGGCGCAGCCTGAGCCCGTGGAGCTACAGTCCGAGTGGGGCTCGCCCGAGGGAGAAGCGGCTCCGGCAGAGGCCTCCGCATGGGCTGATCCCGCGCAGCCTGCCGCGGCGGACTGGGCGGCCCCCACCGGAGACGACTCCGCGTGGGCCAGCCCCGAGACCACCGCCTCCTCCACCGAGTGGGGAACCCCCACGGCCCAGGAAGCCGCCCCTGCCGCGATTCCCTCGGAGTGGGGAGACGCACCCGAAGCCTCCGTCCCCCCCGAGGCGCCCGGCTCCCAGTGGGCCGTACCGCCTCCCGAGACGCCCTCCGAGTGGGGCTCGGTGGACGCAGCCACGGATGCCCCGCCGGCCCAGCCGTCCGCATGGGAGCCCCCTGCGGAGAGCCCGCCCGCCGAGTGGGGGGCTTCCGAAGAGGCGCAGCCCGTCCTCGAGGCCACGCCCGCGGAACAAGATGCCCCCTGGGGCGCCGCGCCCGAGGCCAGCCCTCAGGCCGAGTGGACGGAGACGGCCGAAGCCCCTGCCTGGTCCGCGGCCGAAAGCACCCCTGCCACGTCCGCGTGGGAGACGAACCCCGCGGAGCCGCCCCCGGCCGCTCCGGCCGCTGCCTCGTCGGACGATGAGTGGACGGAGACCCCATCGGAGGAGCCCGCACCAGCCCTGGGATGGGCCACCGACGCCTCTGGCACTCAACAGCAGGCCGCGGACTGGGCCGAGCCCGAGCCCGAGTGGGCCAAGAACCCTCCCGCGCGGGACCAGTTCGGCACCTCTTCGGAGATCAACACCTGGGGAACGGAGCAGGAGGCCGACTACAGCTTCCAGGGACAGTCCGCCCCGGTGAGCCCCTTCGCCGAGCCGATGGAGAACCTGGAGTCCGGTGCCTCGCGGCCGGTGCCCGAGGCGTCCGCCTTCGCGTCCCCCACCGAGGAGGTTCCGGAGCCGGATCTCATCATCGACGATGTGCCGCCCGCGGCCCCCATCGAGGCAGCCGAGTCCGAGCCGAGCATCGACGTCACCTTCGAGGACGCGCCGCCTCCGCCCCCGCCTCCCGCCGAGGAGCTGCCCGTGGTGGAGCTCGCCGACGTGGAGTTCGCGGAAGAGCCCGCGGCGGCCGTCCCGGTGGCGATGCCCCCGCCCCCGCCCGCGCCCCCTGCGCCCGCACGCGCCTTCGCGAGCGCTCCCGTGGCGCCCCCGCCCCCGCCGAGCCTTCCGTCCATCGACATCGAGGAGGCGCCGCTCTTCGAGCCGGTGGGCAATCCGCTGGAGTTCCAGGCCGCCCAGGCCCCCTCCTGCTTCGTGGAGGGCGAGCACCGCGTCATCATCCACACCGTGGAGGGCCAGGTGAAGCGCGGCACCATCCGCGATGTGGACCTGCTCGACGAGAACATCGCCCTGGAGCAGCAGACTGGCTTCACCCCGGAGCGCATCCCCGGCAAGCGCATGAAGGCCATCTTCTTCATGCTGCCTGCGGGCGCGCGCCAGCCGCAGGCCGAAGGACAGAAGATCCGCGTCACCTTCAATGACGGCCGCCAGGTCGCCGGCTTCTCGCGCGACTTCAAGACCGACGGACAGGGCTTCTTCCTCATCCCCGCGGACAACCGCACCAACACCGCGCGCATCTTCGTCTACCGCTCGAGCATCCAGGCCATCGCCGAGGGGTAGTGCCCCGCAAAAAGAAGAGGGGCCTCGTCACCGAGGCCCCTCCGAAGGGCGTTCACGCCGGAGCGTGCGCCAGGACTACTTCTTGGCGGGCGCCGCCGCGGCCGGGGCCGCATCCTTCTTCACGAGCTCCAGGTCGATCATCACGTTCACCTCGTCGCTCACCGCCACGCCACCGGCCTCCAGCGCCTGATTCCAGGTCAGGCCAAAGTCCTTGCGGTTGAGCTTCGTCGTCGCGGAGGCACCACGGCGCGTGCCACCCCAGGGATCCTTGATCTCGGTGGACGAAGACTCCACGTCCAGGGTGACCGGCTTCGTCACACCGTGGAGCGTCAGGTCGCCCATCACCTTGAACTTGTCCTTGCCGTCGGCCTTCACGCTCTTCGACTTGAAGGTCATGGCCGGGTACTTCTCGACGTCGAAGAAGTCCGGGCTCTTCAGGTGCGCGTCGCGCTTGGGCTGGTTGGTGTTGATGGTCGTCGTGTCGACGCTCGCGGTGATGGTCGTCTTGGAGGGATCCTTGTCGTCCAGGTTCACCGTGCCGGTGACGCTGCCGAACTCGCCCGCCACGTTCGTGATCATCATGTGCTTCACGGTGAACTTGGCGGACGAGTGCGCGGAATCAATCTCCCACGTGGACGCGGCGGCGATGGAGGGCACGGCAAAGACGGCGGCGGCGATGGCGGACTTCAGCAGCATGTTCATGGATGTTCTCCCGTGATGCGGTTCAAGCGCGCAGCGCGAAGCTGCGCATGGACAAAGTTCCGTGATGAAAGCCCTCGAAGACCGGCATGAGGCGGTCCTCGGGGAGGGCAGCACCGAGGACGAAAGAGAGCGGAAGGAAATGCTCGGCGGTTGGATGCGCCAGGCGCGCATTCGGTGCGCGCATCCAATCGAGCAGGCCAGAGAAGTCGCGGGCGTCCAGGCGCTCCGCCACCCAGGTGTCGAACGCCTGGGCCCAGGACTCCGAGGGCGCGGCCTTGTCCGGGAACAGCCGCCGCAGGTTGTGGCTCACCCCGCCGCTGCCCAGCAGCAGCACGCCCTGGGAGCGCAGCGGGCGCAGCGCCTGCCCCATGCGCATCACGTCCTCGGCCGAGGCGCCCCGGGGCATGGACACCTGCACCACCGGGAGGCTCGCCTCGGGCAGCGCCAGCCGCAGCGGCACCCAGGTGCCGTGATCCAACCCGCGCCCGGCATCCGCCGCGCTCGCGAAGCCCGCGGCCGCCAGGAGCGCCACGGCCTCCTGGGCCACCTCGGGGGCGCCCGGGCACGGGTACGTCAGCCGGTAGAGCGCCTCCGGAAAGCCGCCGAAGTCATAGATGAGGGGCGGGGTAGCGCTCGCCGTGACGCGCACGCCTCCCGGGGTCTCCCAGTGCGCGGAGACCACCACGAGCGCCCGGACGCCGTTCACGCTCTCGCCGAAGCGGCGCAGCGCCTGCGGGTAGGCATCCGTGTCCAGCGCCACCAGGGGCGAGCCATGGGAGACGAAGGCCGCGGGGGCCACGGTGGACGCGCCCGCCCGGGGCCCTACCGTCTCCGAGATGCCCGCCACGCCGACGGCCGCGGCCATCTGGAGCACCTCGCGCCTGTCGAACCCCGAGCCCATGGGGCTCGTCCATAGCAAGGTGGGGACCAACGTCAACTATCGTTCAACTGCCCGGAATCACTCCGGCCATTTCCCCTCCCCTGGCACCCCTGCTCTCAAAATGATAGGAGAGGCTCTCTTTTTGAGAGCACCCTGCCCTATGACCCACCGTTTGGACCTCAAGGATTTGCTGTCGTTCGACCCGGAGGGCGGCCTCATTCACTTCGCGGGCCAGCGGGCCCTGCTGATGGATGCCGTGGCGCTGGGGCTCCTGCGCAAGGAGCTGATCTCCATGCTGGGGATGACGGCCGCCCGGGGCATCCTGACACGGCTGGGGTATGCGCACGGCTGGCGGACGGCGGAGGCCATGAAGACGGCGCTGCCGTGGCCGGACGAGAGCTTCTGGCGCCGGGCGGGCGGGCGTCTGCACACCCTTCAGGGCCAGGTGCTGCTGGAGCCCGTGGAGCGGGGCCCCGAGGATGGGCCCGCGCCGTTCGCGGAGGCCCTGTGGCGCGAGTCCTACGAGGCCGAGCAGCACCTGCTGCACGTGGGGCAGGCGGATCAACCGGTGTGTTGGAGCCTCACGGGGTTCGCCAGCGGGTACATGAGCTACTGCAACGGCAAACCCATCTACTGCCTGGAGACGCGCTGCGTGGGCAAGGGGGACGCGGTCTGCCAGATCCTCGGCAAGTCCGCCGAGGAGTGGGGCTCCACGTGCGTGGAGGCGCTGAGCTTCTACGAGACGCGGTGCATGGAGGGGGTGCTCGCCCAGGTGACGGAAGCCCTCAAGGAGGCCGAGCAGAAGCTCCGGGTGAAGCGGCGCACGCTGGCGCGCGTGGTGGGCGAGTCGGAGGACCCCTCCGGGCTGGTGGTGCGCACGGAGGGCATGCGGCGGGTGCTCGCCCTGGCGCGGCGCGCGGCGAAGGTGGACTCCACGGTGCTCATCACCGGCGAGAGCGGCGTGGGCAAGGAGCGCGTGGCCCGGCTCATCCACGACGAGTCCGAGCGGGCCCACAAGGCCTTCGTGGCCGTCAACTGCGCGGCCGTCACGGAGAGCCTCCTGGAGAGCGAGCTGTTCGGCCACGCCAAGGGGGCCTTCACCGGCGCCACGCATGACCGGCCCGGCCTCTTCGAGGCGGCCAGCGGCGGCACCCTCTTCCTAGACGAGGTGGGCGAGGTGCCCCCCGCCATGCAGGCCCGGCTGCTGCGCGCGCTCCAGGAGAAGGAGGTCCGCCGCGTGGGAGAGAACCAGAGCCGCAAGGTGGACGTGCGCGTGGTGGCCGCCACCAACCGCAACCTCTTGGAGGAGGTGAGCACGGGCCGCTTCCGGCAGGACCTCTACTACCGGCTGCGCGTCATCGAGCTGAAGGTGCTGCCGCTCCGGGAGCGGCGGGACGACATCCTGCCGCTGGCCCGGCAACTGCTCGCCGAGGCTTCGGAGCGGCTGGGCCGCAAGGTGGCCTCCTTCTCCCCCGAGGTGGCCGACCAGTTGCTGCGCTACGGGTGGCCGGGCAACGTGCGCGAGCTGGCCAACGCCATCGAGCGCGCGGTGGCGCTGCACGAGGGCACACGCATCGAGCGGGACGACTTACCGGAGGAGGTCCGCGAGGCCCAGCCCAGCATCCTGCCGGGCAGCGCGCCCCGGACGCTGGAGGACATGGAGCGCGAGTACATCCTCGCGGTGCTGGCACACAACAGCGGCAACCGCTCGCGCACCGCGGAGCAGCTCGACATCGGACTAGCCACGCTCTACCGCAAGCTCAAGCAGTACGGCCACCCGGAGGTGGCCAACTGAGTCAGTTGAGGTACTGGTCGTCCGAGCGCTCCTCGCGCACCACGCGCATGTTGCGCGAGCGGTTGCGAAGCTGGCGCTGGAGCTTCCAGTGCTGGAAGTGCAGCAGCAGGCGGCGGGGGCTCGCGCCGCGCACGTAGACGAAGATGAGCACCAGGCCAATCACCTCCGGCAGCTGGCGCAGCAGCCCCTCCACGGGGCCTCCGCCGCTGGTGAGCACCGACAGGAACACGAAGCCCGCGCCGATGCCGGCCAGCGCGTTGCCCGACAGCGGGATGCCCCAAAAGTTCGCCTGTCCCTTGCCAATGGTGAGCCCGTACGCGACCCACAGCACGCTGGTGAGCACCGTGCCGCCCGGGTAGATGGCGGCCACCGGCACCAGGAAGGTGGTGATGGCGGTGGTGAGAAACCCGGCCGCCACGGTGCAGCCCAGCCCCACCAGCAGGAACTTGCGCGTGCCCCAGGTGGCCTCCAGCCACCCACCGATGGACCAGATGATGAGCGCGCCGAAGAGGATGCCCAGGGGGCTCGTCTCGATGAACGCGTACGTGAAGGGCTGCCAGAGGAAGCTGCCCAGCGTCCCCGGCACCAGCAGCAGCAGGCCGCCCTGGGCGTTCCGCGTCAGCAGGAACATCACCGAGCCAGCCACCAGCGCCAGCGCCAGTTTGGCCGCCGTCGACTCCAGGCCGGAGAACCCTCCGCCTCCTCCGCCAAATCCCCCGCCCGAACCACGCATCGGTCGCATCCGTCCTCCTCCAGGCTCGCGCTTCGAGCCGCCTAAAGGTGGTGGAAGCCACGCCCGTTCGCAACCACTTCGTCGCCTACTGGTCGCTCTAAATGACGAAGGGCGCCCCCCCTCGAACGAGGAGAGCGCCCTGCGCACACGTCCGGCGGCCCTCTGGCCGCGGCCCTCAGGCCTTCGGCCGGTAGAACAGCGTGATGGTCAGACAGTGGAACTCCTTGTCCGACGACTGCGTCACCACGCGGTCCACCACCTCCACGTTGGGGTTCTCCTTGAGCCACTTGGTGATGTTTTCCCCCATGTTCTCGCGATCACGCGCGAGCGTGGTGGAGAACACCTTCACACCCGTGAAGTTGGCAACGCCCATTCCGACCCTCGTTTAAAACCAGCGATTCCGCACCTTTACCGCGAGTCCGTACGCCCATCAAGAAACGGCGCCGATTTTCCGGCGCGCGCGCCGGATTGCCCGGGGGGCGCCGCACTCAGCGTACGACCCGGCGGCCCTGGCAGCCGACCTCATCCTTGCAAGCGGGACCGATCCCATCCGGGTGTGCGTGAAAAGGGGTCTTGTCGCTCTCCTCCACCCCACAGAGCACACACTTGCGCTTGCGGTTGCGGCGCTCGGCCCGCCGCTGCTCGGCGATTTCCTTGGCCCGTTCCCGGGCCGTCTTCGCGTCCAGCTCGTTGCTCATCTCGTGTCCCGGTTGAGAAGTCCGTCCCCAGCTCAGAGCGCCTCGACCAGCAGCGCAATCCCCTGGCCCCCGCCAATGCAGGCCGAACCGATACCATAGCGGGCCCCCCGGCGCTTGAGCTCGTACACCAGGCTCAGGGTGATGCGCGCGCCCGAGGCCCCCAGCGGGTGGCCCACCGCGATGGCGCCGCCGTTGACGTTGGTCCGGTCACGTGGCAGGCCCAGCTCCTTCTCCACCGCCAGGTACTGCGGGGCGAACGCCTCGTTCACCTCGAACAGGTCCACGTCCCCCAGGCCACACTGGGCGCGCTCCAGCAGCCGGCGGATGGCCGGCGCGGGGCCAATGCCCATCACCTTCGGGTCACACCCGGAGATGCCCCAGTTGACCAGCCGCGCGAGGGGCTTCAGCCCGTGCTGCTTCACGAAGCTGCCGGTGGCCATCACCATGGAGCCCGCGCCGTCGCAGATGCCGCTGGCGGCGCCCGCGTGCACCACGCCGTCCTTCTTGAAGAGCTTGGGCAGCTTGCGCAGCCCCTCCACGGAGGTGTCCGGACGGTTGTGCTCGTCACGGGAGACCACCGTGTCCCCCTTCTTCCCCTTCAGGGTGATGGGTGAAATCTCTTCCTGGAGCCGCCCTGCCTCCTGGGCCGCCGCGAAGCGCTTCTGCGAGAGCACGGCGTACTCGTCCACCGCGTCCTGGGAGAGCTGGTAGTCCACCGCGAGCTGCTCGGCCGTGAGCGCCATGGCCATGCCGGTGTGGCTGTCGGTGAGCGCGCTCCAGAGCATGTCCTCCAGGCCGCCCTTGCCCAGCGGCAGCCCCCAGCGCGCGCCGCGGATGACGTGGGGCGCCTGGCTCATGGACTCGGTGCCGCCTGCGAGCACGCACGCGGCCTGTCCGGTGAGCATCATCTCCGCGGCGGTGATGAACGCCTGGAAGCCCGAGCCGCACAGCCGGTTGACGCCCAGCGCCGGCACCGGCACGGGCACGCCCGCGCGCAGCCCCACGTGGCGGGGCAGGTAGATGGCGTCCGCGCTCGTCTGGACGACGTTGCCGTAGACGACGTGCTCGACGTGCTCGGGCGAGACGCCGGCCTGGGCCAGGGCCGCTTTCGCGGACTCCACCGCCAGGTCCGTGGCGCTCAGGTCCTTGAGGCTTCCCCCGTAGGTGCCAAACGGGGTGCGCTTGCCGGACAGGAAATAGATCTCTTCGTTCTTGGAGGCGGTCTTCATGGGCAGGTGCTCCGGGGCCGCGGGCCCTGGGGGCCCCTTACCTACTCACAACCGGCGCGCCATGCACGCACGACGTGAACTCGTTTCAGCCCCCGCCGGGCTTGCCCCCCAGGAAGGCGCTCACCAGGATGGCCAGCGCCGCCACGGCCCACAGCAGCCCCGTGAGGTTCTGCCGGCGAACCTCCTTCTGGCCAAGCCCTCGGTACCATGACCGCCCGGTCTCCACGCGGCCCTCCCAGGTGAACGTTCCCGAGGGCTCCAGCCCCTCCAGCCGCTTGAGGTGGGCCCGGAAGAGCCGCTCCGGCGGTGCGTCCTCCAGCCCCCCCGAGCGGTAGCGCCCTGGAATGTCCAGCGCCGTACGCTTGTAGCCCGCGGTGATGACGAACCCCCCGGAGACCAGGGGCGTCAGGAAGTAGAGCCGGGGCAGCCCCTCCGGGGAGAGGTGGAGCGTGGCGAAGACGCGCTCGGAGGGGTGCGCGTAGTCATACGAGCGGGTGGCGCGCCGCAGCCGGGGCTTCTCCTCGTGGCTGCCGAGCGCATCGAAGCCCAGCGCCTGGAGCCGGGAGGCCAGCGGCTCCAGCTCCGCGGGCAGCTCCATCTGGTCCGCGGGGTCCTCGGGCTCCACGCGGACGCTGGCCGGAAACAGGAAGAGCCAGGCCCGCCAGGCATTGAGGAACAGCAGCGCCACGGCCAGCCCGAGGCCCGCGAGCACGGTGGCCAGCTCGATGAAGACGTTCATGGGGGCAGTCCGCGGCACGGAACCATGGGGCGGCACTCTAGCCCGCGCGCAGGTCCCCCCGCTGGACTCCTTCCCCCCGCAGCTGGGCCGCCAGCGCCAGCAGCCCCGGGGCATTCGCCGCGCGGAAGGCCCGCTCCGCCGCCTCCAGCGCCTGGGTGGCCTCCAGCGGCGAGCGCCCGCACCACCGCTCCGCCAGCGCCAGGTTCACCAGCCCCGTCTGCAGCACGTTGCGCGACTCCTCGGCCACCGCCAGCGCCCGCTTCAGGTGCCCGAGCCCCTCCTCGAAGGGGACCAGGGGCGCCAGGGCCCTCCGGGCGAGGATTTCATCGAAGGGGTTCTCCGTCAGGGGCTCCAGGGCCCGCGCCAGGGCCGCCTCCGCGGCCTCGCGCGCGGCGGCCTCGCGCCCCTGCGCCCGCTCGAAGCGCGACTGGTAGACGCGCACCAGCGTCTCCAGGCAGCAGGGCTTGTCGCTCGCGGCGGCCAGCGCCCGGGGCAGGGACTCGCGCGCGGCGAGCCCATCCCCGGCGAGCACGTCCCGGCAGGCCTCGAACACCTGCATGCCCAGTTGCAACGCCCGGTCCTCGGGCAGTCCCCGGGCCACCGTCTGCCCCCGGGCCAGCACCGCGTCCACCTGCGCCGGCTCGCCCCGCTCCAGGTGGAACGGGGGCAGGTAGAGGGCGAGGTTGCGCTCGGGCAGCCGCGGGTTGCCCAGCTTGCGGATGAGCTCCGTCTTCTCCGCGTTCACCGGGGCCAGCGCCGCGGCATCCCCGGTGAAGCAGGCGCGCACCAGCTGGGTGAAGAGGTGGTTCATGCGGATGTCGCTGAACCCGTACGCCTCCGCCACCTCGAAGCCGTCGCGCGTGGCCTCCGCGTCCAGCGGCTCGCCGCGCAAGGCGCGGACCATGTTGAGGAAGTAGCACCCCATGCCCAGCGCCCACGCCAGCCACCGGGAGGGACGGCCGCCCACCGCGTCGCGGAAGGCCCGCAGCCGCTCCACCTGCTCGCGCTGCGCCCGGAGCACGCCCGCGAAGTGGCCGGTGTGCAAGCAGAGCCCCGCCCGGGCGATGAGCACCCCGGCCCGGTAGGGCGAGTCCACCGGCTGCTCCGTGTCCAGCCGCTCCACCAGCCCCCGCAGGTCCTCCGCGCGGCCCAGGAGGGCCAGGGAGATGGCCTGAAGGATTTGCAGCTCCGCCTTCTTCCAGAACACGTCCACGGGACGGGGCGAGGTGCCCAGGACAATCCCCCGGAACACGTGGCTCAGCCGCGCGGCCCGCTCGCCCTCGGGGGCCGTGCGCGCCCCATCGAGCTGCTCGAGCGCCTCCAGCCGGCCCGCGGCGAGGTCCACCGTGGCCTCCCAGTGACAGAAGAGCTTCTCCGCGTACGTCAGCGCGGTGGGCGGCTCGCTCGTGTGGCTCACCTCGATGAGCGTGGCCCACGTCTGGACGAGCTGCGCGTTGCGCTCGGGGGACGCCGGCTCCTGCTCCAGCAGCGAGGCCGCCTCCTTCAAGAGGAGCGTGGCATCCAGCAGCGCCTTCGCCTCGATGGACGCGTGGCCCGCGCGCAGCAAGGGCTCGATGGCGCGCCGGGGCTGCGTCGAGCGGGCGAAGTGGTAGCCCACGGCCCGCTGCGCGGCGGGACTGTCGCTCCCGAGCGACCGGAGCACCTCGGCGACGCGGCCGTGGAAGGCCCGGCGGGCGTCCTCCGACGTGCTCTCGTAGAGCGCCTGGTGCACCGCATCGTGCGTGAAGATGTAGCGCCCCTCCGAGAGCTGGAGGAACTGCCGGGCGAGGATGTCGTCGAGCGCCTGGAACAGATCCACTTCGATCATGCCCGCGAGCGCTCGCACCATGGGCAGCTCCAGGCTGCGGCCGGCCGGGGCGAGCCTTCGCAGCAGCGCCACCCGGTCCGGGGGCACCGTGTCGAGGCGGGCCAGCACCGCCTGCTCGATGGTGGCCGGCAGCGGACACGTGGACAGGTCGGATTCGGCCCGCCACCGTCCCCCCACCCGCCGCAGCGCCTCCTCCTCCACCAGGGCGCGCAGGCACTCGGTGGCGAAGAACGCGTTGCCCGCGGTGGTGGCGTGCAGCCGCGTCACGAAGCCGGGCGGCACCTCCAGCCCCGGGAGTGCCTGCTGCAAGAGCGTCTCCATGTCCCGGGCCGTCAGCGGCGCCAGCTCCATGACCGTGGCGAGCCCCTCGTCCACCGTCTGGAAGGCGAGGCTCAGCCGGCTCAGCATGTCCGGCCGGAAGGAGCCCACCACCAGGCCGCGCGAGTGGTGCAGCGCCCGGATGATGACGTTGAGCACCTCCACCGTGGCGGAGTCCGCCCACTGGAGATCCTCGAAGCACAGGACGAAGGTGTGCCGCTGCGCGAGCGCCTGCAGCCACTCGGTGAGCGCGCCGAAGAGGGCGATCTTCTCGGCATCCTCGTCCTTGAAGCGCGGGCAGGGCCCCACGGCCAGCGCGGGCGCCACCCGGCCCAGCACCGGCCCCAGGCGCTCGCCCAGCTCCGGGGACGTCAGCGGGACGAGACACCGCAGCGCCTGCGCCACGGGCGCCAGCGGCGCGAGCCCCTCCGCGCGGCACTGCCCCAGGCCATAGGCCATCTCCGCCAGCTTCGCCTGCAGCTCGAACTCCTGGAGCAGCCGGGACTTGCCCACCCCCGTGGGGGCCCCGACGAGCAGCGCGCGGGACTGGCCCCACTCGGCCTCCGCCAGGCTGTGCATGAGCCGCTCCAGCTCCCGCTCGCGGCCGACGACTTCCGGCACGTGCAGGTAGCTGGCGCGGGCGGCCAGCGGCTCCTCGGGCAGGGGCTGGCCACTGGCCTGGCACAGCGCATCCAGCAGCGCGCCCGCGTCCTGGAAGCGGTCGCGCGGGTCCTTCGCCAGCAGCCGCAGGATGATGTCCTCCAGCGCGGGCTCCACGGCACAGAGCGTGGAGGGCTTCGGGGGCTGCCGGGTGAGGTGGTCGGCCAGCAGGGCCGACTGGTTGCGCCGCTTGAAGGGCAGCCGCCGGGTGGCCAGGAAGTAGGCCATCACCCCCAGCGAGTACAGGTCCGCGCGCCCATCGATGCTGGCGCCGCGCTGCCACTCGGGCGCCATGTACTCCAGGGTCCCCTTGAGCTTGCCGGGGCTGGGGGTGCCCAGCTGGTGCATCACCCCGAAGTCCATCAGCTTCACATCCCCGGTCTCGGTGATGCGCACGTTGCTGGCCTTGATGTCGCAGTGGACGTACAGCCGCGCGTGGATGAAGGCCAGCACCTGCGCCATCTGGATCAGGATGCGGTAGATGGTGGGCGTATCCAGCAGCTGCTCGCGCGCCAGCACGCTCAGGTCCTTGCCACCTACCACCTCCATGGTGATGAAGCGGTTGCCCGAGGCCGTCATGCCCCAGTCGAACACCTGGAGGGTGCCCGGGTGCTGGAGCTTCGTCATGGCGTAGAACTCGTGCCGGAACATCAGCACCAGCTCCTCCACCTTGGCCGGGCTCAGCCCATCGGGGACCTGCATCTCCTTGAGGGCCACGGCGCGCATTTCCTGGAGATCCTCCGCCAGCCAGATGCGCCCCATGCCCCCCGCGCCCAGCACCTCGATGATCTGGTAGCGGCCCTTCACCAGGGTGCCCGCCTCCAGCGAGCGGCGCACCACGGGCCGCACCCCTTCCTGGAAGAGCGAGGTGCGGCTCCGGTCCTCCAACGTGCCCAGCGTCGGGCTACGCTCGTCGAGGACTGAAGTCTTTTCTTCGTCGCTCATCACGGCGCGGATGGGAACAGGGACGAGTGCGGAGGCCAGAGCGTGAGATATCACCTTTCAGTACCCAGATCTCCTTCTGCGGATCCCCACGCCGTCCCGGCCCATTCGGAAGAACGGGCGCTGCACCGCGCCGGGCCGGACGCGAGTCCTTGCGACAAGACGCTACGGGCTTGAGTTAACGGCCTGTTTTTTTGTCATCAACCTCCCGAGGGGCCAAGCGAGGGGCACACACACGCCGCGAGGCTGGCTCGGGGGGCAAGCGGGCCCCGGACAGCGTGCCTGGGCGTGCGCATCGTCTTCCTGGAGGCCCCATGGGGGCCCTGCGCCCCCGGCGAGGAGACGAACGATGCGAGCCTTCCCCCTCTTCGGACTTCCCCTCCTGCTGGGCGGGGCCCTGATGACGGCGTGCGGCGGAACGGACCCCGGGTTCCTGGGGCCGGAGGCCTTGCGCCAGGCCACGGTGACGCTCGTCCCCGGCCACTGCGCCGGGGTCATCGTCGAGGATGGGCGCCACCTGCTGACCGCGGCCCACTGTGTGGACCCGCAGGCCCCGCGCATCGAGGCGGAGCTGCCCGGCGGGGCGAGGGTGAGCGGCCAGGCCCTGCGCATCGACCCCGGACAGGACCTGGCCCTCTTCCAGCTCGATGCGGTGGCCCCCGTGACGCCCCTGCCCCTCTCCCCGGAGCTGCCCACCCCGGGCGAGCCGCTCCTCTTCGCGGGCCGCCCGGATCGCCCGGGGGAACTCCAGCAGGTCTGGCTCGAGCGGCTCGGCCGGTGCCCCTCGCTGCCGGACGTGCCCCAGGCCCTGTTCACCACGCTGCGCGGGGAGAAAGGCGACTCGGGCGCGCCCGTGGTGGATGCCCAGATGCAGGTGGTGGGGCTGGTCCACGGGGGCGCGGCCTGCAGCATCGCCGCCCCCACGGCGAGCTTCGCCCCGGTGGTACGGCAGTCCGTCGAGGACGAGCTCCTCGCCGCGCAGTGAGGGAGGCCCCCGGAAAGCCATGGGTCCATATGGACCCCTTTCTTTCCGCGCCCTTGCGGGAGATGCTTTGTCCTCCGTAGGACGCAACCCCCCTCGGCGGCTCTCAGTGGGCTTGGGCCCGCCGGGAACTCTCACTTCGAGCCCTTACCCCCATGAAGCCTCGGGTTCTCATCGTGGAGAATACCTGGACGATGCGGGAGACGTTGCGCCTGCTGCTGTCCGGGGAATTCGAGTGCTCGGTGGCCGCGGACGGGGAGACCGGACTCGCGCAGCTGCTGGAGCACCCGGTGGACGTGCTCGTCTCCGACGTCGGCCTGGACGGGATGGACGGCTATGAGCTGTGCTGCCGGGCGCGGGCCGAGCCGCGGCTGCAGCACCTGCGCATCCTCTTCGTCAGCGGCCACATGCCCCGGCTCAACGCGCCGGCCTGCTGCCAGCCGGACGCGTACCTCGTCAAACCCGTGAAGCCCCCGGTGCTCATCGCCCACCTGCACGCCCTGCTCCACCCGGAGCCGGCCGAGCTGCCCCTGCGGGTGGGCCGGCAGCACTGAGGCCCGCTGCCCCCCGGCCCAGGCTGTTGGCCGTGGACAGGAGGCGGGGCTTTCTCATTCTCCCTCGGGGGCCACGGGCTATGCTGCGCCGCCCTTCTGCCCGAACCGAGGTGCTGCTTGATCAACGCCCTGACCCGCGTTCCCCCTGCCCAGAACGAGCCCATCCTCTCCTACGCGCCCGGCGCCCCCGAGCGCGCCGTGCTGCAGAGCGCCCTCCAGCGGATGGCCTCCGAGCGCCTCGACATCCCGCTCATCATCGGCGGCAAGGAAGTGCGCACCGGCAAGACGGATGAAGTGCGCATGCCGCACAAGCACTCCCACGTGCTGGCCACCCTGCACGAGGCGAACGCGAGCCACGTGGAGCAGGCCATCCAGAACGCGCTCTCCGTGAAGGACGCGTGGAGCCAGATGCCCTTCCAGGAGCGCGCCGCCATCTTCCTGCGCGCCGCGGAGCTGCTGGCCACGCGCTACCGCCCGCTGCTCAACGCCTCCACCATGCTGGGCCAGTCGAAGACGGCCCACCAGGCGGAGATCGACGCGGCGTGCGAGGCCATCGACTTCCTGCGCTTCAACGTGGCCTTCGCCGAGCAGCTCCTGTCCCAGCAGCCGCTGAGCGCGCCGCAGACGTGGAACCTGACGGACTACCGCCCCCTGGACGGCTTCGTGCTCGCGGTGGCGCCCTTCAACTTCACCTCCATCGCGCTCAACCTGTGCACCGCCCCGGCGCTCATGGGCAACGTGGTGCTGTTCAAGCCGGCCTCCACCGCGGCCTACAGCGCCTGGTTCGTCATGGAGCTGCTGCGCGAGGCGGGGCTGCCGGATGGCGTCATCAACTTCCTGCCCGGCGATGGGCCCACCATCGGCAACGTGGCGCTGACGAGCCCGCACCTGGGCGGCATCCACTTCACCGGCTCCACGCCGACCTTCCAGGGCATGTGGCGCACCGTGGGCGAGAACATCCACCGCTACAAGCAGTACCCCCGGCTGGTGGGGGAGACGGGCGGCAAGGACTTCATCTTCGCCCACGCCTCGGCGGCGGATGACGTGGACGCGCTGGCCACCGCCATCGTGCGCGGCGGCTACGAGTACCAGGGGCAGAAGTGCTCGGCCGCCTCGCGCGTCTACATCCCCGAGTCGATCTGGCCCAAGCTCAAGCCGCGCCTGCAGGAGTTCATCTCCGAGCTGCGCATGGGCGATGTGACGGACTTCCGCAACTTCATGGGCGCCGTCATCGACGAGAAGTCCTTCAAGAAGGTCTCTTCCTACATCGAGCTGGCGAAGGCGGGCGGCGCCGAGGCCTCCATCGTGGCCGGCGGCGACGCGGACCGCAGCGAGGGCTGGTTCGTGAAGCCCACGCTCGTGCAGCTCACCAACCCGCGCCACCGCATCATGCAGGAGGAGATCTTCGCCCCGCTGGTCGGCGTGCACGTGTACCCGGACGCGCGGTTCGAGGAGACGCTGCGCGAGTGTGACCAGGCGGCCACGTACGCGCTCACGGGCGCGGTGTTCGCGCGGGACCGGAAGGCCATCTCCACCGCGTCGCGCGAGCTGCGCCACGCGGCCGGCAACTTCTACATCAACGACAAGCCCACGGGCGCCGTCGTGGGGCAGCAGCCGTTTGGCGGCTCGCGCGCCTCGGGCACCAACGACAAGGCGGGCTCCATGCTCAACCTCGTCCGGTGGACCTCTCCGCGCACCATCAAGGAGACGTTCGTTCCCCCCACCCGCGTGCCGTACCCCTTCATGCAGGGCTGAGCCGGATGCCATTTCAGGGACTTGGTGGACTGGAGACGTACGCGCTCGAGGATGGCGGCTGCCGCGTGGAGGTCATCCCCTCGCGCGGGGCCCTCATCACCCGGATGACGGTGGACGGGGACGAGGTGCTCTTCCTGGACGAGAGCACCGTGGTGGACCCCACGAAGAACGTGCGCGGCGGCATTCCCGTGCTCTTCCCCGCCGCCGGGCGGCTCCCTGGGGATACCTACCCCGTGGAGCGGCAGGCGTACACGATGGCGCAGCACGGCTTCGCCCGGAAGCTGTCGTGGACCGTGCGGCAGGTGGAGAAGTCCCTGCTGGTCATGGGGCTCTCCTCCTCCGAGGAGACGCTGCGCCAGTACCCCTGGCGCTTCGATGCGCAGATTGCCCTGTCGCTGGAGGGCTCCCGGCTGACGATCGACTTCGATCTGGAGAACCGGGACACGCGCCCGCTGCCGTTTCACCTGGGCTTCCACCCCTACTTCCAGGTGGCCCAGGCCGCCAAGGCACAGTCCCGCGTGGAGACGGACGCCACCCACGCCTGGGACAACCAGCACAGCGTGGAGATCCCCATCACGGGGCTGGACCTGACGGCCTCCGAGGTGGACCTGCACCTGAGGGACCACTCCCGCCCGGGCACCACGCTGCACCGGGGCCCGGGACGAAGGCCCGTGCACCTGTCCTGGAGCCCCGAGTTCCGGGTGCTCGTGGTGTGGACGCTTCAGGGGCGCGACTTCGTCTGCGTGGAGCCCTGGACGGCCGCCGCGGGGGCGCTGGCCACCGGTGAAGGACTGCTCACCGTGCTGCCCGAGGAACGCCTGTCGCTCGCCTTCGACATCGAGGGCTGAGCAAGGTTCATGACACAATCAGCCCTCTTGCCGAGGCCGCAACGGACGCAAGAGGCCCGCGTCATTGAGCAGCGCATGAACACGGTCCGCCAACGCGACATGCGCCTCGTTGACGGCACAGAACCGCTCAGGGGTTGGGCAGGGCAGGCGTACCCCCAAGAGGGCCCCTGTCCTTCCTACGCTCCGGGGCCCGGAGCCCGGTGGAACAGGGATGACGCATGGCGGCGAATCATGATTAGTCCGATAAAATCGCCAGAACAGGTTTACCTGTAAAAACATTTTAATCGTTTTATAATGGACTTGAGCCACCCATTCCGCGCTGGCACCCTCCCAGAGGATTCATCCCATGAAGATGAAGACGTTCATCACCAGCCTGTCTTTTGGTTCCCTCCTGATGGCGTGCGGCGGGATGGAGGCGGACACCGCGCCGACGGACGCGCCGACGCTGAACACATTGGCCGCGCTCCGGCCCGCGGACGCCAGGGTCTTGGGACAGCCGACGGATCGGGTGTTGCGGGTGTACAACAACAACATCGAAAACCTGGTCATGAACAACTCCGACGGGACCTGTACCCGCGTCTCGGGTACGGACCACCTGAAGTCGATACTCGTCGACGACGCGGGGAAGACCGGAACCTCCGGAGTGGTCGCTCCCGATCTGCTCATCGTGCAGCAGATACGCGGTACCGGGCAGGCAGAGGCCTACGCCGACCAGCTCTCCGCCATGTTCGGGCTGCCGGCGGGGACGTACAAGGCGATCGTTGTCTGGTCCGATCCCGAGTCCTGGGGAAGTACCCACAAGTGCAGTGATCAGTCGTTGGGCGACTTGAAGAAGAAGCAGACCAACGGAATCATCTACAACACCGGGCGGTTGAGTCTGGCCGCCGGCGACGTCTCGGCCTACTGGAGTGCCGGGTGGCTCAAGCCGGGAACGCCGTACAACGGGGGGGATGGATGCACCCTGTACAAGCCGCCGGACAGCGATCCCGACACCACGGATCAGTACAAGTGGAAGCGCACCAGCGCCATCGCAGCGCGCTTCACCATCAAGGCGACCGGGACCACGGTGTTCGCGGCGACCATGCACCTTCCGCAGGAGAACTCGGCGAACGCGTGCGCGGGTGACAAGGACACCGGCATCAAGGGGACCGGTATCCACCTCGGGGCGGACGCGACCCGCTTGATGAACGCATCGACGATCCGCATCGTGGGCATCGACGCGAACCGCAAGAACATCTCCTCGACCACGCTCAGCGATCAGGGCATGACCGGCTACGGTACGGCCGCCACGAACGGGGCATCCAAGATCGACTACCTGTTCGTCAAAGGGGCCGTGCAACCGTCGCCGATCAACTACACGGTGAGTGGTACGAAGTCGAACCACCGCGCGCTGTACGCCTTCATTAACTTCTAGCGGGCAGCGTCAAGAAGCCATCAGGCGAGGCGGCGGAGCATGAGGCGCATCATGCCACGCTTCCTTCCAGCCACGATTGACACCGCCGCACCTCGGCTCCCGCTCGTGCATCCGCGCCTCGTCTCCGCCCGCTTTTGTTTGCACTCACCCCGTGCCGGTGGGGCGCTCTCCTGAAGGAGGGAGGAAGGCCATGTCGTGCTGGCCCCAGAGCGGCGGCTGCGTCTCTCCCGTGAAGGCCCGGAGCTGGCGGTAGTCCCGGTACTCCGCCTGGAGCGTCAGCAGGTCTCCGGCCTGGACCCGCTGGTCTCCCTGCGGGTGGAGAATTTCCTTGTCCCCCCGCCGCAGGGACAGCGCCAGGGTGCCGAAGCGGTCGCGGATCTCCGAAACGGTGATGCCCGGCAGCCCCGTGCGCGCCTCGAAGATGGACACCACCATCAGGTGCCCGCACACCCGGAACGAGTGGACGATGCGCGGATCCAACGCCGCCAGCGCCATGGCGGGCGCCGCCAGCGACGAGCTGGAGAGCGCCTCCGCCTTGAACGTGTCGCGCACCTTCGCCACGAGGTCGTCATCGAACAGGCGGATGACCACCCGGATGTCCGGGTTGAGCCGCCGCGCGTCCAGGGCGATGTTCAGGTTGGCCAGGTCATCGTCCGTCGAGCACACGATGGCCGAGGCCGCCTTCACGTTCAGGCGAGGCAGGCACTGGGGGCTGCGGATGTCGTCGATGAGCAGCGGCACCTGCTCGTCCCGGAGGACGTTGACGAAGGCGGCATCCTCCTTCTTCTCCACCACCACCACGTCCTTGCCCATGGAGCGCAGCTGATCCACCACCCGGAAGCCCACGCGCCCCGCCCCGCACACGATGATGTGGCCCTTCAGCGTCTCGGCGATCACTTCGATCCACTCCTTGTCGCTCTTGTGCTTGGCGAAGAACAGGTACGCGAAGCGCACCACCCCATCCACCACCAGGGCGATGCCCACCGGAGGCACCACCATGTTGAGCAGGATGCCCATCCAATCGTCCGAGCAGTCCAGCGACGGCTGCCCGAACAGCAGGAAGTAGACGTGATGCAGCGCCTTGCCCGCCCCCACCGGCTCACCGTTGGGCCCCTGGCACCGCCACTGGAACAGCGGCGGCGCCCCCAGGAACAAGACCGCCGTCAGCACCAGGGTGATGCGGAAGCGCTTGATGAGCGCGCGCAGGTACCGGAGGTTGGCCACCACGCGCCAGCGTGGAGGAGGCGTGTCCATCATGGCGAGGGGTGGATGCCCGCGGCGGCCTCGGCCCGCGCCCGGCGGCGCTCCAGCAGCCACACCGCCAGCACGCCCAGCTCGTAGCAGAGCAGCATCGGGCCGGCCATGAGGGACAGGTTCACCACATCCCCCGTGGGCGTGAGGATGGCCGCCGCGATGAGGCACACCACGAAGGCGTGGCGCTGGTACTTGAACAGCCACCGGCTCTTCACCACGCCCACCACCCCCAGCAGCGCCATCACCAGCGGCAGCTCGAAGATGACGCCAAAGGCCAGGATGAGCACCAGCACCAGCGAGAGCTGCTCGTTCATGGTGAGCATGGGGCGCGTCCACTTCAGCGCCGCGTGCTCCGCCTGCGCCGCCGCCAGCTCCTTCTGCAGCCGCCACAGCCCCGCCAGCTCCTCGGCGCGCGTGGGAGCCCCGCCCGCGAGCAGGCTCGCGGCGCGGTCCATCGCCTCGGAGGCCGCCGGGAAGTCCTTCCGGCCAAACGCCTCCACCGCCACCACCCGCTGCTCCACCGCCTGGCCCAGCACGGCCCGCCCCGGGGCCCCGAAGCCGTCCGCCGCGGCATCCAGCAACTGGCCGAGCCCGTTCAGGCGCGCCGCCAGCTCCACGCTCTCGGCGGGCACCGGCCGCGGCGCCCCGGGCTTGCCCTCGCCGGAGGCCTCCAGCGCCTCACTGGCCGACTTCGCCAGCTGGCCTGCCCGTTCCACCTCGCCCACCCGGAGGAACCGCAGGGTGTCCTCCGTTCTCAGCCGTCCCGTGTCCAGCCGGGACTCCAGCGCGGCGGTCTCCTCCTCGTTGAGGAGGAACTTGAACATGGAGGGCAGCACCGCGAAGTAGCAGAACATCGCCCCCAGGAAGAACGCCATCGAGCCCAGAAACACGAAGGGCGAGGCGAAGCGGCGCTCCTCCGGGTAGAGACCAGGCGAGACGAAGCCCCAGATCTGCCAGAGGATGACGGGCGTGGTGAGGAAGATGCCGCAGTACACGCCCACCTTCATCAGGACGTTCAGCTCCTCGATGCCCGAGGTGTAGATGAGCGCCCGGCTCTCCGGGGGCAGCGCCGCCAGCACCGGCCGCATCAAAATCCCGAAGATGGGCTTGGCGAACAGCAGCGAGATGGTGCCCAGCACGAGCACCGCGAGGGTGCACTTCATCAGGCGCTGGCGAAGCTCCGTGAGGTGCTCCGCCAGGGACATGCGCAGATCGGGATCGAAGGAAGGAAGTGCCAAGTCTAGCCCTGCTTCGGCGAGTTACGGGCCACCGTACCCGGGATGGGGGCAAAGGCCGGCAGCGGCTCCTCCTGCCCCGGCTCCTCTCCATCCGTCTTCACGGCCACGGCGGCCGGAGCCGCCTCGGCCCCTTCCGCCACCGCCACCGCATTGGGCGCCGGTGCCACGCCCTCGTGCCCCAGCACCTCCGCGGGCGACGGCAGGGCCGCCATCGCGGGCCCCATACTGGGGAGCGAGGGTGCCACGGGCGGCAGGGGGGCCGCGGGCGGGGGCGCGGGCTCCCGCTGGAACTCCTGGTCCATCTGGTAGAACTCGCGCATCACCACGGTGCGCACGTCATCCGTCTGGCGCCGGAACTCGCGCAGGAACTTGCCGATGCCCCGTGCCAGCTCCGGCAGCCGCTGCGGCCCAAGGATGAGCAGCGCGGCCACCAGGATGAAGATCATCTCGCCTGCGCCGATGTTGAACATGAACGGACGGCTCCACGGAAGGCAGACCCAGGTTATCGCGCCCTGGCGCGGCGGGTGCAACCCACAGATGCCGGATAGCGGCCTCCTGGCACCGTGGTTGTCCGGCAGGCGGCCGGCCCCCGGCCCCGGGAGGGGGCCCCCGGCGGCCCCGGCGCCCAGGAGGGCTTAGACCCGGAAGCGCCGGACCTCGCCCCGCAGCACCTCGGCCTGCTTCTGGAGGTGGTCGATGGCCTCCTCCAGCTGACGCACCGAGCGCGTCTGGTGCTCGGACACGGTCTTGATGGTGTCCACCGCCTTGAGCACCTGCTCGCTGCCCTTGGTCTGCTCCTTCTGGGCGCGGTTCAGGTGGGTGACCATGTCGTTGATGCTCTCGATGGAGCGCGTAATCTGCTTGCTGCCCTGCGTCTGCTCCTGGCTGCTGCGCTGCACGTGCGCGGTGATGACCTTCATCCGCTCGGCGCTCTTGATGATCTGCTCGCTGCCCTTGGCCTGCTCGTTGGAGGCCTTGGAGATCATCTGCACCGTCTCGGAGATGCGCTGGATGGCCGTGGTGACCTGGCGGCTGCCCCGGGCCTGCTCCACCGTGGCGCGGGCAATGGCCTTCACCATCTGCGTGGCCTTCTGGGCGCTGTCGTTGATCTTCCACAGGGCCCCTTCGGCATCCCGGCCCAGCAGCACGCCCTCCTCCACGTTCTTCACGCCCTGGTTCATCACCGACACGGCGTTGCGGCTCTCCTCCTGGATGCTGCGGATGAGCTCGGCGATCTCCTTGGTGGACGCGCCCGTGCGCTCGGCCAGGTCTTTGATCTCCTCGGCCACCACCGCGAAGCCCTTGCCGTGCTCGCCGGCCTGCGCGGCGATGATGGCCGCATTCAGCGCCAGGAGGTTCGTCTGCTCGGCCACGTCGTCGATGACGTTGAGGATGTTGCCAATCTCGGAGATGCGCCGGCCCAGGCTCTCGATGACGCCCGCGGCGGTGCGGCTCGTCTCCTTGATGCGGTCGATGCCGCTGAGCGTCTTCTGCAGCGACTCCACGCCCGACTGCGCGTCCTCGGACACCTGCTCGGACAGCCGCGCCGTCTCGTTGGCGTTCGTCTCCACCTGGCCGATGGAGGAGTCCATCCGCTTGATGGACACGGAGGTCTCCTCCGTGGAGGCCGACAGGCCGGAGATGTTGGTGGCCACCTCGCGGATGGAGAAGGACATCTCCTCGATGGCGCTCGTGGTCTCCTCCACGCTGGCCGTCATGGACTGCACGTTCTCGGCCACCTCGTCGTTGGTGGCGGCCATCTCCATGATGGAGGAGCTGCTCTGCTCGGCGCTCTGGTAGAGCACCTCCACGTTCTCCGCGATGCCCCGGAGGCTCGCCAGCATCTCCACCATGGAGGTGGAGGTCTCCTCCACGCGCGACTGCACCGTGGAGGCGCCCGAGGACACCGTGGTGCCCGTGCGCGAGATCTGCTCAATCACCCCCGCCAGGCTCTCCGACACGCCCCGCACCCGGCCCAGCGTCTCGCGCCAGCTCAGGGCGATGCGGTTGAGCGCCTCGGCCAGCTTCCCCAGCTCGTCCGCCGCGCCCACCTCCACGCGCCCCGTCAGGTCCGACTCCGCCAGGCGGCGCGCCATGGACATCATCGCCTCCAGGGGGTGGAGGATGAGCACCCGGGAGATGGGCAGGAAGAAGAGCATGACGATGAGCAGGCCCAGCCCGAAGATGGCCAGCACCGTCCACCGCAGCGAGACCACCTCGGAGGTGAGCGCGTCGGGGTTCATCGCCATCACCACCCAGCCGGTCCCGTTGTCCAGGGGCTCGACGATGAGCCGGGTGCCGCCCGCGAGCTGGGGATCCGTGCCCATGCGGTTGCGCAGCAGGTGCTCGGTGGCCAGTTCGATGCCCTCGGGGCGCCGGCCGCTGGAGGCCACGAAGTCGCCCTTGCGGTCGAGCAGCGCGGCGAACTGGACGTCCTCCTCACCCCGGAGCGGCTCGAAGAGCCCCTGCAGGTGCTCGCCGGGCTTGATTTCCAGCTTCTGGCTGAAGACCAGGCGGGCGAGCTGCTGGGCCTTGAGGTGCCCGTGTTTGGAGAGATCCCTGTCGAGGAAGTCCTCCACCCGCTCCTGCACCACGAAGGCCAGCACCAGGAACAGCACTGCCTGCGCCAGGGTGAAGTACCCGAAGAGGACGCCTCGAAGACCCAATCTCTGAAAGCGGCGAGCCAAGGGCCGCAATCTACGGAGGGAATCCGACAAAGGGCAAGGAACGGAAAGGTCCCCTTCCCCCCGGAAGGGTAAGATTCGAGGATACCCGTGGCACCACCCTCCGCGGCGAGTAGGTCCCGGGTTGCCGACGCTCCGAGTTTCCCCGCCATGACGCTTCCGACCCTCCTCTTCACGGATCCCCTCTTCCTCCAGCACGACCCGGGCCAGGGACACCCCGAAAGCCCCGCCCGGCTCCGGAGCATCCTCTCGGTGCTCGCCCGGGCGCCGGTGGCGGGAACCCAGGTGCGCTCGCCCCGCTCGGCCACCCCGGCGGAGCTGGCCTCCGTGCACACCCCCGAGCTGCGCCACGCCCTGCTGGAGATGGCGGGGCAGCGGGGGCAGATCGACGCGGACACCCTCGTCTCCCCGGACAGCTACGACGCGGCCATCCTGGCTGTTGGAGCCGCCGTGGGCGCGGTGGAGGAAGTCATGGCGGGCCGGGCACGCAACGCGTTCGCGCTGGTGCGCCCCCCCGGCCACCACGCCGAGCCGGGGCAGGCCATGGGCTTCTGCCTCTTCAACAACGTGGCGATCGCCGCCGAGGCGGGGCGGAAGCTGGGCGCCGAGCGCGTACTGGTGCTCGACTGGGACGTGCACCACGGCAACGGCACCCAGGCCGCCTTCGAGTCCCGTCGGGACGTGCTCTACCAGTCCGTGCACCAGTACCCCTACTACCCAGGCACGGGCGCCCCACACGAGGTGGGACAGGGCGCGGGCGAGGGCTTCACCGTCAACTGCGGACTGCCCGGCGGCGCGACGGATGCGGACTACCGGTCCATCTTCGAGGATCTGCTCCTGCCCGTCGCGGACGCGTTCCAGCCGCAGCTCGTGCTGGTGTCCGCAGGGTTTGATCCGCACCGGAGCGATCCCATCGGCGGGATGATGGCGACCGAGCGGGGCTTCGCCGCGATGTGCTCCGCGGTCCGGTCCCTGGCCGAGCGCGTGTGTGGGGGGAAGCTGGTCCTGGTGCTGGAGGGGGGCTATTCCCTGGAGGGGCTGTCCCAGTCCGTCCATGCCTGCACCGAGGTGCTCACGGGCCGCCAGGACTCCTTCCCGGCAGGGGACACCTCTGCGGACGCGGCCCAGGCCATCGCGCGGAGCCGCGCGGCGCTGCGGCCCTACTGGTCCTGCCTCTGAGGGCTCACCACGAGGCCATGCTCACCGGCTCCGGCGGATCCTCCGGCGAGGCGAACCGCTCCACCGTGTGCAGCAGGTCATCGAGGTCCACGGGCTTGCGCAGGTAGCCCGCGGCGCCCAGCCGCGCCACGTCCCGGGAGCTGACGCCCTGGCCCGAGACGACCACCACCGGGATGGAGGCCAGCTCCGCGTTGGAGTTCTGCTCGGCCCGGAAGGCCCAGCCGCTCACGTCGGGCATCATCAGATCCAACAGGATGAGCTCCGGCCGCAGCCCTCCCTTGAGCTGCTCCAGCGCCTCGCGGCCATCGTGCGCGACGGCCACGTGATACCCCTCCATCTCCAGCGCGTCTTGGAGCGCGAGCAAGATGTCATGATCGTCGTCGACGACAAGCAAGCCGCTCGAATGCTCCATGGGTCTCTCCTTTGGCTCCCCTGACGGTGACGACGGTCGGGGACAGGTGCCACCCCACCACCCGAAGGGCGCCCAGCAAGGGGGCAAGCAGCGCCCGCGCTTCCGGCATTGCTTTCCATGCGGACAAGGGCGCTACGGCACACCCGGCGAAGCATCCTTATCTAGAAAAGAGACGCAGCTTTCCCTTTCGGACAGATGACACCCATGCACCCCATGACCAGCGCTTTTCCCGAGAATGAGATGGGCCGGCGGGCGGCGCAGGAGGCCGGAATGCCGGGGCTTGCCGGGAGCGAACACGCCGAACATGCCCTGCTGCTGCTGGCGGAAGTGGGCCGCCTGCTCTCCGTTCAGCGCGGCGGCCTGAAGCCCGTTTTGCGGCGGATCGCCCGGTTGACGACCTCGGGCCTCGCCAGCTTCTGCTTGATGAAGCTGGTGCGCCCCAATGGCCAGCTCGAGCGGGTGGCCCTGGCCCACCAGAACCCCGAGGCCGAAGCCCAGCTCCGCGCCATGCCCCACCAGTTTCACCAGGACAGCATCTGTAGCCCCCTGGTGGATGCGCTTCACAGCGGCACCTCGCAGTTGCTCGTGAACTACCCCGTGGAGATCCGCCGGCGGCTCCCCGTGCTGCCCGAGCACCTCGCCCAGCTCGAACGGCTGGATCCCCGCTCTCTGATGGTGGTGCCGCTCGTGGGCCACCGGCGCGTCCTCGGGCTGATGCTGCTGGCCCGCAGTGGCACCCTGCCCCCGTTTGATGCCACGGACCTCATCGTCGCCGAGGAGCTGGCCCGGAGCATCGCCGTCTCGCTCGATGACTCCCGCCTGCTGCGGGAGGCCCGGCGCGCCGAGCGGCGAGCCCGGTTCCTGGCCCGCTCCAGCCGCGTGCTCGCCGGTTCACTCGACTACCGCGCCACGCTGGACCAGGTCGCCCGGCTCGCGGTGCCGGCCGTGGCGGATCTCTGCGCGGTGGACATGCTCGAGGAGGACGGGACCATCAGCCGGCTCGCCGTGGCGCACCGGCACTCCGAGCAGATCTCCCGGGTCTGGGAGCTGGCGCACCGCTGGCCCTCGCACCTGGAGGATCTCTATGGCCCGGGACGGGTCATCCGCACGGGCGAGCCCGAGCTGCGAAGCGAAATCCCGGACACGGGCCTGCCCCGCGCGGCGCGGGACTCCGAGCACCTGCTCAGCCTGCGCGGCCTGGAGCTGGAGTCCTATCTGGTGGCGCCCCTGAAGGCCCGGGGCCGCACGCTGGGGTCCATCACCTTCGCCTATACGGGCTCACACCGCTCCTACCGCCGCTCGGACCTGCGGCTGGCGATGGAGCTGGCGGCCCGCGCGGGCCTGGCCGTGGACAACGCCCTGCTGTACGGCGCCTCGCAAGAGGCGGTGCGGCTGCGGGACGAGTTCCTCGCCGTCGCCTCGCACGAGCTGAAGACGCCGCTCACGCCCCTCAACCTGCGGCTGCAGAGCCTGCGGCGCGAGCTGGAGCGCCGGGGAACGCCCGTGAACCCCGCCCGGGTCCAGGAGCACGTCGCGGCGCTCCAGCGGCAGTGCAAGCGGCTGGGCACGTTGGTGGACAGCTTGCTGGATGTCTCGCGCCTGGAGGCGGGCGTGTTGGTGCTCGACCGGGAGTTTTTGGACCTGACGGCGCTGGTGCGAGACGTCATCAGCCGGTTCTCGGCCCAGGCGGCGCGCACGGGCACGCCCCTGGACGTCCAGACGGTGGGTCCCATCGTGGGCAACTGGGACCGGGTGCGGCTGGAGCAGGTGGTGAGCAGCCTGCTGAGCAACGCCCTCAAGTACGGCATGGGCCACCCCGTCCACATCCGGGTCGAGCAAGGCCCCGCGGGGGCCCGCTTCACAGTGCGCGATGAGGGCATTGGCATCTCCCCGGAGAACCTGTCGCGCATCTTCGAGCGGTTCGAGCGGGCGGTCTCCGCGGAGCACTTCGGGGGCCTGGGGCTGGGGCTCTACCTCACGCGCCACCTCGTCGAGGCGTTCGGGGGCTCCATCCACGCCACCAGCCAGCTGGGCAAAGGCGCCACCTTCCAGGTGGACCTCCCCCTGGCCTCACCCACGTCTTGACGTACACCGGCCCCTGGCCCAGCGTGCCCGCCACAACTGGCAGCCAGGGGATGACAGATGAAGCAGATGCACTACGGAACGGCCTTGGTCACCGGGGCCTCGAGCGGCCTGGGACGCGGACTGGCCCTGTGGCTTGCCCGGCGGGGCACGCGCGTGTTCGCCGCGGCCCGGCGGCAGGAGCAACTGGACGCCCTGGCCCAGGAGGCGCGCGCGGCCGGGGCCACGCTGGAGCCCGTGAAGATGGACGTGGCCCAGGCGGACGCCACGGTCGAGCGCATCCGCCAGCTCGACGCGGACTGCGGGGGATTGGACCTGGTGGTGGCCAACGCCGGCGTGGGCGGCGCCACCTCCGGCAAGCAATTTCCCTGGGAGTTCACCAAGCAGATGATCGACATCAACGTCACCGGCGCGGTGGCGACGCTGGGCGCGGTGCTTCCACAGATGGTGGAGCGCGGCCGGGGCCACCTGGTGGGCATCTCCAGCCTGGCGGCGTTCCGGGGCCTCCCCACCCGCGCGGCCTACTCCGCCTCGAAGATCTTCCTCTCCTCCTTCATGGAGAGCCTGCGCGTGGACCTGCGCGGCTCGGGCGTGCGCGTCACCTGCATCTACCCCGGCTGGGTGAAGAGTGAAATCACCGCGAAGAACACCTTCCCCATGCCCTTCCTGATGGAGACGGAGGAGGCGGTGGAGCGCATGGGCAACGCCATCCTGCGCGGCGAGCCCGTCTACGCCTTCCCCTGGCAGATGACGCGCTTCATGAAGCTGCTCCAAGCCCTGCCCAACCCCCTCTTCGATGCCTTGATGAGCCGGCGCCGCTGAACCGCGTCCCGGCCGGCCCTCACGCCCGGGCCTCGCCTCCGGACGCGGGCGGCCGGTCCGCCGACACGGTGAGCAGGCCGTGGAGCACCAGGAGCACCACCGTGTACCCCAGCAGCTGGGAGGCCACGACTGCGACGCCCAACTTCTCGGCCACGAAGCCCGCGGCGCTCGGCAGCGCGGCGACGCCCAGCGTGCCCGCGCTCACCTGGAAGCCCACCGCGTGCGCGGCCACGTCCTTGCCCACCCGCCGGGGCGTCTCCGACATGAGCGCCGGGAAGATGGGCGCGAGCGCCAGGCCCAGCAGCCCCAACCCGACGGGCGGAGGCACCGCGGGAATCGTGAACAGGAGCGCGCCCACCACGGCCAGCCCCGTGCTCAGCCGCAGCATGCGCACCGGCCCCAGCCGCTCCACGATGAAGCCCGACAGGACGCGGCCCACGAACAGGCTGCCCCAGTAGAAGCTCGTCCACGTGCCGGCCTCCGCCGTGCTCAGGCCCCGGCCCTCCTTGAGCACCGTGTAGGACCACTGGCCCGCCGTCACCTCCACGCCCGTGTAGAAGAAGAAGATGAGGCTCTGCAGCTGCACCCGGGGCCGGCGCAGGGCCTCCCAGCCGGAGGCGGCCGGCCGCACCGTGGCTGGGCGGCTCTCCCCTTCCGCCGCGCCCGTGGGGCTCCCGTCCCACTGCTTGCGCATCACGACGAAGATGACCGCGAGCGTCGCGAGCACCACGCCGATGACCGCATACCCGGAGCGCCACCCCGCCCCGCGCGCCAGCAGCCACGTCATGAGCACGGGCCCCAGCGTGGCCCCGATGCTGTAGGCCGCGTGCAGCCACGACATGTGGCGGGGACCGAAGTGCTCGGCCGCATAGGTGTTGAGCGCCGAGTCGATTCCCCCCGAGCCAAAGCCCGCGAAGCAGGCGGCCACCAGGAAGAGGAGGAAGAACGGCGCGGTCGCATAGCCCGCGAGCCCAAGCGCCACGAGCCCGGTGCTCGCCGCCAGCAGCAGGCCGACGTTGAGCGCCTGCATCAAGCGCCCGGCGAGCATGCCCGAGACGAAATACGCCACCGCGCTCGCGGCGAGGATGGCGCCCATGCCCACCTGGGGCAGGGAGAAGGTGTCACGCAACGAGGGCCAGGCCAGGCCCAAAACCGCGTCCGGCAACCCCAGGCTCACGAACGCGAGATAGGCGAGCGCGAGCAGGGCGGGACGGGGACGGGAGGGGGTCATGGCGGCGCAACCTAATGCACCGCCCGACCGCTCCACCCGTGAATCGGCTAGAGCTTCACGATCTCGACATCATCCATGTGGATAAAGTTGGCACCGTCGGCCGTGGTGGCCTGGGTGTGGAAGCCGAACTCCAGGTAGCCCGAGGTGACGTTGATGGTGGGCGTCTCCACCAGCGTCCAGCCGCCGTAGGTGCCCAGCGAGGTGAACACGGGGGCAGCCGAGCCGCTCGTCTTGCCCTGGAGCCGGGCGATGGCGAAGTTGCCGCCCTTGCGAACCCAGGCGCGCACCTTGTAGTTGCCGTTCGTCAGGCCCGTCTTCACCTGGTACGTCCAGGTCTCGAAGGGCTGCGAGCTCCAGTGCGTCAGGTGGTAGGCGCCCGAGTGCCCGCCGTTGTGCGTCTCGCTGAAGGCGGCGCCCGCGGTGCCGTTGGGCGTCCACGTCGTCCAGTCCGCCATGCCCGACTCGAAGCTGCCGTTGGCCACGGAGATGCCCGTGGGGGGCGGGGTGGTGCCGCCCGACTGGTACCAGCGCACCCACTCCACTTCCATCGTCTTCGGCTGGCCCTGGTTCAGGGCGATGCTGCCCGCGGCGGGGAAGCCGTACCAGTTGCCGCCCATGGCCAGGTTCAGGATGAGGTAGTGGTTCTGCTGGAACTCCGCCTCGGTGCCGTTCGAGAACGTCGTGCCCACGTACTTGTTGTCGAGCCGGAACACCATCTTGCCGGCATCCCACTCCAGCTCGTAGAGGTGGAAGGAGTCGGCCAGGTTGTAGCCGCCGCTCTGGCCGGTGCCCCAGTGGGCATCGCCGCCGTTCGGCGCGGTGCCGCCGTACCAGTGCACGGCGGACTTCATCCAGTTGGGCTCGTTCGAGTGCCACTCGAGGATGTCGATTTCACCGCTGGAGGGCCAGCCCACCTGCTGCACGTTGGCGCCCAGCGTCCAGAACGCCGGCCACATGCCGTAGCCGGAGGGAATCTTGATGCTCGCGACAATCTTCCCGTAGCGCCGCTCCACCTTGCCCTTGGTGTGCAGACGGCCCGAGAAGAGCGTGCGCTGGTGGCTGCCACAGCGGGTGTCGGACACGCTCGTGGGCGCCGTGCGCTCGGCCTTGAGGATGAGCTTGCCGCCGCTCACCGAGATGTTCTGGCTGCGGGGGTATTCGATTTCGCCCGTGCCGAAGTTGCAGTTGCCAGTAACAGGATCGAAGTCGCTGTTGAGCGTGGTCCAGTTGTTCCCGTTCAGGCTGGAGCCTTCGAACTCATCCGACCACGCCAGGCTCCAACCCGAGCCAGGGCTGTAGTCGAGCTCGCCCTGCGTCTGCCCCACGGCCTCGGGGGCCGGGCTGCTCACGTCGGGCTCGGGCGCGTCCGGCGCGCATCCGGTGAGGGCCGTCACACAGCAGGCCGCCAGGAACTTCGAGGAAAAGGTCTTTCGGGACATGTCCGTGCCTGAAAAGAAGGGGGGATTCCGGGGCTGAGACACCTCAATCCCGGAGGCCCCCCAATACAGGAAAACACGGCCACAGTGAACAGAACTGTTAATCCAGCGAAGTTCTTGTCATGCAAGAGACTGACGCGGTGAGCCAAAGGCTCACTGCTGGCCCATCAGGAAGTCGTTGACGTTGACCTGGCCCTTCTCGGGGGTGGCTTCCTTGGGCTGGGTGCCCTTCTTGAAGAACATGAGTTCTGTGTTCTTGGAGCTGTTGGAGGCGATCTTGCCCGTCTTCTCGTCGATGGGCAGCCGCACCAGCTCCATGGAGGGCCACGGGTAGAACTCCGGCTGGGGCCGGCCCGCGAGCGCCTTCTTCATGTAGTCCAGCCAGATGGGCAGCGCCGCGCGGCCGCCCGTCTCGTAGCGGTTGAGCGGGTGCGGGTTCAGGTCGTAGCCCACCCACGCCACCGTCACCAAATCCCGCGTGAAGGCGGAGAACCACGCATCGAACGAGTCGTTGGTGGTGCCCGTCTTGCCCGCGGCCGGCTTGCCCAGGCGCGAGGCGGGGCCGCCCGTGCCCTCCTGCACCACGCCGCGCATCAGGTGGGTGATGATGAAGCCCGTCTCCGGCGACATCACCTGCTCGCCGGGCTCGAAGAGGCGCGCGTAGCCGGCCGCCACCCGGTCCTGGAGCGGCGCCCAGGGGTCATCGAACGCGGTGTGGTCCTCCAGCGTGCGCCCGAACCGGTCTTCAATCTTGCGGATGAAGTACGTGGGCTTCTTGCGGCCGTAGCGGTTGAAGGTCGCGTACACCTGCGCCAAGTCATACGGGTAGACGCACGAGGAGCCGAGCGCCGCCGAGAAGTCCATGTTCATGGGCGTGGAGAGCCCGAGCAGCCGGGACCAGTCGGACATGTTCTTGGTGCCCACCGCGCCGAAGGTCTTCACCGCGGGGATGTTCATGGAGTTGACGAGCGCGGTGCGCAGCACCACGTCGCCCTGGAACTCCTCGGAGAAGTTCTCCGGCTTCCAGGACACCTTGTTGTCCGGGTCATGCTCCACGATGGGCGAGTCCACGATGATGGTGGCCTCGGTCCAGTTGAGCTTCTCGATGGCCGCCGCGTACACCAGCGGCTTGAAGGAGCTGCCCGGCTGGCGGCACGCCTGGAAGGCGCGGTTGAACTCGTTGTCGTCGAAGTCGTAGCCGCCCACCATGGCCGTGAGGTACTGGCGGTGGGGGTCGATGGAGACGAGCGCGCTCTGGGGCTCGGGCTGCTGCTCCAGCCGGAAGAGCTTCGGCCCGTTGGGGATCCGCACGGGCGGCGCCGCGGGGTCCGCGCCCTCGGCGGGCTTCACCGTGTCATCGGGGATGGCCTCGGCGAGCTTCTTGTCCCACTGCTCCTTGTCGTCCGTAAGGTCCTTCTTCGTCACGTGGCGGACGACCACCAAGTCGCCCTCGGCGACGGCCCGCTTCACGTGGGAAATCATGCCGCCCGGCGCGTAGTACGACTCGGGGTTCACCTTGCGCGCCCAGCGCATGCCCAAGAGCGGCAGCCGCGCCTGGTGCGGCCCCACCTGGATGTCAGCGCCCTTGCCGTCGTCGTCCAGCCGCGTCACCAGCGCCACGTAGAGCCGGTTGAGCACCAGTTCCTCGTTGCCCATGGCCTTCTTGCCGCGCGCGATGAACGTGTCGCGCTCCTTGCCGGGGGGCAGGTTGCCCAGCGGACCGCGCCAGCCCTGGCGCTTGTCCAGCGACAGCAGCCCCTCAAGCACCGCCTCCTGGGCGGCGCGCTGGCGCTCGCTGTCCATGGTGGCGAAGACCTTCAGCCCCTGCTCCAGGAGCACCGGGTTGCCGTAGCGCTCGACGATGTCGCGGCGCGCCTGCTCCACGAAGTACGGGGCGAACTCGTGGAACACGTCCTCCACGGGGTACACCTTCACGGGCTCCGCCTTGGCCTCGTCGTGCTCCGCCTGGGTAATCATCCCCTCGTCCAGCATGCGGCGCAGCACGTAGGAGCGGCGGTTCTTGGCCGCCTCGGGCTTGAGGAAGGGCGAGTAGCGGCTGGGGGCCTGCGGCAAGCCCGCGATGAGCGTCATCTCCCCCAGCGTCAGGTCCCGCACGTCCTTGCGGTAGTAGTTCTCCGCGGCGCTCTGCACCCCGTAGCTGTGGTGCCCGAGAAAGACGTTGTTCAGGTAGAGGTAGAGAATTTCCTCCTTCGTCAGCGCCGCCTCCAGGCGCCGGGCGAGCAGCGCCTCGCGAATCTTGCGCTTGAGCGTCTTGGCGGTGGCGTCCTTGTAGCCCTCGGCGCCGATGAGCACCGCCTTCGCCGTCTGCTGCGTCAGCGTGGAGCCACCCTGCACGCCGCCACTGCGCAGCCCCAGCTTGGAGGTGATGGTTTTGAAGCCCGCGCGCGCGGTGCCCAGCACGTCCACGCCCATGTGGTCGAAGAAGCTGGAGTCCTCGCTGGCGATGAACGCCTGCACCAGCCGCTTGGGGATGCGCTCGTAGGGCACCACCTTGCGCCGCTGGTTGTAGAACTCGCCGGCCAGCACCGCGTCGTCCGTATAGACTTCGGTGACGATGGGCGGCCAGTACTGCTCCACGCGCGGGATGGCGGGCAGCCCGGGGGTGTAGATGTAGTACAGCCCCACCAGGCCCACCACGCCCGCGGTGGCCCCCGTCAGGAAGAGCCATCCGGCGAGCTTGAGGGGGAAGTGCCACCAGCGGCCCTTCTTCACCCCGTCGAGAACCAGTTGGGAGCGGCTGCGGTCGATGTTCGAGTTGGGAGTGCTCATGAAGGTTCTAGCGCAGCGCGTTTGAGGATGTCCTTCAGCTCCGGAGGCACCTTCGCCTCCACCGTCACCTTCCCGCCATGCTGGGGGTGCGGAAATTCGATGCGCTCAGCGTGCAGGAACAGACGTTTCAGCCCCCACCGGGCCCGCACATCCCGGTTGAAGGCAAAGTCACCATATTTGCGGTCACCGGCCACGGGGTGGCCCACCGCGGCCAAGTGTCTTCTTATCTGATGGGTGCGCCCGGTCTCGATGGAGCAGGAGAGGAGCGCCACCTCGCTCGACTGGCGGATGACCTTCCACCGGGTGAGCGCCTCCTGCATGTTCACCCCCCGGCGCGCCTTGGACTCGGCCGTCTGCTGGTGCTCCGAGAGGGGCAGCTCAATCACCCCGGAGTCCTTGGGCATCTTGCCCTTCACCAGGGTGAGGTAGCGCTTCCGGGCCAGGCCTTCCGTGAACACCTCGGTGAAGTGGACCATCGCCGGGCGCCGCTTGGCGACCAGGATGACGCCGGAGGTCTCCCGGTCCAGCCGGTGCGCGGGTGAGGCGGTGAAGTCATTGCGCACCGCCTTGGGGCCCAGGTAGGCGCGCACATAGTCTACCAGGGTGCCCCCCGTAATTCCGCTGCCGGTGTGCACCGCCATGCCGCTGGGCTTGTCCACGGCCATCATCCAGTCGTCCTCCAGGAGGATGACCAGCTCGGACGGGTCCACGGGGGGCGGGGGGGGTGGCAGGCGCTCGGCGCCCTTGTCCTGGCCGAGCAGCTGCTTCTCGTCCCCCCGGATGGCAATCACGTCCCCGGAGGCCAGGAGCTGCTCGGGCTGGGCCCGCTTTCCGTTCACCCGGACCTTCTTGACCCGGATCATCTTGAACAGATGACTGGTGGGCATGTTGGCCAGGCGTTTGCGGAGGTACTTGTCCAGCCGCATCCCCACACTGTCTTCTTCGATTCGGTACTCGATCATTTGTTCTTGGCGGCTGGACCAGAGCACACGAATAATGACCGGTCCATGCCGAAGGCTCCCAGTATCGAGAAGCTCCTCCAAAGTGGTTCAGCGGAGTGGAACAAACTCCGTAAGTCCGGTCAGGTCTCTACCGACCACACGGGCGCCACCTTCACGCAGCTGTTCTCCGCCAACGCGGACCTGTCGGGCCTAGAGCTCGTGGGCTCCGAGTGGGAGCGCTGCGACCTCTCCAAGATGAACTTCCGCGACGCGGACCTGTCCAACGCCTACTTCCACGGCGGCCGGCTCCAGGACTGTGACTTCCGCGGCGCCAACCTCGAGGGGGCCACCTTCGAGCGGCTGAAGCTGCTGCGCTGTGACTTCACCGGCGCCCGGGGGCTGGACGACCTGGAGATGGACGAGGTGGACATGGACCGGGTGCAGGGTCTGGACGGCGAGGAGGCCCCGCCCCCGCCCCCGCCCCCCGCCCAGGGCATCACCGCCTTCACGCGCGAGCAGCGGGAGAAGGCTCTGGGGGCCGCCGCGGCCGCCGTGGCCGGCCCCGCCGCGGAGGAGCTGCCCCCCTTCAAGCCCCAGGATCCTCCGGGTTCTCTGCTCTTCCGGGCCTTGAAGCGGCTGCCGGCGCCGCCCCCGTGGGTGCTGGACGTGCCGGGCCTGCGCCCGCTGCTGCCCCAGCGCCTGCCCCCGGGCTCGTCGCTGGAGGGCATGTACCGCGAGGCGGTGAAGACGCGGCTGGAGAACAAGAAGCCCTCGGCGGACCCGGGCGCGGTGGAGCGGGCGCAGAAGGCGCTGCGGCTGGGCGGCAAGGACTCGGCCGTGGCGGCCATGTACCTGCGCGAGGTGGGCGTGCTGCCGCTCTCGCGCTTCTCCGCGGCCAAGGTGCTCAAGGATGCGCTGCGCGCCGAGGTGGAGGTGGACGACCTGACGGGCTCCATCGACCCGCGGGTGGCCGGCGCCCTGCTGGAGCTGCGGCTGACGCACGAGGTGGTGGAGCACGTGCAGGAGGTCCGGCGGCGCCTGGCGGCCACGCAGCTCTACACCGCGCTGATGGAGGCGGGCTTCACCCCGGAGAACAACTGGGACGAGGCGCTGGAGTCGGCCGACGCGGCGCTGGAGCTGGCGCAGCTCGCCACGGGCGAGGACCGCAACGCGCTCTTCGAGGGCTTCCAGGTGTTCGCCGCCCTGCCGGACGAGGCCCGGCTGCGGCGCCTGGCGTACCTGGCCGAGTCGGTGTCCAACCTGGAGCTGCTGAGCCGGCTGCCCGAGGGCATGGAGCCGCAGTGGCTCACCGGCCCCGAGACGCGCGAGTGCCACGACCGGGAGATGACGTACGTGCAGGCGCTCCGGGCCCAGGACATCCCCGTCAAGGTGCCCGCGCTGGCCAAGACGGAGCTCGGCGTGCCCGAGGGCCAGGTGCCCGAGGACAGCGACGACGACCTGTTCGTGCACCTGCGCTGCGATGTGTGCGGCAAGGAAAAGCTCATCGTCCAGTCCCGCATCGACTGAGGCGGGCCCGCCCCTCCCCGCGGGTGACAGCGGGGGGGGTTTACGGCAGGGAGTACGTCACCGGAGGGGGCAGCAGGACCCGCACGGCGTCTCCCGGCCGGATGACGCCGGGGCGCTCCACCCACCCCACCAGCCCGCGCCGCTGGTGCGCGGCCTTCACGAAGCGGGAGGCCAGGGCCTGCCGCTCCGGGTAGAAGGGCTCCAGCGCCCGGCCCGCCTTGCGGCACGGGGTGTTCTCCCCCTCCATCATCAGCACCGCATCCTCCGGGAAGAACAGGCGCGAGCCTGGGGGAAGCCGCGTCAGCCGGGGCACCCCCGACAGCTCCAGGTTCGCCCCCAGCCAGGAGGCCTGCACCTGGGGCACCTCCAGCGCGGAGGCGATGAGCGCCAGCTCCTCCGTGGACACGAGCGACACCTGGCGCGAGTTGCGCACGAGCGCGCCCCGGGGAAACCAGGGCGTGCGCACGTCCGCCTTCCGCGTCAGCCCCGCGTGGCGGTCCCCCCCCACGCCCTCCAGGGAAACCCGCACCTCGGGCACCTCGCGCGTGAGGACGCGCTTCGGCTCGGCTCCCACGAGGACGCGGACCATGTGGCCAGTGAGGGGCGTGGGCATGAAAGGCTCGGACGAGGGCTCAGAAGAGCGCGAGCTGCTGGGGCTTGCCCAGCGTGCGCGCGTCGATGCCGTCCTCCCGCAGCAGCCGGGCCAGCTCCTCCGCGAAGCCGTGGTGGGTGATGACTTCCCGGGCCCCGGTGGCCTTCACGTAGTTCACCAGCGAGGGGCAATCCGCGTGGTCCGACAGGGGAAAGGCCACCTGCGCGCCATAGCGGTACGCGGCGCCCGGGTCCAACGCCCAGCCGGTGAGCACCGCCGTGGCGCGCGGCCACAGGGGCGCCAGGGCCCCGGAGCGGGCCTGGTGGGGCGGGAAGAAGAGCACCTCGCCCGGATTCACCGTCCCCTCGAAGCACCGCACGGGCTCGATGGCCACGCCCAGCTCGCCGTAGAGCCGCGTCACCTCATAAATGGAGGTGTGCGCCACCAGCGGGAAGCCCTGCCCGGACAGGTACTTCATCGCCTCCTGGCTCTTGCCCAGCGGATAGCCCAGCAGCACGGGCACCACGCCCCGCTCCAGCTGCTGGCGCACCCACGTCTCCACCGCGCCCAGCACCTCGTTCTTCGGCGGGAAGCGGTAGCGTGGGTGGCCGAACGTGGCCTCGATGACGAGCGTGTCGCACTCGGCCACCTGCACCGGCTCCGCGGTGAGCGAGGGCGTGACGTTCAGGTCCCCCGTATAAACGATGCGCCGCCCGTCTCCCCGCACCACCCGGAGCTGGGCGCTGCCCAGGATGTGGCCCGCGGAGAGCAGCTCCAGCGACAGCGGGCCCAGCTCGAACGGCTGGTTGTAGGAGACCGGCACGGGGTCCTTCACCCGGCCCAGCCGGTGGGTCATGAAGCGCAGCGTGGCGGCCGTGGCGATGGTCCGCTCGTGGCGCGCGATGTGGTCCGAGTGCCCATGGCTGACGAAGGACAGCGGCGTCTTGCGCATCGCATCCAGCGCCAGCGGGGTACCCGTCAAGTGAAGGCCGGTGTTCCGCAGCTCGACGCTCATGGGGGTGCCTGGATATAGCGCGCCCGGGGGCCGTTGGGGCCCTTCTCTCCCCGCGCTCGCCCGCCCGTCCGCCCTGCCTACGAAACGTCAGGCCCTAGCCAGGGCCCGGCCGCGCCAGCGGTCCCACACGGCAGCGCCCACCTCCGCCACCACCACGCCCAGCACGATGAGGCCGCCGCCCACCCACTCCCGGGGGCCCAGCGTCTCGTACCCCAGCGACACCGAGAAGAGCGAGGCGAACACCGGCTCCAGCGCGTAGATGAGCGCCGCGCGCACGGCGCTGGTGCGCGCCTGGGCCCACGTCTGAACGCTGATCGCCAGGGCGCTGGTGACGATGCCGCAGAAGAGCACCGCGCCGATGAGGGCCCCGGACACCACCACCCGGAATTCCACGAAGGGCAGGCACGCCGCCGACAGCAGCGCCACCCCCCAGAGCTGCACGGCGACGAGCGCGCCCGCCCCCTCCTTCCGCGCGACCCTCGCGGTCAGGGTGATGTGGAGGGCGTAGCCCACCGCGCCGAGCAGCGTGAGCAGATCTCCCGGGGAGAGGGCCTCGGAGGCGGCCGTGTCCGCGCGGGTGAAGAAGTAGAGCCCCACGGCCGAGAGCACCACCCCCACCAGCGTGGGGAGGCGCGGAACCTGACGAAAGAGCACCAGCGAGAACAGCGGGACGAAGAGGACGCACAGCCCGGTGATGAAGGCCGAGCGCGCCGGGGAGGTGTGCGCCAGCCCTAGCGTCTGGAACAGGTAGCCGCTGAAGAGGACCAGGGACAGCAGGGCCCCGCGCTTCAGGTTCTCCCGGGAAAGCATCCGCCGTCCCACCACGGCGCTCAGCACCAGGGCCCCTACCCCGAACCGCAGCACGAGGAACGAGAACGGGTCCGCGTAGGCCAGCGCATCCTTCACCACCAGGAAGGAGGCGCCCCAGAGCACGGTGAGCAGCACCAGCGCCCCGTCCGCCTGGAGCTGCGCGCGCCGTTCCGGCGTGGACGCGCCCTCACTCATGGCCATCCACGATGCGCTCCAGCGCCACCAGGGGCTTGCTGCCCCCCGAGGCATCCCACTCGGCATTGACGCGCCGGATGAGCTCGGGGGAAGCGAAGCGGAACCCCCTCCGCCGGAACGTCCTCACGGAGGTGATGTTGTCCTCATCGACGTCCGCGTAGATGCGCCGCTCGCCCTGCTTCCGCGCCGCCTCCAGCAAGCAGCCCAGGAGCCGATGGGCCACCCCCATCCGCCGGGCCCTCGGCGCCACCACCAGCGAGCGGACCCAGAGCCCGTCCAGCGCCAGCCCCTCCTCGCGGTAGCTGTCCAGGAAGGCGAAGCCGCACATGCGCCCCGCCGCGTCGAAGGCGCCCGCCGCGGCCCCCAGCGCGCCCCCTTCCCGCGCCCACCGGCCCAGGAGCTGCCGGCGCAGGAAGGCCGAGGACACCAGCAGCCGCTCACCGGCGAAGACCAGGAGCGCATCCAGGTCCTCGGCCCGGAGCAGGCGCACCTCGAGCCGCCCCAGCCACCGCGTCCGCATGGGGCGCGACCACCCGGAGAAGGCGAAGTCCCGCAGCCGCCGGGCCACGCCCCGGGCCAGGGGACGGGACCACAGCGTGGACGCCAGCCGCTGGCCCAGAAAGAGCGATGGCCGCGTCAGCCGGGGCAGCGGGAGGATCCACCACCCCCGGCGCAGCGCCGTCACCCGCCCCAGCGGAACCCCCGCCGGGTCCCCCTTGCCCAAGAGCGACGCGGTCACCAGCGGCCCGGTGGAGACCACCACGTGCGCGATGAGCCGGCGGCCCACCCTCACGAGCGCCACATCGCCCCGGGACAGCGCCTCCGGCCCGCAGCGCAGCACCTGCACCGAGTCTCCACTGCGCAGCAGCGGGTACAGGCTCCGGCCCGCCCCGCGCAGCCAGAGCCGCCGCCCCGGGGGCGAGGCCTCGACGAAGGCCGCGAGATCAACCGGAGGCGTGCCAACCATGAAGCCAGTCCCTCACGAAGCCCGCCGCGGCGGCGTCCTTCCGGAAGATGAAACGGCGCAGCGCCACCCCCTCGGTGATGCGCACCAACCGCTGGAGCACCTCGCCCTGCGACGCCTCCCCCGGCAGCGGCCGGAAGACCTGCGCCATCATCGCCGGAATGGCCTCCTGCGCGGCCACCGCCTCCAGCCGCTCCTCACCGCCCTTCTCCAGGAAGAGCACCGCGGCCAGTCGCGCCCGCGCCCGTGCCGAGGGCAGGTCCAGGTCCGAGCAGAACGGGCTGCCCTCCACGCGCGCCCCGGGGTAGAGCCCCACCACCTCGTCCGAGAGCACCTCGGCCCCGGCCTCGCGGGCACACAGCCGGGTGAAGGTGGACTTGCCCGCCCCGCTGGGCCCGAGCGCCACCACCGCCTGCGCCTGGAACGCCACGCCCGCGCCGTGCAGCAGCAGGCCGCCCTGACGCAGGGTGGCGAGTTGCAGGCCAACCCGCAGCGCCAGCTCGGTGTCCAGAGAGGCCTGGGGGGGCTCCACGCGCACCACGTCTCCGTCGATGCGGAACCGGGGGCCTGAGGGCCGGCGAGGGTCCAGGGGCGTGCCCTGTCCCTCGGTCAGGGCCTCTGCCTGGAGCGACAGGTGCGGGGGGCCCGCCTCCGCCAGAAACGGCCCCAACGCGCACCGTGCGCCCACCTGGGAGAGGAGCGCCTCGTCCACCGCCACGCTCCAGTCCCCGAACCGCAGCCGCCGCATCCGGGCACCCGCCTTCTCTCAGCAGGCCCCCGTCTCGGGGTCGATGATGCAGCTGGGTGTGAAGAGGTCCGGAACGAGAATCCGCTCCGAGCGCACCTGGGGAGGCGCGTACGCCTTCTTCTTGTCCACCGTCACCGGCTGCACCGTCGTCGCCATGGTCTCCTTAGTAATACACCACGACTCGGGCCGGGTTCGACTGACTATCGCCGACCGCCAGGTCCATTTTTCCATCCCCATTGAAGTCCAAGAGGGCCAGGCTGATTCCGAACGAGGTCGTGGACGCCAGCTTGGACTGCCAGAAGCCGTTCTCCTGGGCCGTGTCGAACTCGGCCCCGGGCGTGCCCTGGTTGTAGAAGACGGCCGCGGCGTTCATCCCCACGATGTTCTGGCCCACGGCGATGTCGGCGCGCCCGTCCCCATTCAGGTCCCCCAGGGCCAGGGCATTGCCGAACCGGCCACCGCCGCCGATGACGAGCGGGGCCGAGGTGAAGCCCGACGGCCCCCCATCCCGGAACACGAAGACCTTGTTCTGGGTGGCCGCGGAGGCCACCAGGTCCAGCCCCGGGCCCCCCACCAGGTTCACCCCGCCGAAGGCCTCGGTGCCAAAGCCGTTCTGCGAGTTGCCTTCGGTATCCGGGCCCTGGTGGAGCACCTGGAGCGCGTCCGTGGTGAACACGTTGCGGCCCATCGCGCGCACGGTGGCGCCCGAGTAGACGAAGAGCTTGTTCACCCTCTCGTGCGAAGCCGGGAGGGTGAAGTCCGCGACGCCATCGCCCGTGATGTCCCCCAGGCGGGCATATCCGCGGGAGCGGCCGAAGAAGACCATCCCCGTGGGGGCCGTGAAGACCTTGTCCGACTTGCTCGTGGGCACGACGCAGGCCGCGGTGGCGGTGCAGCCCGTGCCCAGGGCGCGCCAGGCGTCCGGCGAGCGTCCGTAGAAGAGGTAGACCTTTCCGGGAGTCTCACCGTGCGAGCTGAGGAGCACCTCGTGGAGCCCATCGCCCGAGATGTCCTGGATCATCTTCACGGTGCCGCCCAGCGAGGCCCCGGCGATGTTGGTGTCGTGGCGGAACTCGATGGGCGCCGAGGTGTCCAGCACCTGGCCCTTGCGGCCAAAGTAGAGGAAGGCCCGTCCGGAGGTGCCACTCCAGCCGCGCACGCCCACCACCAGGTCCTGGACCAGGTCCGCGGTGCCGTTGCCCACATCGCCGATGTCGAAGTCGTTGCCGTAGGCCTGGGAGTCCGTCTCGGGCACCGTCAGGTCCTGACGCACCGGCGGCACCGCCACCGGGTCGCTCGAGCCGTAGTACACGTACGCCGCGCCCGGCGTGCCCAGCAGGCCGGTCACCACCAGGTCCTGCCGGCCGTCGGCGTTCAGGTCTCCCCGCGAGGCGATGTACGTAGCGTAGCTGTTGCCCGCCACGCCGGGGTTCGTCACCGTCATCTGCCGCCAGAAGTTGTCGATCTGCGGCTGAACCGCGAAGGGTGCGTAGTTTCCGATCTCGTCCCGGGGCCGGAGCTGGATGGAGTAGCGGGCCAGGGGTGGCACCGTCAGCGTGTAGGACGTGGAGGTGGCGGGCAGAAGCGCCCCGGTCTCCTGCTTCACCCTCGCGCTGAAGAAGGACGCCTCGTTCTCGATGCCGTTGAGCAGCTGGGCGTTGACCGTCCACCGCAGGTCATACCCCACGGGCATGCCGGACAGCCCATCGTCCCCGCTGGCGGTCCAGGTCACCTTCACCTGGGCAGCCCGCTCCTTGCCGGCCACCAGCGCCAGCGTCACCGTGGGCGCGCTGGGGGGCACCACGTCCACGGTGGCCGCCACGGTGTGGCGCGCCGTGTTCCCGGAGGCATCCACCACGCGCACCTCCAGCGTGCCGTCCGTGCCGTGCGGCAGCGTCACGGGCACCTCCAGGGTCTCCGGCGAGGCGGCGACCCCGAACTCCGCCGAGACGGGCTCGCCCTTGTAGAAGGCCCGCACCGTGCTGCCCACGCCCTGGACCACGGTGAGCGTGAACACCGCGTTGGCATCCCCCCCCGCGGCCAGGTCCACCACGCGGTCCGGCGCGGGCACCGGGAAGAGGTAGGCGTTGGTGTTGGCGACGAAGTAGAGCGCCGTGGGCGCCGGGGAGATGGAGGTGATGACGGGGGGCGTGATGTCCACCGTCACGTCCACGAAGTCGACGGAACGCTGATTCGCGGCGTTGAAGACCTCCACCGCCAGGCGCGTCTGCTCGCCGTCCTCGAGCGTCACGTCGAAGGAGAACTCGCCCGTGGACCCGTTCGCCAGGGTGGCGTCCACCGGCGTGGAGGACGTTCCCCGGTAGAGGACCACCTGGCGGCCCGTGCACGCAGGGGTGACGCCCACCAGGCGGTACTGCAAGCCCGGCGTCGAAGGATCCAGGTCATCCAGGGCGAGCAGCGTGGCCACCGGCGCGCTGGGGGTGGTGAGCGTGATGGCGCAGCCGGGAATCCGCACGTCCACGCCCTCGTGGGTATCGGAGCCCCGGTTGCCGGCGGTGTCCAGGGCCACGGCCGAGATGGTCTGCACCCCGCTGGGGAAGTTGAGCGTGCCCTGGGCGGAGCCCGCGGTGACCGGCAGGGTGCCGACCACGGTGGCCGGCGAGCTCCCCACCTGGGAGAAGATGCTCACCGTGTTCACGTCCCCGCCACTGACGCTCACCTGAACGGGCAGGTCCGTGTTGTTGTAGATGGTGCCCGCGAGCGGGGCCACCAGCGTCACGGTGGGCGCCTCCCGGTCCACCGTCACGGTGCGCACCACCGTCGACACGTTGCCCGAGGTGTCCACGGCCGCCACGGTGATGGCGTGCTCCGTGCGCCCCGCGCCCGCCAGGGTGAACTCGTGCGTGGCCGTCAGCAGCAGCGGGGTCAGCTCCACCGCGTCGCCCCCGGGGCTCACCGACATGCGGATGCCCTTGTCCCCCACGTCCGCGCTGGTGTTGGCCGTCACCTCGAGCTGGAAGCCCGCCGCGGGCGAGCTGTCATCCGCGAGGCCGAACTCGGCGCGCGTGGGCGCGCTCACCACCAGCGAGGGCAGCACGCGGTCCAGGCGGAACGCGAAGAAGGACGCCGTGTTGAGCGGGTAGAACGGCGTGGGGTTGGCCACCCGGTTCTGGTTGCCCGCCGCATCCGTCACCGTGACGACGAGCGCGTAGTCAGCCTCAATGCCCGTGGGCATCGCATCCAGGGACACCCGGACCTGGCCCCCGCTGGCGCTGCCCTGGCCATAGACGATGCCGGGGTTGGCGGCGCTGCGGACCTGGACGGGCCGCCCATCCTCCACCCCATCGATGGTGAGCCGCAGCTGCACGGGCCCCGAGGGCAGCTCGGCGGCGTTCAGCCGCAGGTCCCCATTGCTGTCCCCCACCAGCTCCACGGCCCGCACCACCGGCTCGGTGCTGTCCACCGTGATGGTCACCGCCTGGGAGACGGAGATGGCCCCGTCATCCAGCACGGCCTTCAGGGCATAGCGCCCATCGGGATAGGTGAAGTCCGGGGTGAAGGCCGGCACGTTGGCCGCCAGGGTGTACCACCCCGAGCCATCCCGGCAGGGCGCGGCATCCAGGCTGGGCGCCACGCTCGCGCAGATGTCCACGACGGCGTTCGCCGAGCGCCCATTGGCGGCGTACTTGAGCGGCGCCTGGATGCCGGACTCCTCGGGCGTGACGTCGGAGAGGACGACGTAGCTCGGGGCGGGCGAGGCGGCGGGAATCTCCAGGGCGATGTTGCCCGGCTGCGTGTCCACCAGGAGCAGCACCGTGGCGCAGGCCACCGTGCCCCCGGGGCCGATGAGCTCGGCGCGCAGCACGTTGGCCCCCTCCTCCAGCTCCACCGAGCTGAAGACCTTCGTCCGGTCGGACGCGGCCACCGGCACCGAGGCGATCTCCGTGGAGCCGCGCAGCAGCCGCAGCGTGCCCGCCGCCGGGGTCTCCAGGCTCAGCGTGACGGGCACACTCAGCCCGCCGGCCGGCAGCACGATGCCATCCATGGCCCCCAGGTAGCGGCCGATGGCGGGCGTCGCGAAGGCGAGCGAGCCCGGCGAGAAGGCCAGCGTCAGCGCCTGGCCCCGCTCGGTGGTGTTGCCCGCCAGGTCCGTGGAGGCCACCTTCAGCTCGCACGTCCCGCTGGGCGGCACGGACACGTCGCGCAGCACGAGCGTGCCCCGCGCATCGGCCTGGCCCGCCACACCCGCGGCCATGGCGCACCCGGTGACGAGCACCGCCGCGTACGGCTCGGTGTTCACCTCCAGGGACACCTGGATGCCCGGCGCCAGGGACGTGTCGTTGAGCCCCGCGCCCAGGACGGTCTCCGCGTCGGGCAGGCCGCGCACGTGGAAGGCCAGCGCGGGCGGCGTGGTGTCCACCCCCAGCGAGAGCACCTGGCTCACCGCGCCCCCGGGGCAGAGCGCCTGGAGCTGGTACGCGCCATCTCCGCTCAGCTTGAGCGGCACCCCGGCCGAGCCCGAGGACGCAAGGCCCTCGCCCCGCGCGCGCTCCTGGCCCTGCGCATCCAGCGCCACCACGATGACGGGGCCAGGCCCCGCCTCGACGCGGACCAGCGTGTCCTCCCCCAGGGGGGAGACCTGAACGCCGTTGACCGGAGAGATGATGCGGCAGACGGGCAGGCCCGTGTTGACCGTGATGGCCTGGGCCTGGCACTGCTCCAGCCCCGCGGCATTGCGCACACAGGCCTGGACGGAGTTGGCCCCGCCCGCGAGCTGCGCCGTGAAGGACGCCCCGCGCGATGCGTCCGTCTCCGCCCGCTGGGGGTGGGCGAACGTGCCGGTGACGCTGGTGAAGAACCGCACCTCCGTGCCGGGCGGCAACGTGTCCGCCTGGACCCGCACCACGGCCTGCACGCCTTCGCCCAACGGGCCGTTCACCGGAGGCACGGGGATGGTCTCCGGCACCACGAGCTTGAGCACCGGCACGGTGCTGGCCACCATGACGGGCACCTCGCGGGTGGTGACATTGCCTCCCGCGTCCGAGACGCGCAGCGTGAAGCGGTACTCGCCATCCACGGGCACGGTGACGGCGGGGAACGTCACCCCGCCGGAGATGACGGGAGAGGAGAGGTCCGGCTCACCCGGCCGGGACAGGGTGGCCAGCACCCCGGGCTCGGTACAGCCCACGGTGGCCTCCACCCGGAACGTCGTGGACGCCACCGCCCCCACGGGCGAGGCCACCTCCACGCGCGGCGCCACCGTGTCCAGGCGGATGCGGCGGCGGCCGGAGGTCACCTCGTCCTCGCCGTTGCGAATCACCGCGTAGCACTGGGCCTCCTGGGACTCGCACGCCGACTGGGCCAGCGTCACCGGCACCTGCGTGAGCCCCGTGCCCGACACGGTGAACTCCGTGGGGGGCACCCCACACGCCTGCTCGCAGTAGAGCGTGCCCTTGCGTCCGGCCAGGCCCACCGCGTTCAGGCTGAAGAGCATCTGGTAGCCGGGCATCTGCGGATCCGCGTCGTCCGCCTCCAGCAGCACCTGGCCCTCGGCCGGCTTCGACAGGTCCACCGACGGCGGCTCCGACGTCACCGTGACGCTGATGCGCTGGGTGGCCGTGCGCCGCGAGCCCGCCTCCTCCACCGTCACCTGCAGCACGTTGGTGCGCGGCTGCAGCAGCACCGCCGGGAAGCGCGCCGTGTCGCCGTCGAGGATGGCCGTGGGCCCCTCGGTCCACCCCTGCTCGGAGGGCGTGCGCAGCTCCAGCTTCGCGCCCGCGAGCTTCAAGGGCCGGTCCGAGGTATCCCGGGCGCGCACCACCACCTCGTGCTGGAAGCCGTCCTGGGCCGCGTCCTCATCGTCGGACACCACCAGGCGCTGGCCATCCGTGGGCTTCTCGAAGGCCACCTCCAGCTCCGACTCCACCGGCGGCTCCCCGCAGCTGCATCCGGACGCACTCCACAGCGCGAGCCCCATCAACAGCCATTGCCATACCGATCGGCGCATTCGTCTCCCACCCTCTCCAGCGTCAGGCGTTCCGCCCGCCGCTCGCGACATCAGCGCAAGGAGCCTCACGGCCCGAGCACCAGCACCTTCTTCGCCACGAGGAGCCGCAGGAAAGCGACCGTGTCGGCTTCACACGCCTGGGGCTCCACCTCGAACTCGTCACACAGCACCGCCACGATGGCCGCCACCGTCCGCCGGCCATCCACCAGCTCCATGATGCGCTCGGCCACCTCGGACACCTGGCCCCGCGCATCCTCGAAGGTGTGCAGGTGCTCATCGGGCCCCGCCGCCAGCAACCGCCCGCCCACGCGCTGTACCCCCGTCTCCGGATGGAGCCGGGGCACGGCGCGCAACTCGTCCAGACCCGGCGTCCCAGGCCCTGCCGCTCCCTCTTTGTCGGAAACGAATCCAGCCACATGAATCTCCCGGAGGCCCGCCCCCCGGCCTGGAGCTTCCCGGCCTCTCGGAATCTGGGAGCATGCTAGCCGCGAAGGTTTGGCCCGGCCAACTCCTGGCCCCCCCGGTCCACGCCCGGATCAACGACTTGGCCGGAATCCCAGTAACTCGGCCCCCGCTTTACTTTGAGGGCTGGGGCCCCGCCCGTGAAACCGCTATGACGGGAAAGCGCCCGGCCCCCCGAGGGAGGGCGGCGACGATGGGAGGGGTGATGAACACGATGCCGGAAGGCAACATGGCGCCGCGGCAGGGCTGGTGGGGCCGCAATTGGAAGTGGGTCGTTCCTGTTGGCTGTTTGACACCCGTGCTCATGTGCGGCTGCTTCGGGGCGCTGGGCCTCTACTTCATCTCCAGCGCCATCAAGTCCTCGGACGCCTACCAGCAGGCCGTGGCGCTCGTCTCGGAGAACCCCGAGGTGCAGGAGGTGCTGGGCACGCCCATCGAGTTCGGCTTTCCGCGCGGCTCGGTGAACACGGACAGCGGCGAGGGCCGCGCCAGCCTCAACATCCCCGTCGAGGGCCCCAAGGCCAGCGGCACCCTGCGCGTCGAAGCCCTCTCGGTGGGAGGAACCTGGACCTTCGAGCGGCTCGAGGTGGAGGTGCCCGGCCGGGAGCCCATCCCGCTGATGGAGCCCCCGATGGACGACGAGTTGCCCCCGGGACTGGAGGCACTCCCGGACGAGGAGGCGCCGCCCATGGACCTGGGCGAGGAGCCCCTGCCGCCCGAGGAAGAGCTCCTCCCGCCCCCGGACGAGGAGACGCCGGGCAAGCGCGGCTCCGAGATCGACCTGTAGCCCGCAACGCGAAAGGGGCGGCGCGGGGCCCAGAGCCTCGCACCACCCCTTCGCGTTCCGCCCGGATGCGCCGGGACTACTTCAGGCCGTGGAGGGCCTGGCGCAGCTCGGGCAGCACCTTGAAGAGATCCGCCACGAGGCCGTAGTCGGCCACCTGGAAGATGGGGGCCTCGGGGTCCTTGTTGATGGCCACGATGGTCTTCGAGCTCTTCATGCCCGCCAGGTGCTGGATGGCACCGCTGATGCCCGCGGCGATGTAGAGCTGCGGGGCGACCACCTTGCCCGTCTGGCCAATCTGATAGTCGTTGGGCACCCAGCCCGCGTCGCACACCGCGCGCGAGGCACCCACCGCGGCGCCCAGCTCGTCGGCCAGGGCCTCGATCTCCTTGAAGTCACCCTTGGTGCCACGGCCGCCGGACACCACCACCCGGGCCTCGGTCAGCTCCGGACGGGCGCTCTTCACTTCCTTGAAGTCGACGAACTTCGTCTTGGACGGCTCGATCTTCGCGGTGAAGGACTTCACCTCGGCGGCCGCCTGGCCGCTCGCGGCGGCGGGGAACTCGGTGGCGCGCAGGCTGAGCACCTTCACCGGCGTGGTGAGCTTCACCTCGGCGAAGACGTTGCCGGCCCACATGGGACGGGTGAAGGTGACGTCCGCGCCACTGCCATTGATGGCGGTGACGTCGGTGGCCATGGCGGCCTTGAGGCGGGCGGCCACGCGGGGCAGCAGGTCCTTGCCCATGGCGGTGGAGGCGGCGCCCACGTAGTCGGCCTTCAGCTCCTGGGCCAGCGCGGCGATGACCGGCGCGTACACCTCGGCCAGGTAGTGCTCGAACTCGGGGGCCGCGGCGGTGTGCACCACCTTGGCGCCCAGGCCCTTGAGCTCCTCGGCCAGCTTGGAGGGATCCTTGGACAGCAGCGCCAGGTGCAGCTCGGCGCCCGCCTTCTGCGCCAGCTGGCTGCCGGCGGCGATGGCGTTGAGGGTGGCCTTGCGCAGGTTCCCGTCAGGCTGCTGCTCGGCGACGATGAGAACGATCGGCATTTGGGACTCCAGTCTCTCGAAGCGGTTGAAGAAACGGGCCTAGACGGCCTTGGCCTCGTTGCGCAGCTTGTCCACCAGCGACGCCACGTCCGGCACCTTGATGCCGGCCTTGCGCGGCGGCGGCGAGGAGAGCTTCAGCACCTGGATGGCCGGGGTGACGTCCACCCCGAGCTTCTGCGGCGTCAGCTCCTCGATGGGCTTGCTCTTGGCCTTCATGATGCCCGGCAGGCTCGCGTAGCGCGGCATGTTCAGGCGCAGGTCCGTGGTCACCACCGCCGGCAGCGTGCACTCCAGCGTCGCCAGCCCGTTGTCCACTTCGCGCACCACGCGCACCGTCTTGCCATCGGCGCCCAGCAGGATGGCCGGAGCCTTGTTCTTCTCCTGCTCGCTCTCCAGCGACTCGACCTTCGAGGCGAACGTGGCCTGGCTCCAGCCCAGGAACTCGGCCAGGTACTGGCCCACCTGGTTCTGGTCGTCGTCGATGGACTGCTTGCCCAGCAGGACGAGGTCCGGCTTCTCCTTCTCCACCACCTTCTGGAGCAGCCCGGCGATGCCCAGCTGATCCACCGGGCCCACGTGGTTCACCCACACCGCGCGGTGGGCGCCCATGGCCAGCGCGTGCCGGAGCGACTCCTGCACTTCCTTGCCACCGATGGAGACGACCACCACCTCACCGCCGTGCTTGGCGGCCAGCCGCAGCCCCTCCTCCACGCCAATCTCATCGAAGGGGTTGATCTTGTACTTCAGGCCCTCTTGCACGATGCCCGAGCCATCGGGCTTGACCTTGATCTTGGACTCGGGATCTTCCACGCGCTTGGCGGTGACGAGGATCTTCACGGGGTCCCTCTCCTGTGGGGTGGCCTCTTGATTGGTGAATCAATAAGAGCGGCCTGGAGTAATAGGCCCCACGTCCCGCGCCGGCAAGCGAAACGACGCGGAACGGAGATTAACTTTTCTACTTGAACAGTTCCCGCGCGATGACGAGCCGCTGGACCTGGCTGGTGCCCTCGTAAATCTGGATGAGCTTGGCGTCGCGCATGAGCTTCTCGACGGGGTACTCCTTGATGTACCCGTAACCGCCGTAAACCTGGACGGCGTCGGTCGTCACCTTCATGGCCATGTCGGCCGCGAAGCACTTGGCGTAGCTGGAGACGAGGGTGTTGCGCTGCCCCTCATCCAGCAGCCATGCGCTCTGGTAGGTGAGCAGGCGGGCGGCCTGGATGTTCATGCCCATGTCGGCGAGCATGAACTGGACGCCCTGGTGCTCGCGGATGGGCTTGCCGAACGTCTGGCGCTGGGAGCTGTACTCCAGGCTGTGCTCGAGCGCGGCGCGGGCGATGCCCACCGAGAACATGGCCGTCAGGGGGCGGCTGTTGTCCAGGGTCTCCATGGCGATGAGGAAGCCCTGGCCCTCCTCGCCGATGCGGTTGGCCACCGGCACGCGCACATCCTCGAAGGTGAGGGTGACGGTGTTGCTGGCGCGCTGGCCCATCTTGTTCTCGTGCTTGCCGATGGTGAGCCCCTTCGGCTGGCCCTCCACCACGAAGCAGCTGATGCCCTTGTGCTTCCGGGCTTTGTCCACGGTGGCGAACACCGTGTACTGCTCCGCGTAGGTGCCGTTGGTGATGAAGCACTTGGAGCCGTTGAGGACGTAGTGGTCCCCCTCGAGCCGGGCGGTGGTGGACAGGCCCGCCACGTCCGAGCCTGCGGAGGGCTCGGTGAGGCAGAACGAGGAGAACTTCAGCTTCTCGGTGAAGGGCGTCAGGAAGCGCTTCTTCTGCTCCGGCGTTCCCGCCAGGATGATGGGCAGGTTCGCCAGGTCATTGGCCACGATGGTGGTGGCCACCGAGGCATCGCCCCAGCTCAACTCCTCGCACACGATGACCTGCTCGAGGTGGGACAATCCCAGACCATTGTATTCCTGGGGAATGGCCATGTTGATGAGCCCCAGCTCATGCGCGGCGGCGATGAGCTCCTTGGGAAACTCGGCCGTCTCGTCGTAGTGGGCGGACTTGGGACGCACCACTTCACGCGAGAACTTGCGGGCGGTCTCTTGAAGCGCGCGTTGAGAATCTGAGAGCTGGAAGTCCATGCGTTCCTCGGGATTCGAGAGCGAAAGGAAGGTTGTGGCTTTTGACGAAGGGTGAAGAGTCGAAATACTGTTCGGCCCCCTACGTTTTTCATCAGGAGTTCATCCTTAATGCAACGTTCTCTTTTTAGAGCGGGCGCCTGCCTGGCGCTCGCCCTCGTCATTGGTGCGGCCTGTGGAGGCGACGACGGCGGAGGTGGAGGCAATGAAGACTCCCTCACGCTCACGCCCAGTCCCCGCCAAATCAATGACCAGGGACAGCTCACCACACTGACCGTGGTGGCCGAGTCCGCCGATGGCACGGCCGGTACGGGTGAAGTCACGCTGACGGCACCGGCGGGCCTGCTGGGCAATGGCACCAAGACGGAGGTGCTGACGCTGGAGGATGGCGAGGCCACCACCACCTTCACCTGCGCCAAGTCCTTTGACCCGAAGTGCGCGGGCGCCGTGCGCGTCACCGCGGAATGGAAGGGCGTGAGCGTCACCTCCACGGTGAATGTCTCCGCGACGGACGGCGGCACCAACCCGGGCGACGGGGGCACGGATGGCGGCACCGACGGAGGGACGGATGGCGGCCCCGACGGTGGCCCCCCGACCCAGTTCGGCGACCTCAATGTGACGCTGTCGACGGGCAAGTCCCTGCTGATCGCCAACACGGGCGATCAGACTCCGGTCAGCGTCACCGTCACCAACAAGACCACCAGCGCGCCCGTGCCGGGCAAGCAGATCAGCTTCACGACCAACCGCGGCTCGTTCGCGCCCGCGGAAGGGACCACCAGCATCACGGCGACCACCAACACCTCGGGGACGGCCTCGGTGCCCCTGTATGCCGCCAACATGGGGCCTGGCACCGCGGAGATCACCGCGACGCTGGCCGAGGGCAGCCTCAAGACGAGCCTCACCTTCACGGCGATCTCCACCGTGTCGTACATCACCGACAAGACCACCAAGGCGCTCATCGGCATCGAGTCCTCGGGCCGGGATACGACCACCCCCCTGTACTTCAAGATCACCGACGCCGCGCAGAAGCCCGTGCCGGGCGTGGAGCTGAGCTTCACCGTCTCCGGCGCGGCGGAAGCCAACGCCACGGACAAGGCCGTGACCAACGCGGAGGGCATCGCCTCCACCACGCTGCGCGCGGGCAACACGGTGGGTGTCGCCATCGTCAAGGCGACGGTCTCCGCCACGATTGGCTCGTCGCGTGAGCTGAGCGTCTCCCACCCGGGCACGCCCATCGTGGGCGGCAAGCCGTCCGACCGCGGTTTGGTGGTGGACTGCGTCCGGAAGAACCTGGGTGCGCTGCACGCCACCCCCCCTCCCCGCAGCCTCAGCACCAACTGCACGGCCGCCCTGTCGGACCGCTTCGGCAATCCCGTCGGCCTGGCCACCACCGTCCAGTGGTATCCGGAGGCCGGTAAGATCAACAGCCCGGTCGACTCCAAGCCCCAGTCGGGCAGCACGCCCTCCGCGGACACGGGCGTGGCCACCACCATCTTCAGCACCAACGGCACCTTCCCCCCCTACGCCGTCACCCCGATGACCGGGGAGCTGCACGTCGGCGGCAACCTGAATGATCCCCAGGGCCGCAACGCGCGCGACATGGCCGTCACGGTGATCGCGGTCGTTGGTGGCGAGGAGGACTTCTACGACGGCTCCGGCACCAACGGCGTCCTCAACGGCAAGTGGGATCCGGGCGAGTGGTTCGTCGACCTGGGCGAGCCGCTGGTGGACCGCAACGACAACGGCAAGTGGGATCCGGGTGAGTTCTTCATCGACACCGAGCGCATCGACTGTGCCAACCCCTCCGCCCCGGCGACCAAGAACGGCGTGTGGGACGGCCCCAACGGCTGCTGGGACAGCAACACGCAGATCTGGCGCTCCATCCACATCGTCTACACGGGCCCGCTGTCCACGGACACCGCCAACCACCTGTGGCTGCCCGCGACCCCTCCTTACGCTGTTGGGGTGAACCAGACCGTTCCGATCCGGTTCAACTGGTCCGACGACTACTTCAACCGCATGTCCTCGGACAGCGCGGGTTTCGTGGTCCGGAAGTCCGGTAACCGGGGCTCCGTCAGCGTCCAGTCGGATGCGACCGCCTTTGCCTACGGCGGGTTCGAGATTGCCTATGAGAGCCGGGAGGCCACCACCCAGCCCGACGGCAGCCTCCTGCTGGGAGAGATCTGCAACAGCGGCAAGCCCACCCCGCCCGGCTCGGGGAGCTCTCCGGTGAAGACCCGTTGCGTGCGCCACACCCAGTTCTCCTTCCCGGAGAGGGGCGGCAACTCAGGCACGATCAACCTCGTGGGCGCCACCAGCCCGGGCTCCGCCGTGCAGGCCGTCATCGATCTCCAGGCGAACCACAGCTTCTCGTCCTCGCCCGTCATCCAGTTCCAGGCCGTGTACCAGTAGCCCACGGACCTTGAAGACCTGAGAAGCCTTGAGAGCCACCGCCCGGAGCAGGGGCGGTGGCTTTTTTTGGCCTACGGGGCGGAGGGCGCCTTCTTGGGCACCTTCTCCCAGTCCGCCAGGAACTTCTTGATGCCGGCATCGGTGAGCGGGTGCTGCGCCAGCTGGTTGATGACGCTGAAGGGCAGCGTGGCCACATCCGCGCCCAGGCGCGCCGCCTGGAGCACGTGCACCGGGTGGCGCACGCTGGCCACCAGCACCTGCGTGGTGAAGTCGTAGTTGCGGTAGATCTCGATGACGTTGGAGATGAGCTCCATGCCGTCCTCGGAGATGTCATCCAGGCGCCCCACGAACGGGGAGACATAGGTGGCGCCCGCCTTGGCGCACAGCAGCGCCTGGTTGGCGGAGAAGACGAGCGTCACGTTGGTCCGGATGCCCTCGGCGGTGAGCGCCTTGACGGCCTTCATCCCCTCGGTGCCCATCGGAATCTTCACCACGACGTTGTCGTGAATCTTCGCCAGCGTGCGCCCTTCCTTGATGAGCTCGGGCGCCTCCAGCGACACGCACTCGGCGCTGATGGGGCCATCCACGATGGAGCAGATCTCCCGGATGGTCTCCTCCAGCCCACGGCCCACCTTGGCCAGGAGCGACGGGTTCGTCGTCACCCCGTCCACGCACCCCATGTCGTACGCCTTGCGAATCTCGCTGACATCCGCCGTATCGATGAAGAACTTCATCTCGTGCTCTCCCAAAGGGGCCTGCGGGTGCAGGCAGAACCGTTCCGCCCGGGGACCGGGCGGGCGAGCGCGTAACCGACGGCTCGCACTGCGTCAAGGGTAGCGGCCTCCACCGGGGCGGGGGTAGAACGCGGGGGAGCCATGGCCCGCGCCCCCCGTTCCACCGCCAAGAAGCCGCGTCTTCGCGCCCTCCCCTCCTCCCGCGATCTCCCGCCGGGGCTGCCCGAGGAGGACGCCACGGTGCTCCTGTCCTACGCCCGCGAGGTGCTGGAAGCCGAGGCCCGCGCCATCCAGGGGCTGACCGGACGGCTGGGCACCCCGTTCCTCCGGGCAGTGTCCCTGCTGCGCGCGTGTCAGGGCCAGGCCGTGGTGACGGGCATGGGCAAGGCGGGCCTCATCGGCCAGAAGCTCTCGGCCACGCTGGCCTCCACCGGCATCCGCTCCTTCTTCCTGCACCCCGCCGAGGCGGTCCACGGTGACCTGGGCCGCGTGGGCCGGAGCGATGTCATCCTCGCCCTGTCCAACAGCGGCGCCACCGAGGAGCTGCTCCGGCTGTTGCCCTCGTTCCGCAGGATGGAGATCCCCGTCATCGCCCTGACGGGCGAGGCGGACAGCCCCCTGGCGCGGGGCGCGGACCTCGTGCTGGACCTGGGGCGGCTGGAGGAGGCGTGCCCCATGGGCCTGGTGCCCACCACGTCCACGGCCGCGCTGCATGCCCTGGGCGATGCCCTGGTGATGACGCTCATGCGCTCGCGCAGCTTCACCACGGAGCAGTACGCCCACCTGCACCCGGGCGGAAAGATTGGCCGCTCCGTGCAGCGGGTGGCCGATGTCATGCGCACAGGCCCCAACAACCCGGTGGTGAAGGAGTCCGCGAGGCTGTCCGATGCCGTGGGGGTGATGACCCAGACGCCGGGCCGCCCGGGCGCCACCAGCGTGGTGGACCGCCATGGCAAGCTGGTGGGCATCTTCACGGACGGAGACTTGCGCCGGCTGGTGGAGCAGGGCCGCACGGACTTCACCGTGCTCATGCGCGACGTGATGGGCCGGCGCCCCCGGTGCGTCAGCCCCGAGACGCTGGTGCTCACCGCCGCCGCGCAGATGCGCGAGTCCCGGGTGGATCAGCTCCCCGTGGTGGATGCGGAAGGACGGGCCGTGGGGCTGCTGGACGTGCAGGACCTGCTGGCCGCCCGGTTCCTGTGAATCCCTGCCCCCCAGGAACCGGAGCGCGTGACGCGGCTCCGCTTCCTGGCGAGGCCCGCCGGGGCGCTTAGTCCCAGCCGCTGCCGCCGTAACCCTGGGCCCGGTCGCGCAGGTTCTCCCACTGGGCGCGTGCCTCGCGCTCCTGCTTCTGGCTCTTCTCTATCTTCTTCTGGGTGGAGGCGAGCCGGCTCCGCGCCTCCGACACGGCCTTGTTGAAGTCGGCCTCGGAGAGCTGATCCGCGCGCACGTCGCCGCTGTTCTTCAGCGCCCGGTATTCGGCCAGGGAGAGCTCGGCGTTGGCCACCTCCGCCTCGCGCTCGCGGAGCTCCTTCTGGCCCTTCTTCATCTCCACCACGTGCTCACGCCAGGCCACCTGCGCCTTGGCGGCCTCGTGCATGCCCTGCGCGGCCTTCAAGGAGGCTTGCGCGTCGCCAATCTGGTCGCGCTGGCCCTTGGCCTCGGCGGCCTTCACCGAGGCCTGCTCGGCTTCCTTGCGCATGCGGGCGGCGCCCTCCTCGCGGCGGACGACCTCCAGCGCGCGCTCCGCGTCGCGGATCTCCACATCGGCCCGGACAATGGCGTCGTTCGCCTGAAGCCGCTGGGTCTGAGCCTCGCGCACGTCCCCGAGTTCGCTCTCGGGCACCCGGGCCATCCACTCGTCCTTCACACGCGTGTTCGCGTGCCCCGCGCTGCATCCGCTCAAAGCCACCAGCGCGCCACTGGCGGCCACCAGCAACGCCGTTCTCCAGTTCTTCCGGATCATGTGTCCCCTCGTTCGCGGTTCCTACAGATGACAGTAGGCACGCGGGCGAAGAGAGGCTGGGGAGGCAATCCGTGCGGGGAGTCCAAGGACGGGCCCGCCCGCCCGTCAGACGGGGAGCAGGCCCGGGGACGGCTCGAACGGCCGCCTGCCCTGCGCCGCGCGGCTCAGGGGTTGGCCTTGGCCTGCAGGTTCGCCTTGTTCGGGTAGTCGGGCGCGGAGCTCAGCAGCTTGGTCCACAGCGCCTTGGCGCCCCGCTCGTCGCCGCGCGCCAGCAGGGTGTCGCCCAGCTTCTCCACCGCCGCCGCGTCCGAGCTCACGGCGACGCCCCAGATGCGGTCGGCCATGGGCCGGCCCAGGCCCACCATCGCCCAGGCCATGCCCGCCTTGGCGCGCCCGTTCTCCGGCTGGAAGGGCACCACGCGGCGGTAGGCGGCCAGCGCCTCGTCATAGCGGCCCCGCGCCAGGTGCTCCTCGCCCTCCTCCACCAGCTTGGCCAGGCCCGCCTCCAGCTCCGGCGTGCGCTCGGTGTTCTGGATGGCGTCCACCATCTCCTGCGTCAGCGCGGGCATGCCGCCCGAGCCCGGGCCCGCGGCCGCCTGGGCCGGCGGCATGGCCTCCATGGGCCGCTGCGGCGGCAGCGGCTGCGACAGGCGGACGCGCCGGTCCTCCGCGCGCGCCTGCATCCACTTCTGACGGCCTCCGGCCTTCGCCGTGTCCTCGGCGAACTGGCCCAGCTGCTTGGCCAGGTCCGCCCGGGGCGAGTCCGGGTGCATCGCCACGAAGGCCTGGAAGCCCTCGTGCGCCGTCTGCAGCGCCTTCACGTCCTCGCCCTTCGTCTCGTACAGCACCGCCGAGCGGGAGAAGAGCGCCTCCTCGTGGGAGGGGACGACCTCCAGCACCCGCCCGTACACGGTGAGCGCGCCCTGCATGTCCCCGGAGAGATAGAGCGCGTTGGCGCGCAGCACCTCCACCTCGATGACCGGCGCCAGCGCGGCCCTCGCGCAGGCGGCGGCCCCCGCGGCGTCACCCTTCTTCGCGCGCTCCTCGGCCACCTTGCCCATGTCCTCCACGGACGCGTTCGCGGCGAAGCCGCACTGGGCCTCCTCCGCGCTGGGAACGGGCTTCTTGCCGAGCTTCTTGCGCTGCTCCAGGTAGAGCGTGCGCGTCTTCACGGCCTTCTCCTCGGCCTGGAGGAAGTACATCACCGAGTCCGCGGTGCGCCCGTTCGCGTAGTAGAGCTTGCCCAGCGACGAGGCGATCTCGAATGTCTTCTCCCGCGTGCGCAGCCCCTCGGTCGAGTCGAGCTGCTTGAGCAGCTCCTCGGCCGAAGGCGGCGCGCGCCCCGTCTCCGACATGGGCGGGTGTCCCGCAGGCAGCGAGCCCTGGGCCGCGGGCGTGTCGCCGCCCCCCGCGAAGGGAGGATGCCCCTCGGGCAGCGCGCCCCCGGGGGCCGCGGGCGAGGCACTCACCCCCGGCGGGACGGGCGGGTGGTTGGGCGGCAGGTTGGAAGGATCCGCGCCCAGCAGGGCCGCGGTGGCGAAGGTCAGGGCAAGCATCATGAGTCGTGTTCCAGGAAGCGGGCCTCGGGCCACTGCGTGGCCGAGCACCGGCGGACATCCTGCGGGGCAAGGCGGATGAGCAGCTCGCTCACCGTCACGCCCAGCACGGGGTGCTTCAAATCGGGGGCCAGCTCCACCAGGGGTTCCAGGGCGAAGCGGCGCTTGTGCAGCTCCAGGTGGGGCACCTGAAGGTTCGCGTCCGCCACCACCTCGCTCCCCCACAGGAGGATGTCGAGATCAATGGGACGGGGGCCCCAGCGCGTCCCGTCGCGGCGGCGGCCGAGATCATGCTCGATGCGCTGGAGGATGGTCAGCAGCCGCTGCGGGGGCAGCTCGCAGTCCAGCGCCACCACCGCGTTGAGGAAGGGAGGCTGGGAGGGGCCCACCGGCGCGCTCTCGAACAGCGAGGAGTGGCGCATCACGGAGACCGCATCGATGCGCGAGAGCGCCTCCAGGGCCGCCACGAGGCGGCCTTCGCGGTCTCCTTCGTTGGACCCCAGTCCCACATAGACGTTGGTGCTCACGGCTCCATCTCAACCGGATTGGCCAGGGTTCCGATTCCCTCCAGCTCCACCTCCACGGTGTCGCCGGCCGCCAGCGCGCCTACCCCGGACGGGGTGCCCGTGCTTACCAGGTCACCAGGCAGGAGCGTCATGATGTGGGAGATGAAGGACACCAGCTGGGCGGGGCTGAAGACCATGTCGGAGGTGCGGCTGTCCTGGCGCACCTGGCCATTCACGCGGCAGAGGATGCGCAGGTCCGCGGGCGACAGCCCCGTCACGGCCCAGGGCCCCGCGCAGGCGAAGGTGTCGTAGCTCTTGGCGCGGGTGTGCTGGATTTCCCGGCGCTGGATGTCGCGCGCCGTGACGTCGTTGATGCAGGTGAGCCCCCAGATGGCGCGCGCCGCGGTGGCCTCGTCCGCGTTCTTCAGCCGCTCGCCGATGACCAGGCCCAGCTCCGCCTCGTAGTGCACCTCCTGGCTGGCCTTGGGCAGGCGGATGGGCGAGCGCGGCCCGTTGAGCGCCGTGGAGGGCTTGATGAACAGGAGCGGCTCGGGGGGGACGGGCTTGCCCATCTCCTCGGCGTGCTTGCGGTAGTTCTGCCCGATGCAGACGACCTTCGAGGCCTCGGAGGGCACCAGCAGCGTGAGCGAGGACAGCGAGCGCCGCAGCCCCGTCTCCTTGCCCCCGGCCCAGGGCGCGGCGGTGAGCACCACCACCTCCTGGCCCTCGATGCGGCCAGGGTGGGCACGGCCCTCGTGGAGAAAGCGGCAGTAGCGGGTGGCAGTCATCATGTCCTCTGGAGGCCAAGCACGTTGGCCATGTCATAGAGCCCCGGGCGCTGGCGCGCCACCCACTCCGCCGCCCGCAGCGCGCCCTTGCCGAACTGGTCCCGGCTGGTGGCCCGGTGGGTCAGCTCGATGCGCTCGCCCTCTCCGAAGAAGAAGACGGTGTGCTCGCCCACCACGTCGCCGCCCCGCAGCGTCTGCACGCCGATCTCCCGCTCCGAGCGCGGGCCAATCCAGCCCCGGCGCGCGAAGGTCAGGTCCTCGCTCGCGCGCCCCAGCGTGGAGGCCAGTACCTCCGCCAGCCGCAGCGCGGTGCCCGAGGGCGAGTCCTTCTTCATGCGGTGGTGCGCCTCCAGCACCTCCACGTCGAAGCCCTGGCCGAGCACCCGGGCCAGCTCCGCCGCCATCTGGATGACGACGTTGACGCCCACCGAGGTGTTGGGCGCCAGCACCACGGGGATGGCGCGGGCGCTCTCGACGATCCGGTTGCGCGTCTCGGCGTTGAAGCCCGTGGAGCCGATCACCATGGCCACGCCCTTGGCGGCACACTGCCGGGCGTGCGCCACGCTCGCCTCCGCGCTGGTGAAGTCGATGACCACCTGCGCGCCCGCATCCAGCGCGCGGTCCAGGTCGTCCACCACCGCCAGCCCGAGCGGCTCGCCCATGCGGGCCGCCAGCGCCGCATCGAGCCCCACCACCGGGCTGCCCTGGCGCGCCGTGGCCCCCACGATGGTGAACTCCCGCGAGCTCCGCGCGAGCCGCAACAGCGTGCTGCCCATGCGGCCGGTGACTCCGGTGATGACTGTGCGCAGCATGCGTCCTACCTTCGTTTCCAGCGCCCCCCCGGGCCGGGTGGGGGTTTTACCGCAGGTTCAGCCGAACCAGCTCTTCGCGCAGCCGGGAAGCATGGGGCTCGGACAGGGGGGTCAGGGGCAGGCGGATCTCCGGGCCGAAGACGCCCATCAGGTGCAGCGCCCACTTCACCGGGATGGGGTTGGACTCGGCGAAGAGCAGCTTGTGCAGGCTGTTCATCTTCACCTGGAGCGCCCGGGCCTCCGCCAGGTTCCCCGCCCGCGCCGCCGCCACCAGGTCCGCCATCATCCGGGGGGCCACGTTGGAGGACACGGAGATGACGCCCTTGCCGCCACAGGCGATGAAGGGCAGCACCGTGAAGTCATCGCCCGACAAGAGCGAGAGGCGCTCGCCACACGCCTCCACCAGGTCCACCGCGCGCGGCAGGCTGCCCGTGGCCTCCTTGAGGGCCACCACCTCGGGCAGGTCCGCCAGCTTCGCCACGGCCTCCGGCAGCAGGTCCACGCCGGTGCGCCCCGGCACGTTGTAGGCGATGAGCGGGAAGCCCGGGTGCGCGCGGGCGATGGCGCGGAAGTGCTCCACCAGGCCCGCCTGCGTGGGCTTGTTGTAGTAGGGCGTGACGATGAGCGCCGCGTCGGCCCCCGCCTCGCGCACGTGCTTCACCGACTCCACCGTCTCCTGGGTGCTGAAGGAGCCCGCGCCGCCCACCACCAACATCCGCCCACGGGAGGCCTCCACCGCCACCCGCACCGCGCGCCAGCGCTCCTCGGGGGCCATCGTCGCGGCCTCGCCCGTGGTGCCCATGGGCACGATGCCGCTCGTGCCCCCCGCGGCCTGGCGCTCGATGAGGGCCCGGTAGGCGTCCTCATCGAGCCGGCCGTCCCGGAAGGGGGTGGCCAGCGCAGTCATGGAGCCTTCGAAAGTCTTCATGTCCGCCGCTTATACGTTCAGGCCCGCTCGCCGCGCCAGAGGTCCTCTTCCCGCTCGCGCTCGCGCACCACCCGCCAGGCCGTCCCGTCCACCAGCACCTCGGCCGGCCGGGGCCGCGAGTTGTAGGTAGATGCCATGCTCATGCCATACGCGCCCGCGCTCATCACCGCGTAGAGGCCGCCCTGCCTGGGCAGCACCAGCGCCCGCCCCGGGGCCAGCACGTCGGTGGACTCGCACACCGGGCCCACCACATCCACCTCCACGGCCTTGCCCCGCGTCTTCACCACGGGTTGCAGCCCGTGGTGCGCCTCGTAAAGCGCCGGGCGGAGCAGATCATTCATGCCTGCGTCCACCACCACGAAGGTCTTCGCGGGGGTCTGCTTGCGGTACAGCACCCGGGTGAGCAGCACCCCGGCATTGCCCACCAGCGACCGGCCCGGCTCCAGCAGCAGGCGGGCCCCGGTGCCCTTCACCGCCGCCAGCACGGTGCGGGCGTACTCCTGGGGCGAGGGAGGCATCTCCTGCGTGTAGGTGATGCCCAGGCCGCCGCCGATGTCCAGGTACTCCAGGGCGTGGCCCTGGGCCTGGAGCTGCGCGTAGAGCCCGGCCACCTTCGACAGCGCCGCCTTCATGGGCGCCGTGCGGGTGAGCTGCGAGCCGATGTGGCAGTCCACGCCGAGCGCGCGCACGCCCTTCATCTTCCGGGCGCGGGCGTAGAGCGCCACCGCCTCCTCGAAGGGCACGCCGAACTTGGAGGTCTTCAGCCCCGTGGAGATGTGGCGGTGGGTGCGCGCATCCACGTCCGGGTTGACGCGCAGGGCGAAGGGGGCGCGGCGCCCGGCCTCCCGCCCCACCGCGTCGAGCAGCTCCAGCTCCTCGGCGCTCTCCACGTTGAACAGGAGGATGCCGGCCGCGAGCGCCCGGGCCATCTCCTCCCGCGTCTTGCCCACCCCGGCGAACACCGTCTTGGCCATGTCCCCGCGGGCCTGCCGCACCCGGGCCAGCTCCCCGCCGGAGACGATGTCGAAGCCACTGCCCAGCCCCGCGAACAGCCCCAGCACGGCCAGCGTGCTGTTGGCCTTCACCGAGTAGCAGATGAGGTGGGGGTACTCCCCGAAGGCCTCATCCAGCACCTGGAAGTGCTCCGTGAGGGCCGCCTGGGAGTAGACGTAGGTGGGGGTGCCCACCGCCTCGGCGATGGCCCTCAGCGGGACGGACTCCGCGTGGAGGGTGCCCTTCCGGTAGGGAAAGGCGCTCACGGGCCCGCATCCGGCGGGAGGCCCGCCCCGGACGGCTCCAGGGGGCCCCGGGGCCCACTCTCCGGCGGCTGCGTCTCCGGCGTGGCCGGCGGGGGCGGCTCGGGGGGCCGCGGCGAGCCCTTGATGCCACAGGCCACGCCACTGGCCACGAGGAGCAGGGCCGCCGCGGTGAGGAGGGCCCTGCGAGGCTGGGTCAGGTGCATGGCGGAGTTCCTAGAAGCGGATGCCCAGCGTGCCACGCACCGCCTGCGCGGTCTCGAAGTCCAGGGGAATGCCCGCATCCTGCAGGCCGCTCATGGGGAAGAGGATGCCCCAGTCGATGCCCGCGATGAAGCCGTCCTCCGTCTCGAAGCGCGCCCCCACGTCCACCTCCACGCCCAGGCTCTTGCTGGTCCGCGACGGCGTGGACTCCGCGTAGAGCGCCTGCGAGTAGATGACGGCGCCGTACACCTCGAAGCCGTCGGCGATGGAGTACTTCAGCGAGGGCTTGACGTAGACCGCGTCGGTGAGGCCACCGATGAGCTCGCGCCACAGGATGAGGTCCACGCGGTAGGCGCGGTTGAAGCGGAAGTTGCGGATGGCATCGTCGCTGCAGCCGCCCACGGCGCAGGTGTACTGCGGCCCGTCGAGCTGCTCGTTGTCCGCGTTGGTGGTGCGGCGGCGCGGGTAGTTGCCGAAGCCCGCGGCCTTGTCACCCGAGGCGATGCCGAACTCCATGCCCAGCTTCAGCTTGGAGTTGAGCAGCCGGTACTCGCCCTGGGCCACGCCACCGAACTGGAGGATGCGCAGGTCCTGGTTCTGCGCCGGGTCCACCGAGCCCTCCAGCGTCAGCGCGCGGTTGCCGATGCTGCCGTACATGAGGGCGAGCTCCACCTCGAGCCGCCACAGGCGCTCCTCGTAGCGCAGCCACAGGTCCGGCACGTACAGCTTGGCGTCCCGGGGAATGAAGCCCGCGGTGGTGGGGGCGTTGCCCTGGAAGTTGCCGCCCTCGTAGCCCGTGGCCTCCCAGCGCTGCGAGCGGTAGGTGAAGTGCAGGCCGTAGTTGAGCACGCCCTGGTTGTTCTCCAGCTTGGCGCGCACCTGCTGGTCGGTGTCCCGCCGGGCAATGGCCAGCACGTAGCTGTGGCTGTCGTCCGCGTTCGTCAGGTCCACCGGCTCGCGCTCGGCGTTGCGCACCTCGCTGGAGACGCCCTCCGAGTTGAAGTCGACCATCGGCGTCACGTAGAAGCCGGCGAACGGCTCGGTGACGAACTGGATGCGGTCCACGTTGTCGCCGAAGTCGCAGTCCACGCAGTTGCCGTCGTTGCGCAGCATGCCCAGGCCCCAGTGGCTGCCCATGCGGCCAAAGCGCAGCATGCCCACCGGCGTGGACACCTCGCCGTAGGCACGCTTGACGGAGATGGAGTCCTTGAAGGCGTTGATGGCCGAGGCGGGCGGCTGCTGGCTCTCGGAGAAAATCGTGTAGATGTCCCGGTCGCTGCCCGTGAAGGAGCTGTCCGGCGTGGAGCCCAGGAGGATGTTGTCCAGCGCGTCCACCTGGAGCTTGATGCGCACCTCCTCGGAGACGTTGAAGGTGGGCTCCAGCCGCACCCGCATGTTGGTGCCCGCCTGGGTGTTCTCCGCAGGGGAGCGCGGCGAGGTGAAGGGGAACAGCCGGCGGCCCGGGGCCTGGCCCAGGTCGAACTTGTAGAAGAGGTTCGGCCGCAGGCGCAGGTACCCGTCCAGGGTGAAGACCTCGAGCTTGCGCCGCTCCTCGGTGAACTCCGCCTGCCAGTTGGACTCGGAGGCGTTGGCCAGCGACTGGGTGGCGATCTGCGCGCGGATCTCCTCACGCATCTCGGCCTTGGCCGCCTCCAACCGGCGGGCCAGCTCGGCCTCGGCCTCGGGAGACAGCGGCGAGGCGGCGGCGGCTTCGGCGGCGGGGGCGGGCGGAACGGACGCGGGGGCAGCCGTCGCCGGAGACGCGGACGGAGGGGCTGCGGGCGTCCCGCTCTCGGGCACCGGCTGGGACGTCTGGGCGGTGGCCGTGGCGGAGGCGACGAGCAGCGCCGCCAGCAGGACGTTGGACATGGGCACGTATCTCCAAATGCTCTCGGGGCAGTCGATTCGAGAGGGCGGGCGAGTTAAGCCACGGGGGGGAGGGGTGTCAACGCCAACCACACGCCCCTTCCCAGCCGTCAACGCCCTGGCGCCCGCTTCGGCCCCGGGCGTTGCGCCCCCAACGGCTGGCACTGGGGACAGACGTGCGTGGTGCGCCCCGCCTGGGTGAAGGACTCCACCGGGGCCTTGCACTTCGAGCAGGGCTCCCCCGCGCGGCCATACACCCGGAAGAGGTTCACCGCCCCCCGGTCCTCCAGGTAAACCGGTTCTTCCCCCTCCTGCTCCTTCAGGCCGAAGGCGATGGTGGCGTGGATGGCCCGCGCCAGGCGCTTCCACTCCTCCGGGGTGAGGCTGCCGGGCACGCGCGCCGGGTGCAGGCCCGCCCGGAAGAGCGCCTCGGCCGCGTGGATGTTGCCCAGGCCCGCGAGGCGCCCCTGGTCCATCAGCGCCACCTTCAAGGCCTGCTTCGAGGGCCCCACCGCCTCGGCCAGCTGCGGCCCCGTCAGGCCGTCCACGAGCGGGTCCCTCCCCAGGGACTGGATGGCGGCCAGCGCCGGGAGTTGGGCGGCCGGGACAGGCTCCATCCGCCCGAAAAGACGGGGGTCCGCGAAGTGGAGGACGGCGCCGTCCTCCAGGTGGAAGCGAGCCCGGCTGTGGGGCTGGAGCTGCCCCTTCGCGCGCCGGACGAACTTGCCCGTCATCCCCAGGTGGGCCAGCAGCCCACGGCCCGCCTCGAAGGTGAACAGCAGGTACTTGCCCCGGCGCTCCAGGGACTCCACCCGCCCCTTCAACCGGGCAAAGGCCACCCGCTCCGCCCCCCGGAAAATCCGGGTGTCGTCCGCCTCCGCCTTCACCACGCGGTGCGCGTCCAGCCAACGCACCAGGTTCCGCCGGGCAATCTCTACCTCTGGGAGCTCAGGCATGGGCTCCGGCCCATAACATCGTGCGATGGGAGCCTGCACGGCTTACTTGTTGAAGCGCACACACCCGCGTGAAGTTCCACGGGCCAAAAGCCCGCGCTTCTTCTATGTGGGGGGCGCCGTTTCAATCCTTTCACTCCATCTGGAGGCAGTATGGCCGAGAAGAAGTACACGCCGCTGAAGTTCCCCGAGCTCAAGGGCCTCAAGGGCATCAGCGATGCGGTCCTCGAGACGCACTTCAAGCTCTACGAGGGCTATGTCAACCGCGCCAACAAGCTCACCGAGACCCTGTCGGGCCTGGCCGCCAAGGGCGAGGCGGCCGGCACCAACCCCGTCTACGCGGAGCTGACGCGCCGGCTGGGCTTCGAGTACAACGGCATGGTCCTGCACGAGTACTACTTCGGCAACATGAAGCCGGGTGGCACCCCGCCGGGCGAGCGGTTCAAGAAGGCGGCCGAGGCGAGCTTCGGCTCGTTCGAGAACTGGCTGACGGACTTCAAGGCCGTGGCCACCATGCCGGGCATCGGCTGGGCCGTCACCTTCCAGGATCCGCGCAACGGGTGGCTCTCCAACCACTGGATCACCCTGCACGAGACCAACAACATCGCCGGCTTCATCCCCATCCTCGTCCTGGACGCGTGGGAGCACGCCTTCGTGCCGGACTACAAGGCCAACGAGCGCGCCAAGTACGTGGATGCGTACTTCTCCAACGTGGACTACGAGGCCGCCGAGGCCCGCCTCAACGTGAAGTAAGCCGTTCCCAGGTGCCCCACGAGGCCCTGTGCCCTCTCTCCTTCACAGGGGAGAGGTGCTTGAAGGCCGTGTGCAATGGCGGCCAGCCCCCGCACCTCGTGCTTGCCGTGCCGCCAACATGTGGCTACGAGTCCTCCCCTCCCTCGCGTTGAAGCGGGCCGGAAAGGAAGACGCGTACCTATGCAGCGAATCCTCTCGGTGGTTCTGGGTCTGACGGTCGTGGCGGGATTCGCCACGGGCTGCGCCACACAGCGCATCAAGGCGGAGAAGGCCGTCGCGCGCACCCTCATCTCGGACGAGCAGGAGGAACAGCTCGGCGCCCAGGTGAAGCAGCAGCTCGAACAGGAAGAGAAAATCCAGTACGTCCAGGACGCGGCCGTCACGCAGTACGTGAACAGCGTGGCCACCCCCATTCTCCGGGCGGCCAACAAGGACCGCTCCGGGGTGAAGTGGCAGGTCTTCGTCATCAATGATCCGAAGACGGTGAACGCCTTCGCCACGCCCGGCGGCTACCTCTATGTCTACACGGGGCTCATCCTCGCGGCGGACAACGAGGCGGAGCTCGCCGGGGTGCTGGCGCACGAGGCGGGCCACGTGGTGGGCCGCCACTCGGCCCGCGCCATGGTGAACGCCTACGGCCTCCAGGCGCTGAGCGAGCTGGCGCTGGGCAAGAACCCGGGCATGGCGGCGCAGATCGCCGCGCAGCTGGCCGGCACGGGCGCGCAGCTGGCGCACGGCCGCAGCGAGGAGACGGAGGCCGACGAGTACGGCGCGCGCTACACGTCCGCCACGGGCTATGACCCCAAGGGCCTCATCACCTTCTTCGACAAGCTGCGGCAGCAGGAGGGCAAGACGCCCGGCGTGCTCAAGTGGCTGAGCACGCACCCCACCAGCGCCGACCGCATCTCGCACCTCCAGCAGTACATCAGCCAGAACCGGCTGAGCGGCACGAACGTGGGCGCCGACCGCATTGGCCCCATCAAGCAGCGCCTGAAGGGCCCGTAAGCGCAGGTCAGTGCACGGTGGGCCCGTGCGGATCCGCGGGCCCATCGGCCTCGGGGGGCAGCCCCCGGGCCACGCGCCGCTTCCAGCGCCAGAAGGCGTAGCGCGTCTTGCGCGCGCTGCTGGCGCTCTTGGCCGCCCCGGGCGTCTTGAGGGGCGGCTCGAGCGGGGAGGGCTCTCCGGGCGCCCGGGCGCCCTTGGCCTTCGAGCGCACATCCTGCGAGGCATGCTCCAGGATGGCGTTCACCTCGCCGCCGACGATGAAGATGAGGCCGCTGATGTAGAGCCACGTCAGCAGCACCACCACGCCGCCGATGGAGCCGTACGTCACGTTGTAGTTGCCGAACGTGTCCACGTACTGGGTGAAGCCCCAGGTGCTCACCAGCCACAGCCCCGTGCCCAGCATGGAGCCCGGGGTGATGTACTTGAAGCGCTGCTTCACGTCCGGCAGCACGTAGTAGCAGAGCGCCAGCATCAGCATCACCAGCGAGGCGGTGAACGGCCAGCGCAGCCAGGACCACACCACGTGGAACTCGTCGATGAGCTGCAGCTTCCCGGCGATCCACTGGCCCACCCTGCCCCCCAGCAGGAACACCGTGAAGGACAGGGGCAGCAGCAGCGTGCCCACCAGCGTCATCAGCATGGCCACGCCCTGCGTCTTCCACAGGGGCCGGGACTCCGGCACGTCGTAGGCAAGGTTGAGCGCCTTGCGCAGCGCATCCACCCCGCGCGAAGCCGACCAGAGCGCCACCACGAGGCCCAGCGTCAGCAGCTTGGGCCGGGGCTGGCTCACCAGCGCGCTCAGGTGCGCGTTGATGAGCGAGAACGCATCCCCCGGCACCAGCGGGGCGATGCGCTCCACCATGGCCTCCGCCGTCCCATGGGCAAAGGGCAGATACGCCGCCAGCGTGACGAGGAAGAACAGGAACGGAAAGAGCGAGAAGAGGAAGTAGTACGAGAGCTGCGCGGCGCAGTCGGTGACCGTGTCCTCCTCGAACTCCTTGACGAACCGCCGGCCGAACTCACGCCACGAGAGGTGTTTGAGCTTGAACAGTCGCATCCACCCTCCCTCCAACAGGGCCATGAAGGTGGGGACGGGTAAGCCTTCGTGCAGCAGACGGGCAGCCAAGCCCTCGCTGTCCGCCGCCTTTCTCCAGAGGGCTTTTCAAAGGCTGCTAGATTCGGGGGCCGTCATGCGCCCCTTTCTCCCGCTGATCCTCGTGCTGCTCGCTGGACCCGCCGCCGCCCAGAAATCCGGCGCGGCCATCCGCTGCAAAGAGGACCACACCGCCTGCAAGGAAGACTGCACCATCGAGTTCGGCGGCAGCTCGCGCACCTACAAGAAGCTCGGAACGTGCCTGCAGAAGTGCGAGACCACGTTTGGCGACTGCAAGGAGCGGCACTTCTCCCTGCAGCAGCACGACATCGAGCCCTCCCGGGTGTCCTCTCCGCCCCCGCTGCCGGAGGAGCCTCCGGAACGGTCCTCCTCCGCCTCGGACCAGGACGAGGACGCCGCCCCCACCGGGCGCAAGGGCGTCTACCGCGCCTCCGAAGCCGCCCCGAAGGCCCCCGAGCCCGAGGACGAGGCCCTGGAGCCCCTGAGCGAGGAGGCCGCCCCGGCGCCGCCGCCCAAGGCCGAGCCCAAGCGCCCCGAGGCGCCCAAGGAGCCCCCAGCGCCCAAGAAGAAGGACCTGTCCGAGTGGGACTGAGCCTGCCCCTCACTGGGCCAGTTGCCGCAGCGCCCACTGGGCGGCACTTCGCACCGGCTCGCTCGGCTCCTCGCTGAGCTTTTCCAGCAGCGCCCGGGCCTCCTCCTGCCGGGCGGCCCCCAGCGCGTAGATGGCGTTGCGGCGCAGCCCGTCGTAGCGCGCCCGCGCGAGCGCCGTGCCGGGGATGAGCTGCGCATACTGCTCGGGGGTGAGGCCCGCCAGCTCCATCACCCCCAGGCCCGCGACGGCCCGGGGCGCGAAGCGCGCGTGCTCGGCGAAGACGGGCTTGCGGTTGAGCGGGCACACGTCCTGGCAGATGTCACAGCCGAAGACGAGGTTGTCCATCATGACGCGGAAGGACTCAGGCACCTCGTGAGCCCGGTTCTCGATGGTCTGGTAGGACAGGCAGGCGCGCGCATCCACGCGCCCGTTGCCCACCAGCGCCCCCGAGGGACAGGACATGAGGCACTTGCGGCACGAGCCACACCGGTCCGCGGCGGGCCCCTCGCCGTAGGCATCCACCTCCCGGTCGAGGATGACCGTGGCCAGCAACACCCACGAGCCGTAGCGCTCGGTGATGAAGCAGCCGTTCTTCCCCACGTAGCCCAGCCCCGCGCGCGCCGCCCACACCTTCTCCATGATGGGGCCGCTGTCCACGCCGCCGTAGGTGCCAACGCCGGGGTACGTCTCCTGGAGCGCCTTGCGGAAGGCCTTCATCCGGTCCTTCAGCGTCGAGTGGTAGTCGCGCCCCCGGGCGTACCGGGCGATGGGCGAGTCCACGGCCTCCGGGTCATCCCGGTAGTAGTTGTTGGCGAAGGCCACCACCGTCTTCGCCCCCGGCAGGAGCAGGCGGACATCGAGCCGTTCCGCGGCCCGCGAGCCCATCCAGTCCATGTCCGCGGCGTAGCCGGCCTCCACCCACGAGCAGAGCACCTCGGCGGGGATGGGCTCCGCGCGCGCGAAGCCCACCAGGTCGAAGCCCACGGCTTCGGCGAGCTGGCGCAACCCGATGGCCGGTAAGGAACTCAAGACACCCCCTTTTTACCCTCCCCGCCCTCCCGAAAAGCTATTTCGTGGGCTTCTCCGGTATCCACTTCACATCTGCGACGCCTGCCCGGTGGTTGGCCACCCGGGCCATGACGAAGAGCAGGTCCGACAGGCGGTTGAGGAACGTCACCACGTCCGTGGCCACCTTCCCCTCGCGCACCAGGGGGATGACCCGCCGCTCGGCCCGGCGGCACACCGTGCGCGCCAGGTGCAGCGCGCCCGACGCCTGGCTGCCTCCCGGCAGGATGAAGTGCGTCATCTTCGGCAGCTCCGCCTCGAAGGCGTCGATGGCCGCCTCCATGGCCTCGACCCACGCCGCCTGGAGCACCGGGATATAGGAGGAGGCCTTGGTGCCCGTGGGCGTCGCCAGCACCGCACCCACGGTGAAGAGCTGCTCCTGGAGCCGCTGCAGCAGCCCATCCAGGTCCGCCGGCGGGGAGAAGCCGCGCGCCAGGCCCAGCGTCGCGTTCAGCTCATCCACCTCGCCGTACGCATCCACCCGCTCATCGTCCTTGGGAACCCGCCCGCCCCCAAACAGCCCCGTCTCTCCCGTGTCACCGCTCTTCGTGTAGATCTTCATGGGCGCCTTTCTACCTCCGCCGGACGGTTTCTTGCGCTCACACCTACCCATGCCTACAAAAGAGCATGAGGCAATACCTGGACCTGCTAGACCGCGTCCTGAAGGACGGAACGAGGCGGGGGGACCGTACGGGGACTGGAACGCTCAGCGTGTTCGGGCCCCAGCTCCGGTTTGATCTCTCCCAGGGCTTTCCGCTCGTCACCACCAAGAAGCTCCACGTGAAGTCCATCATCCACGAGCTGCTGTGGATGCTGCGGGGCGACACCAGCGTGCGCTCGCTCCAGGCCGCGGGCGTCACCATCTGGGACGAGTGGGCCGACGCCGAGGGCAACCTCGGCCCCGTGTACGGCCACCAGTGGCGCTCCTGGTCCGGGCCCCAGGGCCAGTCCATCGATCAGATGCGGGTGCTCGTGGAGGGGCTGCGCAAGAGCCCCGAGTCGCGGCGCCACATCGTCAGCGCGTGGAACGTGGCGGACCTGCCCGCCATGAAGCTGCCGCCCTGCCACGTGCTCTTCCAGTTCTACGTGGCCAACGGGCGCCTGTCCTGCCAGCTCTACCAGCGCAGCGCGGACCTCTTCCTGGGGCTGCCCTTCAACATCGCCTCCTACTCGCTGCTGGCGATGATGGTGGCGCAGGCCACGGGGCTCATCCCCCACGAGTTCATCCACACGCTGGGCGATGCGCACCTGTACCTCAACCACGTGGAGCAGGCGCGCACGCAGCTCTCCCGCGAGCCGCGCCCCCTGCCCCGCATGGTGCTCAACCCGGAGGTGAAGGACCTGTTCGCGTTCCGGTACGAGGACTTCACGCTCCAGGACTACGAGCCCCACCCCGCCATCAAGGCCCCCGTGGCCGTATGACGCTGTCCGCCATCGCCGCCATGGCCGCCAACCGGGTGATTGGCGCGAACAATCAGCTGCCCTGGCGCCTGCCCGCGGACCTCGCCCGCTTCAAGCGGCTCACGATGGGACACACCCTCATCCTGGGCCGGAAGACCTACGAGTCCATCGGCCGGCCGCTGCCGGGCCGCACCCTCGTGGTGGTGACGCGCCAGCGGGACTACGCGCCCCCGGGCGTCCAGGTGGTCCACTCGGTGGAGGAGGCGCTCGCGCGGGCTTCCGGCGACAGCGAGGCCTTCATCGCCGGGGGCGCGGACCTCTACGCGCAGACGCAAGGGCTGTGGAACCGGCTCTACCTCACCCGCATCGAACGGGACTTCCCGGGCGATACCTGGTTCCCCGAGGTGGACCTCTCGGGCTGGCGGCTCGCCGCCGAGGAGCACCATCCGGCGGAGGGCGAAGCGGGGCTTCCCCACGCCTTCCTCACCTACGAGCGGTGAGCAGGCAGACGCACGCGGAGCGCCTTTCCCGTCTGGAATTGAGTCTGACTCGCAGAATTGAGTGAAACACCTCCGGCTGGTACAAACGAGAGTGTGAATCGCGCCTCCATCGCCCTGGGATTGTTCCTGCTCATCGCACTTCCCGCGGCGGTCCAGGCCGGGGAGGCCGCGGACGAGGGGCGCACGTGGCACCGGCTGGTGGGCATCCTCCAGTACCTGGAAGCCGATTACCCGGCCGCCGTCGAATCCCAGTCCGAGTTCGAGCTGACGGAGCAGAAGAGCTTCATCGCCGAGGCGATGGGGGCCGCGCAGGAGCTGGGCCCCGCCGGGCAGGGCTTCCTGCCCCGGCTCCAGGCGGTGAAGGCGCGCGTGGATCAGGGCACGGACCCGGAGGGCGTGAGCCGCGACTGCGGCTCGCTCGTGGAGGACCTGGTGCTCGCGGGGGGCCTGGCCCGCAGCCCGCGCCGGGTGCCGGATCTCGCCCAGGGCGAGCGCCTGTTCCAGGTGGCCTGCGCCTCCTGCCACGGCGCGGACGGCCGCGCCCAGGTGGCCATCGCCCAGACGATGGAGCCGCAGCCGGCCAACTTCCATGATCCGGAGACGATGGCGGGGCTCACCCCCTACAAGGCCTTCAACACCACCAGCTTCGGCGTGCCCGGCACGGCGATGCCGGGCTACCCCACGCTCTCCGAGGAGGAGCGCTGGTCGCTGGCCTTCTTCCTCTTCACCCTGCGCCAGCCGCCGTGCGAGGGCGAGCCCCCGCGCGCCTCGCTGGAGCGCCTGGCCACCGCCACGGACCCGGAGCTGGTGGCGGAGCACGGCGAGCAGCACCTGTCCTGCCTGCGGCGGAAGCTGCCGGACGCGGACGAGGAGCGCTCGCTGCTGACGGCGCGGGGCGAGGTGGAGAACGCGCTGCGCAAGGGCGCCGCCGGGGACTTCCTGGGCGCACGCAACGCGCTGCTCGATGCGTACCTCACCGGCCTGGAGCCCGTGGAGGTGAAGCTGAGCGCGAGGGACCCGGAGCTGGTGCGGCGCCTGGAGGAGGCCTTCATGCACGCGCGGCTCGCCGCCGAGCAGCGCAGCCCGCACCTGCAGGACGAGGGGCGGGAACTCTTGTCGCTGCTGGACCAGGCGCGGCGGGGCAGCGGCACCACGGCGGGCTTCCTCTCCGTCGTGTGGCTCACCCTGTTCATCCTGCTGCGCGAGGGCTTCGAGGCCACCATCATCGTCACGGCCCTGCTGGCCGCGCTGCGCAAGATGGAGGCCACGCGCCATGCCCGCGTCGTCCACGCCGGGTGGGTGTCCGCGCTCGCCGTGGGCGCGCTGGCGTTCCTCTTTGGCCAGCACCTGCTCGCGGGGGCCAACCGCGAGCTGCTCGAGGGCGTGGCGGCGCTCATCGCGGTGGCCATGCTCCTGTACGCGGCGCTGTGGCTCAACGCGCGCGCCAACGTGAGCCACTTCATGGGCGAGCTGCGCCAGAAGATGCAGGGGGCGCTCGGCCGGGGCAGCGCGGTGGGCGTGTTCACCATCGCCTTCACCGCGGTGCTGCGCGAGAGCTTCGAGACGGCGCTGTTCCTCCAGGGCCTGGCGCTCGACTCGGCCTCGGGCGTGGCCTGGGGCACCGCCGCGGGCCTCGTGGCGCTCGTGGCCCTGGTCTTCTTCGTGCACCGCGTGGGCTACAAGCTGCCCATGAAGACGCTCTTCAAGGCCTCCACGGGGGTGCTCGTCGCCACCGCGGTGATGCTGCTGGGCAAGGGGCTGCATGCACTCCAGGAGATCGCCCTGCTGCCGCTGGCGCCCATCCCTTTCGTGACCGTGGAGCTGCTGGGCATCTACCCGGACGCGGTGTCGTTCATGCCGCAGCTCGTGCTGGCCCTCTGCCCCCTGGTGCTGTTCCTCATCCGCCGGAGCCGGACCGCGCGGCTGGCTGGGGCCTCCCCCCAGGGCTGACGGGGCGCGGAAAGCACCCGGGCTCCCCCGGAAGCCCTGAACCGGCAGGGGCAAAGCCCGCTAGGCTGGGCCCCCATGTTCCTGCTGAGACTTGCCCTGGGCCTGGCCCTGCTGGCCCCGTGCGTGGGGCTCGCCCAGCCCACCGATGCCCCTGCCCCGTCCTCCCCGGCGGAGCTGGAGGAGCTGACGCCTCCCCCGCTCGTCTCCGCCCCCGAGGAGCCCGAGGTCCCGCCGCCCCCCGCCGCGGCCCTGTTTCCCCGCAGGCTGGAGCCCGAGCCGCCGCACGGCCCCGGCCTCGTCGCGGGCCGGATCATGCTGGAGCTGCTCGCGGGGGCGGTGAGCGGAGCGGGCATCGGGGCCGTGAGCGTCCTGGTGGGCGCCAGCCTCATCTCCAACGCCTGCAACAACGACGACAGCCTGGACTGCGTCGTCCCCCTCATCATGGTGGGCGGCGCGGGGGCCCTGCTCGGGGTGCCCCTGGGGGTGTCCGGCGCGGGCAAGCTGCTGCACGGACGCGGGCAGTTCTGGCCCACCCTCATTGGCACCGTGGCGGGCGCGGGCGCGGGCTTGCTGGGAGGCCTGGCCAGTGGGAACGACGAGATGCTCATCGTCGGGCTGAGCGCGGGCCCCGTGGTGGGGGCCATCCTGGGGTACGAATTGTCCCACTTCGTCACCTGGTTCCCGGGCGTGAGGCGCTCCAGCCCCCAGGCAGGCATCTCGCTCGTCCCCTCGCTCGCTGCCCTGCCCAGGGGAGGGGTCCTGGGCGGGCTCTCGGGCCGGTTCTGAACCGATTGCCAGTAAGCACCCGAGAATCTCCAGTCCAGGCCCCTGTAAGAAGTGCCGGTTTCCACCCCTAAGCATGGTGCCTCTCCAACGCAAGTGCCTGTATTCATGGGGAAACGTCACTTCATAGGCGTTGGCACCCCCCTTGCTAAACAGATCCTGCGTGCAGTCGCAGCGGTTCCAAGCGTCCTCCACCCCCTAGGAGACACCATGCAGGCCTCTCTCACCTCGACCGACTCCCTCTCGACCTACCTCTCGGAGATCAACCAGTACCCGCTGCTGACCCAGCAGGAGGAGCAGGCACTGGCTCGGAGCTTCCGTCAGGGAGATCTCCAGGCGGGCCACCGGCTGGTGACGAGCAACCTGCGCTTCGTGGTGAAGGTTGCCTACGAGTACCGCTCCTACGGCCTGCGCATGAGCGACCTCATCCAGGAGGCGAACATCGGCCTGATGAAGGCCGTGCAGAAGTTCGATCCGGACAAGGGCATCCGCCTCATCTCCTACGCGGTGTGGTGGATCCGCGCCTACATCCAGGGCTACGTCCTCAAGAACTGGTCGCTGGTGAAGCTGGGCACCACCCAGGCGCAGCGCCGGCTGTTCTTCGCCCTGGCGCGCACCCGCCGCGAGCTGGAGAAGCTCGGCAACACGGACGGCAACATCGTCAACGCCGAGGAGATCGCCCGCAAGCTCAACGTGAAGGCCTCGGAAGTGCGCGAGATGGAGCAGCGCATGGGCGGGCGCGATCTGTCCCTGGACGCCCCCATGGGCGAGGACGGCGACGCGACGCACATGGACTTCGTGGCCTCCGACGCCGTCTCCCAGGCCGATGAGGTCGCCGACCGCCAGGAGGCGGACCTGGCCCGCAACCGCATCCAGCAGGCCCTGCAGCGGCTGGACCCGCGCGAGCGCTTCATCATCGAGAAGCGCGTGATGAGCGACACGGAGATGACGCTGAGCGAGCTGGGCGAGCACTTCGGCTTCTCGCGCGAGCGCGCCCGCCAGCTGGAGATCCGCGCCAAGGACAAGCTCAAGGCCGAGCTGGCCTCCCTGATGGCCGAAGTCGGCGAGGGCCAGGCCGCGATGGTGGGCTAGCGCACACGCGCCGGGAAGATCCGTTCATCCCCCGCGAAGGGCGGGGTATGCCACGGGTCATGACCGCTCTCACGTTGAACAAGCCGGGCCAGAAGGTCCGGCTGTCGGATTACCCGGAGCAGCCCCCCAAGGGGCTGACCGAGAAGAAGGTCCAGGCGGAGTTCGGAGCGCTCTGCGAGGAGCTCTTCGACCTGCAGGACCTGCTCTGGGGCGCACGGCGGAACTCCGTGTTGGTCGTCCTCCAAGGCCGGGATACGGCGGGCAAGGACGGGGCGATCAACCACGTGGTGGGCTGCCTCAACCCTCGGGGCGTCCACGTGACGTCCTTCGGCGCGCCCACCCAGGAAGAGCTCGATCACGACTTCCTCTGGCGCGTTCATCGCCATGCGCCCCGAAAGGGCGAATTCGCCATCTTCAACCGCTCGCACTACGAGGACGTGCTCGTCGCGCGCGTGAACAAGCTGGTGCCCAAGCCGGTCTGGAAGGAGCGCTTCGGCCACATCCGCGACTTCGAGGAGCTGCTGGCCGAGCACGGCACGATCGTCCTCAAGTTCTTCCTCCACATCAGCCTCGAGGAGCAGGAGAAGCGGCTGCTCAAGCGCGAGCAGGACCCGCGGAAGGCCTGGAAGATCAACGCCGGGGACTGGAAGGACCGCGACCACTGGGACGGCTACACGGAGGCGTACGAGGACGCCCTGTCCCGCACGTCGACGAAGACGGCGCCGTGGACCCTCGTGCCGGCGGACGCCAAGTGGTACCGCAACCTCGTGTTGGCGCGCGCCATCGCCGAGGCCCTGCGCCCCTACCGCAAGGCCTGGCAGGCCCAGCTCGACGCGGTGGGCGAGGCCAAGAAGGAAGAGCTCGCCCAGTACCGCCAGAAGAAGTGAGCGCCGGGCGCGCTACACGCGGTAGTACTGGCCCGCCTCCACCCGGACCTTCCCCTCGTCCGTGAGCTTCTCCAGGGAGGCCAGCGCGCTGCGCTCGGCCACCGGGAACAGGAAGGGGGGCGTGTCCGCGTAGGCGCGCTCCACCACTTGGGACAGGGAGACGCCGGAGGCGGGCACGGCCTCCAGGATGCGGGCCTCGCGCGCCGCGCGGTGGCCGATGTACTCCTGAAGCTTGCCCGGCCCATCGGGGATGGGGACGCCGTGCGCGGGGTACAGCGTGGTGACCGGCCAGTCCCGGAGCCGCGCGAGCTGCGCCAGGTAGTCGCGCATGTTTCCCTCGGGCGGATCAATGACGATGGTGCCCACGCCGGCCACCATGTCCCCCACCACCGCGGCATGGCTCCGCTCATCCACCAGGGTGAGGTGCCCCCGGGCATGCCCCGGCGTGTGCAACACGCGCCAGCGCTGGGGCGGCGTGCCCGCCAGCTCCAGCACCTCGCCTTCCTCCAGCAGCCGGTCCGCGGCGAAGTCCAGGTGGTCCGCCGTGCGCGCGTGGCACCACAGGGGAATGCCCAGCGCCTCCTTCACCGCCCGGGCCCCGCCAATGTGGTCCCCATGGTGGTGGGTGAGGAAGACGGCCACGGGCCGCAGCCCCTCCTCCTTCATCGAGGCCATCAGCTCCAGCAGCTTGCCGTACTCGCGGGAATCCCCCGCCCCCGGATCCACGATGAGCAGCTCGCCATTGCCCAGCACGTACGTGTTGGTGTGCGTGGCGGGCGGCAACGTGGGCGTCTCCAGGGCCACCACCCGGACGCCCTGCTGGAACTCGATGCGCCGGGTGATGAACTCCGAGCAGTGCGGGGGCGAGGCCAGGCGCTCGGCCATCGCCTCCATCGGTCCCGGCTGGTTCAGGACCTTCAGCGCGTAGAGGTTGGGGGTGTGCAGCAGGGCCGTGCCCTGCTCCCAGCGGGCCAGGGCCTCGGCGGGCGCCACCCAGGCCGCCTCGGTGAACTCCCCCGGCCACATCTCCGCCTGGGCGTGGGGCGGCATCTCCACCGCGAAGAACCGGGCATCGAAGCGCACGGGCATGAACGCGGGGGTGATCCACCGGCCCGCCGGGACGAAGTCCTCCGCCCGGAGCCCCAGCCCCTCCCGCGCCAGCAGCTCCCCCCAGGGGCGCTGGCCCGACAGCAATTCCTGGCGCCACTGCTTCAGCCGCTCCGCGGGCACCGCCTCCGCGCCTTCGGCCACCAGCACCCCGGTCTCCTCGAACAGTTCCCGGGCGGCGGCCACGCGCGCGGCGGCCTCTTCTCCCGAGGCGCCCCGCACCGGCACCGCCGCATCCGCCGCGTCCACCTTCCCGCCCGGGAACGCGTAGAAGCCGCCCGCGAAGCTCAGCGCCTTCTCGCGCTTGACCCAGAACACCTCCAGCCGCGCGCCCACCCGCCGGTACAGCGTCACCACGGCCGCCGGGCGCGGACGGGCCGCCGGCGGCGGGGGGGGCATGCCTCGAATCGCCTCGCTCATGACTCATCCCCCTGTCCCAGGAGCCGTCCCATCAAGGTGCGCGCCGGCTCCACCTGATCAGGCCGCACGTAGATGCGCGTGAGCCGCACCGAGCCGCTGTAGCGCTGGTAGAGCGGCGTGTAGCGCGCCACCTCGGTGAGCCGCCCCGTGGACACATCCACGATGAAGAGACTGGGGCCGCGCTCGCCTTCCGCGAAGTACTTGGAGAGCACGCCCCGGGACTCGACGATGTAGTGCTCGAACTGGCCCGCCACCAGCGCGCTGCGCAGCACGTCCATGTCATAGCCCGCGTCGCGCTCGGTGAACTGCGCCAGCAGCTTGAAGCCCCGCCGCATGGAGATGCGCTCGGCCCACCGGTTCTTCGAGCGGCGCAGCGTGTACCAGAGCGCCGCGTCGTCGCTGAGCAGGAACTCCTCCGGATCCGCCGGAATCTCGAACTCCCCCGGCGCCTCCTCGTAGTAGCGCTGCAGCATGTGGTCGAAGTTCACCGAGGTGTGGTGGTAATAGACCGACACGAACATGTGGTAGCGGCTGAGCAGGAAGTCCTCGAAGGCGAACGCTGCGGCCCGGCTCAGCGCCAGGTAGGCCCGCCCGTCCTTCACCGCCGGGTTCAGGTTGGAGATGATCCAATCGAAGTCGTACCGGCCGTAGTTGACCCCCGTATAGAAGGAGTCGCGCAGCAGGTAGTCCATCCGGTCCGCGTCCAGCTCCCCGGAGACGATGGCGCGCAACAGCGGCGTCCAGTCCACCCCCCGGTGGGTGAAGCCCGGATCCTTGGGGGACCGGGCACCGGTGATGAGCCCCACCACCGCATCCGCCCGGATGCCCAGCGGCCCGAAGTGCTTCTCGATGAGGGGCGTGAGCGAGCTGTCGAGCAGAATCTTGGCGGTGAAATCCTCGTGGGTGGCCTGGGGCCCCTCGGCGGTGGCGTCCAGCCAAGCCGGCAGCCGCAGCGTGGCCCGGGGCGGCGCGATGCGCTCGGAGGCGTGGGACAGGGGCATGTGGCCCAGGTCATGACACAGCACGGCCAGCCGGACGGCGGTGTGGAAGCGGGAGCGCACGTCCTCGGGCAGCTCCGAGCGCTCCGCCACGGCGCCGAACAGCCGGGACGCCACGTGCATGGCCCCGAGCGAATGGGCGTGCCGGGTGTGGGTGGCGCCGGGGAATGCCAGGTCCCCGAAGCCCAGTTGGCGTACGTGGCGCAGCCGCTGGTAGTGGCGGCTGTCGATGATGGCCTTTTCCGGGCCGCTCACGGAGATGGTGCCGTGAATGGGGTCGCGAATCCGCATGGTTCCCTTTCCATACTCCTGGATACCCTAAGCAGGCAGTCAATCGGCACGGCCATGGACTGGGATCGTCCGGGGGGACGTGCTAACCCTTCTGTCCCAATACGAATGCACATCGTCATCCTGCATAACCGCGACCACGACCTTCTCGAGGAAGACCCAGGAAGGGAGGCCCGTGAGGATGTGATGCGCGTGGCCGCCTTTCTGTGCGAGGCGCTGACCCGGGGCACCACACACGCCGAGCCGCTCGCCGTCGAGGGAAACCGGCTGGATTTCGTGGACACCCTGCGCCAGCTGCAGCCGGACCTGGTCATCAACCTGTGCGAGTCCCTGGCGGCCGACAGCCGGGGGGAAATCATCGTCCCGGGCCTGCTGGACATGCTCGGGCTGCCCTACACCGGCTCGTCTGCCCTCTCGCTGGGCCTGGCGCTGCACAAGCCCAAGGCCAAGGAGCTGCTGCGCGCCCGGGGAATCTCCACCCCGGCCTTCGCGGTGGTGCAGCGGCTGGAGGACGTGAAGGCGGTGGACCTGCCCTACCCGCTCATCGTCAAGCCCGCGCACGAGGACGCCAGCATGGGCGTGGACTTCGACTCGGTGGTGCACACGCCGGCGGAGCTGGCCCGGGCGGCCGGCGCCGTGTTGAGCACCTTCCACCAGCCCGCGCTCGTGGAGCAGTTCATCCAGGGCCGGGAAATCTATGTGCCGCTGCTGGGCAACGCGCCGCGCCGGGCGCTTCCTCTGACGGAGATCCACTTCGGCCAGGCTTTCGAGAACCGGCCCAACATCGTCTCCTACAAAGCCAAGTGGGAAACAGAATCGCCCGAGTGCCGCGACAGCACCTCCGCGCTGTGCCGGCTGGAGGACACCGCGCTCGAAGAGCGGCTGATTCAGACCGCCGTGGGGGCCTTCTCGGCGCTGGACTGCCAGGACTACGGGCGCGTAGACCTGCGCGTCTCTGCCGATGGCGTGCCGTACGTCATCGACATCAACCCCAACTGCGATCTCCACCCCGGTGCGGGATTCGCCAAGGCCGCCGCGGCGGCTGGCATCGACTATCCCGCCCTGGCCAACCGCTTGGTGGAGATCGCTCTGGAAAGGACCCATGGAAATCCGTCCCATCGAAGCAAAGGACCGGGAACCACTCGCCGGGCTGATCCGCCGAATCGAAACGTTCTCGCCGGAAGAGGTCCAGTGCGCCATCGAGCTGGTGGACCTCGCGCTCACGCCGAATAACCCCGACTACACCATCCTCGTGGCGGACCGGGACGGCGCCGGGGGCATCGTGGGCTACGTGTGCTACGGCCCCACGCCGATGACCGAGGGGACGTACGACTTGTATTGGATTGCCTCGGACCCCACGGTGCGGGGCCAGGGCGTGGGCGCCTCGTTGATCTCCGGCATGGAAGGGGACATGCGGCGGCGCGGGGCCCGCATCATCCGTGTGGAGACGAGCGCCACGGAGGCCTATGGCCCCACGCGCGGCTTCTACGCCTCCATGAAGTACAAGGAAGAGTCCCGGTTCCGGGACTTCTACAAGGCCGGGGACGACCTGATCGTCCTGGCCAAGCGGCTCTAATCCGCGAACAAAACCGCCGCACATCCGTTAAGAGGGAGTGATGACCCGCTCCCGTTCCCACGCCCTCTGGCTGCTCACCGCCGCGCTGCTGAGCGCGGCCCCGGTGCTGGCCCAGGCACCCGCTTCCGCCGCCCGCGCGGCGGCCCCTCAAACCGTCTCGGATGTGCTCCAGGTGCCCCGCCCCAAGGGGGGCGAGTGGCTGGGGCTGTACCTGATGGACAAGAAGGTCGGGTACTTCTTCACGGACGTGGCGTTGGTACCCGGGCGCAAGGATCAGGTGCGGGCCGTCTCCGAGCTGGTCTTCAAGGCCACCGTGGGCACGAAGCTCTCCGAGCGCGTGCACCGCGAGGAGCGCGTGTACGAGGCGAAGCCCGGGGGACGGATGCTCTCGTTCGTGGTGGACCAGCGCGGGGATGGCGGCACGCAGCGGCTGGAGGCCACCAACACGCCGGGCGGCATGAAGGTGGTGCGCAAGCGGCCCGGCCAGCCCGACGAGGTGCTGACGGTGGCGGCCAGCGCCGAGAAGACCGAGGACGCGGATCAGGCGCGCGTGGCCATCTTCCGCAAGGCGGCGGTGGAGGGCATCGTCACGGATGGGACGGACCTGCAGGGCTACAAGGTCACCACCACGACGGAGCCCGCCGAGGAGCGGATGGTGCGCGGGGTGAAGGTGCGGCTGAGCCGGGCGCAGACGATCTCCGAGAAGGAGAAGGTGCCGGTGACGGCCTACTTCACCGAGGACGGGGAGATGGTGGAGGTGGACTTCGGCCAGACGATGAAGGCGCGGGCCGAGACCGAGGCGGTGGCCAAGCGGCTGGACGTGGTGGAGGTGTTTGGCCTCACGCGCATCGTGCTGCCGAAGAAGCTGCCTGTGGAAGCGCGGGCGGTGCCGGGCCGGGCGGTGCTGGTGATGACGGGGCTGCCGGAGAAGTTCCAGCAGGACAGCTACCGGCAGAAGTACGTGAAGCTGCCGGAGGGGCGCGTGGAGGTGACGCTGCTGTCGGACTTCCCGAAGCCCGCGAACCTCAAGCCGCTGCCGGTGGCGGATCCGGACGGCGGGGAGAACCTCAAGGCGACGATCATCGTCGAGAGTGACAACGCGGAGATCCGCAAGCTGGCCAAGACGCTGGTGGGCACGGAGAAGGACGCGTACGCGGCGTCGAAGAAGATCGTCACCTGGGTGGCCACGAACCTGGCGAAGGACTACGGGGCGAGCGCGGACCGGGCCACGGACGTGCTGCGGCAGAAGAAGGGCGACTGCACGGAGCACTCGCTCTTGGCGGTGGCGCTGCTGCGCGCGGCGGGGATTCCGGCGCGGCGGGTGGACGGGGTGGTCTACATGGTGAACGATGACGGGGTGCCCGCGTTCTACTGGCACGAGTGGATCGAAGCCTACGTGGGCGAGTGGACGCAGATGGACCCGACGTTCAACCAGCCCGTGGCGGACGCGACGCACTTCGGCGTGGGCCGCGAGGGCAACGCGGAGATCACGCCGCTCATCGGCCAGCTCAAGGTGGTGGAAGTGAAGGACAAGCCTTCCACCCCCGTGAAGCCGTAGCCTGCTGAACTACAGGGGGCACTGCAGGACAGGATTGGGGCTGCGCACGCTGGAGTTGTGGATTTCACAGGGCCGCACGGCCCGCAGACGGAGGTGGCCCACCGCACCGCCACCGCCACCGCCACCGCCACCGTTCCCGGTGAAGCCATCCTTGGTCCCCTCGCTGCCTGGGTTGGGAAGCGGGCCTTGTTGGGCGGCTCCGTCGCCGCCATCTCCCCCTGCGGTGGCATAGTTCCCTCCACCGGTAGCTCGCGATCCTGAAGTCGTGTAGCCATCATCCCCCTTATCGCCATCGTTGGTGGGGCCGCCTCCCTCGCCTCCCGCGCCACCATTGGCAGTCAGTTGAGCGGTCCCCGAGAGGACCAGCCGGAAGGCCTCCAGAGACACCTGGCCACCGCTGCCCCCTCCGCCGCCTCCCCCTGCGGCACTGCTGCTGCTGTCTCCCCCTTCTCCCGCTCCGCCGCTGGCCGTGACCTTCTTCTCCACCGTGAGGATTCCTGAAACAGAGATCTGGATCGCTCCACCTCCCGCCCCGCCGAGACCGCCCAGCGCACCGCCCCCTTTTCCGCCGGGGCATCCGCCAGCCAGCGGAACAAAACCACTGGGGTTCGCCCCTCCAGCGTTGCCACCGGTGGCACCACTGGAGAATCCTTTTCCTCCCGCAGCCCCTGCGGTGGCGCCCCCACCTCCCCCACCTCCCCCGCCCTCGCCCGAAACAGTCCCTTCCGAGCCTTGCCGCGAGTCACAAGCCTGATTGCTGCCTGGGCCCGAGGATGCTCCCAAAATACTGTTCGCCAGAATGTGGTGATTCAGCGTGGCGTCTCCGTACACCGCCAGGATGACGGGGCGCGTTCCCACGAGAGTCAGGTCTCCTCCCAGGTTCAAGCTTCGCACCGCGAGCACCACGGCATCCGGAGCACCATTGGTCTGAGAAATGACGGTGATAGGAGGGGAAGCCGTCACGCGGCCCGCAGGATGCCAAGGACTCGTAGCTCCTGGCGTTGAATCGAAGGTGACGGCACCCGAGGTCGTCAGGGCGCCGATATTGGCGTCAGGAATCGCGTCCGGATCGAAATTGCTCGGAACATAGGGGAAGGCACTGCACGCGCCATCAGAGACGCGGCACACGCCGCTCTGCCCATTGCCCTTCTGACAGACCGTATTCACCTTGGCCGGATCCACCGCCTCGGTGCAATTGCCGAGCGCCGTACAACCACTGGTGATTCGGAAGCAGGTGCTGGAGGGAGTGCAGGGCGTCGCCAGCCCGCCACACATGCCGTTGCCATTGCACGCGTCGTTCACCGTACAGGCGTCTCCATCACTGCATTCCGTGGCCACCGGCTTGGAGGGGTACCGGCACTCACCGCTGACGGCGTCGCACGTTCCCGAGGCTTCGAAGCATGCTGTCGGCGGCGCGTTGCAGGACTTGCTCTGACCCGAGCATTGGCCTTGCGGCCCGCAGGTGTCATTCACGGTGCAGGGGTCTTGGTCATTACAGACCGTCTCCGGGGGGGCCAGGACGTTGTCGCACTGTCCCGTGGTGGGGTTGCACACCGCGCCCGTGAAACAAACGCCGGTGGGCTGCTGGCACTGAACCGCATGGCCTTGGCAGAGCGCGCCGTTGCACTGGTCTCCCGTCGTGCAGGCGTTGCCATCGTCACACGCCTTGTCCAGGCACTTCGCGTCCTGACAGCCTTTGAGGCCGTCACAGTCGAAGTCCACGTTGACGCTGCACTGCTCGGGTGCCCCCGGGTAGACATCCGCGCGCTTGTCATCGCAATCCGCCTGGGCCAGCTCCGGCAGCGAGAGGAAGGTGTCCCCATCCTGGTCCTGCGCCTTGAGCACAGCCTCGAAGACGGCGAACGCCCCCATCGGCACCGGAATCGGGGCGTCCGAGGCGCGCGTCTCCACGAGGTCTCCCGCGCACTCCTGCCCCGAGGCAGCTCGGTACGAGGACACCTCCAGCGACAGCTCCCGGTCCCACTCCGGCTTGCGAAACACCGCGACGCGGACCTCTCGAGCCTCCAGGTTCTGGAACTTCTCCCGGGGGATGTCCGTCCTCGCTTCGTGGCCCTGCGCATCCCGGGCGGCGACACGGAGGCAGGCGGGCACGTAAGTTCCGTACTTCACGGAGACCCGGATGGCCCCCTCCCCGGGAGCCTTCTCCTTGCACGCCACAAGACTCAGGAGCAGCCCCAACACACAGGCTCGATACATAAGCACAGTCTAACCCACCTCGCCCCCCGCCCGGCCTATTGTTGCCTTCCGGAGTTCCCGCCATGTCCCTGCGCCCCCTGCTGCTGCTCACCCTCATGACCACCCTGACCCACTGTGCACCGCCCGAAGCCACCGAGCCGGATGCTGAACCGGGCGAGCAGCCACAGGCCCTCTCCGCCGGAGGGGGCCTGCGGTTCATGACCTACAACATCAAGCACGGGGAGCTCAGCAGCCTGGAGACCGTCGCGAACGTCATCAAGGCGCAGGCGCCCGACCTGGTGGCGCTCCAGGAGGTGGACGTCCTCACCGTGCGGTCCAACAAGGTGGATCAGGCCGCCCGGCTGGGCCAGCTCACCGGCATGTCCTATGCCTTCATTCCCTCGCTGACCAACTACGACTCGGGCCAGTACGGGCTGGCGCTCCTGTCGCGCTACCCCATCCGCTCCGCCCAGCGCGTTCCGCTGCGCTCCGCCGCCGAGCAGCGGGTCCTCGCCCTCTTCGAGGTGGAGCTGGCGCCCTCACGCCTCATCCCCGTGGCCGTCACCCACTTCGGCACCACCGGCGCCGCGGAGCGCGTCCAGCAGGCCGAGGACATCAAGGCCGCCCTCGCTGGGAAGCCCTGGGCGTTGCTCGGCGGAGACCTCAACGCCAGTCCCTCCGAGTCCAGCATCACAAGCCTGCTCCAGCAGTTCACCGACGCATGGGCGCGTGGCGGCTCGGGCAGCGGCTACACCATTCCGGCCAGCTTCCCCACGAAGCGCATCGACTATGTCCTGCTCGGCTCCGCGTGGACCTCCCCGCTGACCGCCAGCGTGGTGAACGCCGCGTCCCAGTCCGATCACCGTCCGGTCACCGCCACCGTCATCCTGCCGTGGAGCCAGACCCTCTTCGGAGACCGCGTCCCGGGCACCGCCGTCCAGGGCGACGACACACGCGCCGTGGAAGTGGGCGTCCGGTTCCGCAGCAACGCCAGTGGCACCATCGAGGCCCTCCGGTTCTACCGAGGCACGGGCAATGCCAACGGCTATGTCGCCCACCTGTGGAGCAACACGGGCACGCTCCTGGCCCAGGTTCCGGTGAAGGATGGGCGAATCCCGGGCTGGCAGGAGGCGCCGCTCCCCACGCCCATCCCCATCACCGCAGGAACCGTCTACGTGGTCTCGTACTTCACGTCGAACGGGCAGTTCGCCCGGGACGTCTCGGGACTGACGAACGCGGTGGTCAGCGGCAACCTCACGGCGCCCGGCAGCGCCAGCGTGGGGGGCAACGGCGTCTTCCTCTACACGGCGAGCGGTGGCTTCCCGTCCAGTTCCTATAAAGATGCCAACTATTGGGTCGATGTCCGCTTCAAGCCCGCCTCCCCATGAACACACCCTCCGGACAGCTCCTTCGCATCGGTGACACGGACCTCTGGTACGAGGACAGGGGGCCGCCCGAGGCCCCTCCCATCGTGCTGTTGATGGGCAATGGCTGCGGCGCCTCGTTCTGGCCGGAGCCCTGGCTGGAACTGCTCGTCCGCGGAGGCCGCCGCGTCATCCGCTTCGACTACCGCGACACGGGACGCTCGTCCCACATCGCCAGTTTCGGCCAAACGCCCTACAGCCTGGATGACCTCGAGCGGGACGTGCTGGGGCTGCGGGCCCACCTGGGCCTCGGCAAGGTGCACTGGGTGGGCCTCTCCATGGGCGGCTTTCTGGCGCTGCGGCTGGCCATCCGGCACCCCGGGACCGTCGCTTCGCTGACCAGCATGATGTCCACGCCGGACTACGCCACGCTGCTCCACACCTTCATGGGGAGCGAGGCGCCCACCTCCGGCCTCCCACCGCCCCGGCAGGACTGGCTCGAAGCGCTCTCGAAGATCCCCCCGGGGCTGCCGCCGCTGGAGCTGGCGGTGGAGAGCTGGCGGCTCGCCAATGGGAGCCGGGCGCCGTTCGACGCGGAGTACTGGCGCGGCCTCCAGCGGCTCGCGGAGACGCGGGGCGATGACGCCCTCGCCGGAGACCACCACCGGCGTGCCTGTGCGCGCATCCCGGACAAGAACCAACTGGAAGCACTGCGGCACGTCACAGCCCCGTGCCTGTTCATCCAGGGCTCGGAGGATCCGATCTTCGTGCCCGCGCACGCCGAGGCCGCGGCCCGGGCAGCCCCGGCGGGGAAGCTGCGCGTCATCGACGGGATGGGGCATGCCCTCAACCCCGCCTTCTTCGAGCCCCTGGCCCAGGCACTCCTGGCACACACGGGGGCGGCGCCCCGGGGGCCGTGATACCGTTGCCCCGTGACTTCCGGCACATGGCCTCCGGCGCCCTCCCCTGTTAGTGAAAGGCGTTCCGTCACACCGTCCTCCCTGCGTCTCTTCCTGGCCGGAATCCTGATGTGGGCCGCCGCTGGCTACTCTCCCCTCGGAGAATTGCTCTTCGAACCCGCGAGCCGGACGGAGCCCGCGCTCCAGCTCTGGCTGCTCTGCTTCCTCACCTTCGGCGTGGCGTTCTGGCTCAACGCGCGGCGCAAGGGCCCCGGCGCCATCTGGCTGCTGGGCTTGCAGACCGCGGCGGCGATGGGCGTGCTGGCCACCGGCCATGACGGCTCCGAGGGCGTGCTCCTGTGCATCGTCGCCGCGCAGGCCCCCTCCCTCCTCCCCTCGCGGCGGGCCACCCAGTGGGTGGTGGGCATGGCCGTGCTGACCGCCGCCGTCTACTTCCTCATCCTTCCCCTGGAGAGCGCGGTGCCGATGGCCGCCATCTTCACGGGCTTCATGGGCTTCACCACCATGGTGGCGCGCCTCCAGCAGCGCGAGGCTGAGGGGCGCCGCGAGCTGGCCCGGCTGCACACGGAGCTCAAGGCCGCCCAGGTGCTGCTCGCCGACCGCGAGCGCGAGCAGGAGCGGCTGCGCATCTCCCGCGAGCTGCATGACTCGCTGGGGCACCACCTCACCGCGCTCTCGCTCAACCTGGAGGCCGCCTCGCACACCGTCACCGGCCCGGGCGAGGAGCATGTCCGGCGGGCCCACAAGGTGGCCCGGACCCTCCTGGGCGAGGTCCGCGAGGTGGTGTCCGCCATGCGCGATGGGCCTTCGCAGCTCGGGCCGTCGCTGCAAGCGCTCGCCCAGGGCGTGCCCGGGCTCGACGTCCACCTCCAGGTTCCCGACAAGCTCTCCATCCCGGATCCCGTGGCGGCCCAGTCCGTGTTCCGCTGTGTCCAGGAAGTCATCACCAACACGCTGCGCCACGCCTCCGCGAAGAACCTGTGGATCGACGTCATCACCACGGACGAGGGCGGCATCCAGGTCCACGCCCGGGACGATGGAAAGGGCGCCGCCACGCTCAAACCCGGGACGGGGCTCACGGGCATGCAGGAGCGCTTCGCCCAGCTGGGCGGCAGGGTGGAATTGCGCCCCGCGGGAGGCCAGGGCATGGAGCTGGTGGCCTGGCTGCCCGCCCGAGGAGGTGAAGGATGATCACCATCGTCTTGGTCGATGACCACGCCCTCATCCGCGAGGGCATCCGCAGCCTGCTGGAGTTCACCCCGGACCTGCGCGTCGTGGGCGAGGCCTCCGACGGCGAGGAGGCCGTGAAGCGCGTGCAGGAGCTGTCCCCGGACATCGTCCTGATGGACGTGCGGATGCCGCGCATGAACGGGCTGGAGGCCCTGCGCGAGATGCGCCGCCTGAACCCGGAGCGCCGCGTGGTGCTGCTCACCACCTTCGACGAGGACTCGGCCGTGGTGGAGGCGCTGCGCGCGGGCGTCAAAGGCTTCCTCCTCAAGGACGTGACGCGCGACCAGCTCGCCGACGCCATCCGCCGGGTCGCCAACGGCGAGACGCTGCTGCCGCCCGGGGTCGCCGAGCGCGTGCAGCGGGGCTTCTCGGAGCTGCCCCAGGAGTTTCCCCACGCCCCCCTTCCGGAGGGGCTCACCCGCCGGGAGCTGGAAGTCATGCGCCTCATCGCCCGCGGCCTGAGCAACCGGGAGATCGCCACCGTGCTGGGAACCGCCGAGGGGACGGTGAAGAACCAGACGTCCAACATCCTCGCCAAGCTGGGCGTCCGGGACCGCACCCGGGCGGTCCTCCGGGCCATGGAGCTGGGCTGCCTCTGATCCGGTAAGCTGCCGCCCCCCGCGTGAGTGAGTCCCCCGTCCCAGCCGTCACCTACTTCGATCCCCAGCCGGCCCCGGAGGAGCTGCCGGGGAGGCTGGCGAACCCGTTTGCCCTGGGGCCTCCGCATCCCCTGGCACGCCGCGCCGCCGAGGCGCTCCAGGCGCGCCTTCGGGGGGGAGACCTCGCCCCCGGGCTGCGGCTCGAAGACCTCGATGCGCCGGGGCGGGGCAAGATGTTCGGAGTGCTGGCCGTCGAGGCGCCGGATGGCCGCATCGGCTACCTCTGCGGGTTCTCGGGCATGCTCGATGGCCGCTGGCACATCGAGGGCTTCGCGCCGCCGCTCTTCGACGTGGCCGTGCGCGATGCCTTCTGGCCCGCGGGAGAGGCCGAGCTGCGCGCCCTGGACAGCGTCCATGCGGAGCTGGTCCACGGGGCCGAGCCCGTGGCGCTGCGAGCCCGCCTCGCGGAGTTGACCGCCCGCCACGAGGCCGCCGCCGCCCAGCTTCAGGAGCGCCATGAGGCCAACCGCCGCCGCCGGCACGGCGCGCGCCAGCGCCTGACCGAAGGCGTGGGAGAGGAAGAACGGCAGGCCGCGCTGCATGCCCTCGGACAGGAAAGCCGGGCCGATGCCGCCGAGCGCCGGCGGCTGGAGGCGGTGCACCAGGAGGAGCGCGAGGTGCTGGCCTCGGCACTCCGGGCGCTCGACGCGCGCCGAGTGGAGCTCGAACAGCACCGCGCCGAGCGCTCCCGGCAGCTCTGGCAGCAGATGGCCTACACCTATGTCATTCCGAATGCCCGGGGTGAAACCCAGCCCCTGGGCGCGCTGTTCGCGCCCGAGCCGCCCCCGGGAGGCGCGGGAGACTGCGCCGCGCCCAAGCTCCTCGCGCAGGCGTACCGCCACCACCTGAAGCCCCTGGCCCTCGCCGAGTTCTGGTGGGGCGCGCCTCCCCTCACCGGAGAGCGGCACGCGGGCCTGTACTACCCCGCCTGCCGCAGCAAGTGCGGCGAGGTGTTGCCGTACATGCTGCAGGGGCTCCTCACCGAGCCCGCCCCTCCTCCCGAGGAGGCTCCGGGCAAGGACGAGGCGCTGCGGATCATCTACGAGGATCCCTGGCTGCTCGTCGTCGACAAGCCCTATGGCCTCCTGTCCGTCCCCGGCCGGCACTCGCCGCAACGGGACTCGGTGCTCGTCCGCCTCCGGCAACGGACCCCCGAAGGCCCCGAGCCGTTCATCGTCCATCCCCTCGAAAGCGACTGCTCCGGGCTGCTGCTCGCCGCCAAGGACGCGGACACCCACGTGGCCCTCCAGCGGCAGTTCGCGCGCAAAGAGGCCAGCAAGTGGTACGCCGCCTGCCTCGAAGGCCCCGTCTCCGCGGACCACGGTTCCGTGGAATTGCCGCTCCGCGCCAACCCGGAGGACCGCCCCCGCCACATCGTCGATCCGGTCCGTGGCAAGCGCGCCCTCACGGAGTGGCGTGCCGTGCGCAGGGAGGGCCCCCGGACCTGGGTGGCGCTCCTGCCGCTCACGGGCCTGCCACACCAACTGCGCGTCCATGCCGCGCACCCGCTCGGGCTCGGGGCTCCGATCGCCGGGGACCGGCTCTACGGGGGCAGCCCCGGCCCGCGCCTGCTGCTCCACGCCGAGGTGTTGACGGTCATCCATCCGCATACGGGCGAGCGCCTCCACCTGGAGTGCCCCGCGCCCTTCTGAGCCACAGCCCCCGGCCCCCCGGGCTGGATTTCCTTCCCCCTGGGCAGTAGCTTGCCGGGCCCTTTCCCTTTCCCCACAGAAGGCAATCCATGAGCGTGAAGGACACTCAGAGTCTGGAGACCATCTGCGTGCATGCGGGCGTCGAGCCCGACCCCAAGCACGGGGCCATCATGACGCCCATCTACCAGACGTCCACGTACGTTCAGCCCGCCCCGGGCCAGCCCCTCACGTATGACTATTCGCGCGGCGGCAACCCCACCCGCGCGGCCCTGGAGACGTCGCTCGCGGCGCTGGAGCGCGCCAAGCACGCCCTCTCCTACGCCTCGGGGCTCGCCGCCGAGCAGGCCATCATGCAGGTGCTGGAGCCGGGCGCCCGCGTCATCGTCTCCGAGGACGTGTATGGCGGCACCGGGCGGCTGTTCCGCAAGCTGTTCGCGCGCTACGGCTTCCAGTTCGACTTCCTGGACCTGCGCGACCTGAACGCCGTGGCCGCCGCCGTGGACAACAAGACCCAGCTCATCTGGGTGGAGACGCCCACCAACCCGCTGCTGCGCATCGTCGACATCGCGGGCATCTGCGCCATCGCCAAGAAGGCCGGGGCCAAGGTCGTCGTCGACAACACGTTCACCTCGCCCATCTTCCAGCAGCCGCTCTCGCTGGGCGCGGACCTCGTCATCCACAGCACCACCAAGTACATCGGGGGCCACAGCGACCTCATCGGTGGCGCGCTGATGACCAACGACGACGAGCTGGCGGAGAAGCTGCGCTTCGTGCAGTTCGCCGGCGGCGCGGTCAACTCGCCCTTCGAGTGCTTCATGCTGCTGCGCAGCATCAAGACGCTCGCGCTGCGCATGGAGCGCCACAACACCAACGCGCTGGCGTTCGCCCGGTCCCTGGAGGACAGCGGGGACTTCCAGAGCGTCATCTACCCGGGCCTCGAGTCCCACCCCCAGCACGCGCTGGCGCGCAAGCAGATGAGCGGCTTTGCCGGCGTGGTGTCCGTCTACCTCAAGCGGGACATGGCTGGGGTGACGCGGTTCCTCCAGAACCTGCGCCTCATCGCGCTGGCCGAGAGCCTGGGCGGCGTGGAGTCCCTGGCCAACCACCCCGAGCAGATGACGCACGCGAGCGTGCCGCCCGAGCTGCGCCAGAAGCTGGGCATCAACGCGCAGCTCGTGCGCTTCTCCATCGGCATCGAGAACGTGAATGACCTGATTGCCGACGTGCGTCAGGCCCTGCAACGCTGACCTGTCTTTCAGGTAAAATAGAGGTTACGCATAAAATCCGCTTAACCTCTATTTCTTGATATTGTTTAGTGGCCCTCCCGAAAGGCAGGGCCCCCCGATGTTCCCCATCCGTTCGTTGTTCCGCGGCGCCATGGCGCGCGCCGTCGTTCCCGCTTCCCTGATGATGCTCGCGGCCTGTGGGCCGGAGTCGCTGGATGAACTCACCGGCGAGCTGGAGGGCGCGCTCGCCAACGGCGTGGGCTCCACGGCGGCCCGGGCGGCCCTGGCGAAGCGCTGGGCCCCCGTGCACTACCAGGACGTGGACGTGACGGGCTCGCACTCGCTCTCCGGCCGGTCCGACTACATCTCGCGCGTCGACTTCGACGGGGACTGGGTGGGCACGAACAACTGGGACAACACCGGCTCCCGGGCGCTCAACGCGCACGTCTACCACTCGGTCGTCGAGACCAGCTCGCACTGGTACATCGTCTACACATTCTTCCACCCGCGCGACTGGGCCGACTCCATCTTCGACACGGAGCATGAGAACGACGGCGAGGGCGTGATGCTCGTGGTGGCGCGGGATGGCAGCGAGTTCGGCAGGCTCGATGGCGCCGTCACCGTGGCCCACAAGGACTTCTTCTCCTACGTGCCGGATGGCAGCCCCCTGGCCTCGGGCGCGGAGTCGACGGACGGCAAGCTCTCCTTCGCCAACTTCGAGGGCGTCAACCACCCCATCACGGCCCAGGAGGCCAAGGGGCACGGGCTCAAGGCCTGGCCGGGCTACGACATCGTCGGAGACGGCGTGAAGTACTTCCCGTCGCTCACCACCGCCGAGGAGCCCTCGTCGGCCAGCGACTCGGACGTGCGCTACAAGCTCATCGACATCTATGGCCCCGAGGGGCTCTGGGCGCGCCGGCAGCTCGGCTCGCTGTTCGCCTCGGACGGCACGTTCGCGGGCGACACGAGCGGCGACTGCGGCTACATCAAGAGCCTGTGCTCCACCAACTCGGCGAACTCGCCCTGGGGCTGGGATGACCAGAACGACGGGCCCGTTCAGCGCGGCGAGATCGCCACCGATCCGGCCAAGCTCTCGGCCCACTACTTCAGCCCGTCCGCGGGCTTCGCCACCGCGTACACGTTCAACCCGTTCAAGGGCGTGGGCGGAGATCCGAACGCACCCTGAGCGCGCGCGGAGCACTCACGGAAACACGATGCGCAGGCGCGCCCCGCCCTCCGCCCGGTTCTCGGCGGAGAGGGTCGCGCCAAACTGCTCCAGCAGCTCGCGTGAGATGACCAGGCCCAGCCCCGTCCCCTTCTCGGGGCCCTTCGTGGTGAAGAACGTCTCGAACAGGCGGGGCACCACCTCCGGCGGAAAGCCGGGGCCGTTGTCCTCCACCGTCAGCACCACGTGAGCGTCCCGCACCTCTCCGCGCACGAGAATCGTTCCTCCCTCGCGGCCGGACTCCTCGATCGCATCCCCCGCGTTGACGAGCAGGTTGAGCAGCACCTGGACCAGGCGGCGGGAGACGGCGAAGACCGCGGGCAGCTCCTTGGGCACCTCCACCCTCACGTGGGCCACGTGCTTGAGCCGCACCCCCGCCAGCCGCACGGCGTTGTCCACCACGTCCGCGAGCAGGCAGGGGCTCGGGTCCTCCACGTCCATGCGGGAGAAGCCCCTCAGGTCCGCGACGATCTGCTGGATGCGGTCCAGGCCCGTGCGCGTCTCCGTGAGCACCTCCTCGAACTCTCCGCGAACTTCGGAAGGCAGGGGCAAGGCGAGCAGCTCCTTCTGGAGGAAGTGCAGGTTGGAGCGCACGAACGCCAGCGGGTTGTTGATTTCATGCATCACGTTGGCGGCCAGCCGGCCCACGGTGGCGAGCTTCTCGGACTGGGTCTGGTGGCGGACCGCCCGGGCGAACTTCTCCGCGGCCTCGCGGCGGGTGCGCTCCACCCGCACCTCGTTGCGTGCCTCGAGTTCCCTGCGGAACCGTGAGGAGCCGTATTCACCGAGGAACGTGGACAGGGCGATCAGGGACAGCCAGGCAGCGCCCTGGGAAAAGGACGTCCCTGTCTCCCGCACCTGCCACAAGGTGCCCACGAAGCAGATGACCCCACAGACCGTCGTCATGCTCGGCTCTTCCGGAAACATGAACGCCACCAGCAGGGGGAGCGTGAACACCAGGTAGACATAGGGGCTCTCCAGCGCGCCCGTGAGAAACACGAGCAGCAGGTAGGAGATCGAGCCCCACACGGCATTGCCCAGAACGAGCCAGCGCCGTCCCCTCTCGGAAGCCCGCGGCATCCCGAACGCGAAGACGGCCAGCTCGAGGCCCCACACCACCCGCAGCGCGAACGTCCCGGGGATGAAGCGGGACAGGGTGAGCAAATCCAGGACGGTCAACAGCGGCATGAGGGCCGCGAAGACCAGGATTTTCCACTCCGGACCCGGACCGGGGCCCGAGGCCGTTGGGGTGGAAGGCATGACGCTCGGCTCACCACTCCAGCAAAAGCTGGGCATCCGTGCCAGGGGCGACCTGAAACGTCTTCTGCTGCCTGCGCCCATCGGGAAGCACCGCATCCACCGTGTACGCGCCCGGTGACACCTTGTGACGGCGCAGGGGCGCGGCCCCCAGCGAGATGCCACCGATGGAGAGCGCCGCGCCTGCCTGCCGTGACTCGATGGTCACGTACCCAGGTGCCTCCGGAGGGACCGGGGGAGCGGGGGGACGGGAGGGAAACCGGCGCACGGCGAAGGACGAGGAGCCGACACCAGCCGGGGCGGGCATCCGGGCGGGCTCCTGGGGCCCGGCCTCCCCGGGCGGAAGCGCCTCCTCCGTGGGCGGAGGGCTTTCGAGCACCGCCAGGGCCTGGGTGTACTGCCGCGCGACATGGCGGCCCCAGGGGTTCGCCAGGACGCCCACGCTTCCGGCCACCAGGAGCACCCCGGCGGCCATCACCGCGCCTCGCCACCCACCGGCGCTGGCGCGGGGTGCTGGCGGCACGGGCTCCGGTGGCGCCACCGGGAGCACTTCCGTCAGGCGCGAGGGCACCGTCGCCGTGCCCGGCGGAAACACCGCCGTCCACTCCACCGGTGCCGTGGGAACGCACGCCTTCCGGTGCACGCTCCATTGGGCAAGCCGCGCCGGGGGCCACCGCTCCTCCGCCGGCAGCGCCGTCCGCAGCGCCTCGGCGAACGCCTCCGCGCACGCGGGCCGCTCCTCCTTGTCGCGCCGCAGGGCCCACATGAGCGCGGCGTTGAGCGCCACGGGCACGTCCGCGCGGAACTGGCGCACCGGGGGGATGGGGCTCCACAGCAGCGCACTGAGCACCGTGGCCTCATTGGACTGGTGGAACACCCGGCGTCCGGTGAGCAGCTCGTGCAACACGAGCCCCAGCGAGAACAAGTCGCTCCGGGTGTCGAGCGCCTCGCCACGCGCTTGCTCCGGGGACAGATAGGGCAGGCTGCCCCGCACCAGCCCCGAGCGCGTCTGCGTCAGCTCCAGGCCCGCGGCCTGGGCAATCCCGAAGTCGATGAGCTTCACCTTCCCCTCCGCCGTCAGGAAGAGGTTGGAGGGCTTGAGGTCCCGGTGGATGAGCCCCAGGCGGACACCCGCGGGCGAGGGCGCGTTCTGCGCATACGCGAGCGCCTCCAGCACCTGGAGGCCCATCTCCACCACCATCCCGCAGGGGAGCGGCCCTTCGGACACCAGGTCCAGATGGGACAGGGGCATCCCCTCCAGCCGCTCCATCACCAGGTAGAGGTCTTCCCCTTCCCGTCCCAGGTCCAGCGTCCGGACGATGTGCGGATGATCCAGCAGCGCGCCGATCCGCGCCTCGCCGATGAAGCGCCCCCAGGCCTGGGAGAGCCGCTCATCGCCATGCAACACCTTGAGCGCCACCCGTGCGCCAGGCTGATGGAGGGGCTCCGCTTCCCAGACCTCGCCCATGCCGCCCCGTCCCAGGCGGTTCAGCAGACGATAAGGACCGAGGATGCGCTCTCTCATCACCCTTCACACCCGCCAGGGAGCAAGCGCTTGCGTGAGAGGAGAGCAGACGGCCGTCAGCGGGGCCGAGCTGGCGATGACCGGGGAGATCATACAGGCCGCTATATCATTCCAAGCGGGGATGGTCCTGCCGCCCTCGCCTCCCTGCATGCCCCTCTCATCCCTCACACTCTCGGTCTTCCGGCACGCACATCAGGAATGGATCCACGTGCCCACGCTGCGCGTCGTGGTCCGTCCGCCGAGGGGTGAACCGGTCGCTGCCCTGCTCGGACTGGAGCCGATGGTGGTGGGCAGCCGGGGCGCGGATCTGCTGGTGCATGACCGCACCATCTCGGGCCGGCACTGTCTGCTGCGGCTCACCGAGGAAGGCGTGCTGGTCAGGGACCTGGGCAGCAAGAACGGGCTGGTGGTGGGAGGCGTCCGGCTGAAGGAGGCCCTGCTGCCTCCTGGTGCCCAGGTGCGGATGGGGCAGTGCGTCCTGAGCCTGGAGCTGGCGGGCACGCCCCAGCAGAAGCCGTTGTGGCCCGAGCCCCACTTCGGCGCGGCCGTGGGCGCCAGCGTGCGCATGCGGGCCCTCTTCGCCCAGCTCCACCGCGCCGCCGCGGGCGAGGAAACGGTGCTCCTGCTGGGGGAGTCCGGCACGGGCAAGGAGCTGCTCGCCCGCGCCATCCACGATGTGAGCCCCCGCCACGACGGCCCCTGGGTGGTGTTCGATTGCAGCGCCGTGGCCCCCAACCTCATCGAGGCGGAGCTGTTCGGCGCGGTGAAGGGCGCCTTCACGGGCGCCGTGGAGTCGCGGGAGGGGCTCGCCGGGCAGGCCCACGGCGGGACCCTCTTCCTGGACGAGGTGGGCGAGCTGCCCCTGGAGCTGCAACCCAAGCTGCTGCGGATGCTGGAGTCCCGCGAGGTGCGCCCCCTTGGTGGCACCCAGCCCCGCAAGGTGGATGTGCGCGTAGTCGCCGCCACGCACCGCCCCCTGCGCGAGCAGGTCCACGCGCGCACCTTCCGGCAGGACCTCTATTACCGGCTGGCCGTCCTGGAAGCCCATGTCCCCCCGCTTCGCGAGCGGCCCGAGGACATTCCCCTCCTGGTGGAGCGCCTCCTCGCCGCCCAGACGCCGCCGCGCACCTTGGCGGACCTGCCGCCCCATGCCCTGGAGATGCTCCAGGCCCACCAGTGGCCGGGCAACGTCCGGGAGCTGCGCAACGCGGTGACACGGCTGACGCTCTTCCCCTCGCTGGCCTCGCTGCTCCCGGGGGCCGAGGCTTCCGCGGCGGCCCCCGCTCCGGAGGCCCCCTCGCTGACCCTGCGCGAAGCGCGTGAGGCGGTGATCCAATCCTTCGAGCGCGGCTTCATCCGGCGGCACCTGGAGGAGAACGGGGGCAACGTCTCCGCGGCGGCGCGGCGCATGGGCATCTCCCGCCAACTGCTCCACCGGATGATGGTAGAGCATGGGGTACGGGCCCCCGGCGGCGGGGCGGACTAGCGCTCCCGGGACGGGGCATGGAGCGCGCGTGTCTGTCCCAGGTGTCAACCGGGGGTTTCCACCCCCCCGTCCCCAAGTTCTCAAAATGTCAGGAATCGCACAGGGCGAGGCCCGTGGGCACGGGAGGTGCAGTTGGGTTCTGGACACCCCCTGAACCCCTGGAGTTTTCCCCCCATGCACAAGAAGTCTCTCTTCCTCGCCACCGCGCTGCTCGCCTCCCCGTTCGCGGGGTGTGGCCCCGGCGCTCTGTCCGAGGAGGAAACCCTTCCGCCCGTGGAGACGCAGGCGGAGGCCCTCACCCTGCAGAACTGCTCGATTCTGGCCGCCACCACGGTGACGGCCATCGGCGATGACGGCGATGGCAACGGGCCCAGCAACACCCAGGACGACAACCTGGCGACGCGCTGGAGCCACCTCGGCCCCGGAAGCTGGCTCCAGTTTGATCTCGGCGCGGCGAAGAACATCGCCGGTGCGGCGGTGGCGTGGCACCAGGGCAACCTGCGCACCAGCCCCTTCTCGCTGTCCGTCTCCACGGACGGGACGAACTTCACCTCCGTCTACAGCGGCACCAGCAGCGGCACCACCACCGCCGCCGAGACGTACCGGTTCACCTCACGCAGCGCGCGCTACCTGCGCATCAAGGTGGATGGCAACAGCGTGAGCCAGTGGTCCTCCATCACCGAGGCCCGGGTCTGCGCGGGCGAGGCGGCCGCGGCGGTCCCCGGCGTGGTGTGGCGCGGCGACTTCGAGACGGGGAGCATCGCCCAGTGGAGCCACACCCAGGCGGTGAGCGCGGACCGGCTGCAGGTCGTCAACTCGCCTGCCCGCCAGGGCTCCTACGCCATCAAGGCCACCGTGAAGCAGGGCGATGACCCCATCAACTCGAGCGGCAACCGCAACGAGCTGGTCTACATGTCCCGCGAGCCGGTGAACTCCGAGTTCTACTACCGCTGGAGCACCCGGTTCGCCTCGGACTTCCCCAGCGTGAAGACCTGGCAGCTCTTCACCCAGTGGCACCACGAGGGCAGCAGCGGCTCGCCGCCCGTGGAGTTCTACGTCTACGGCGAGGAGATCCGCCTGTCGATTGGCGGCAACAGCCCGGTCATCGTCTGGAAGACGCCCTTGGTGCGCAACACGTGGCACGACTTCATCTTCCACGTGAAGTGGTCCGCCGATGCCACCGTGGGCTTCGTGGAGCTGTACCACAACGGCCAGCTCGTGCTGCCCAAGAAGAAGATCGCGACGATGTTCTCCGGCATGCTCAACTACCTGAAGGTGGGGCTCTACCGGAGCGATACCGTGCAGCCCGTGGGCGTCGTGTATCACGACGGCTGGGTGCAGGCCCGGACCCTGGAAGCCGTCCTGGCCGAGCCGTAACCTGTTAACGTCGCCAGCCTCCAACTCGCGGGAGCGCTGGCACGTGACGCAAAGGAACATCCTGGCGCTGGGGGTGCTGCTTCTCTTGGCCCCCCTGGCCTGGGCGCAGGAAGCCCCGGAGGCCCCCCCTTCACAGGCCGGGGCAGACGTCTCCGCCCAGGCCCTGGCGGTGTACGAGCAGGGCAAGCGCCTCTACGACGCCAAGGATTACGCGGGGGCGCTTGGGTGGTTCGATCAGGCCGCGGCGCTGGAGCCCGGCAAGGCGCGCTGGCAGTACAACCGGGGCCTGGCGCTGCGGAAGCTCAACCGCTTCGACGAGGCCCGGGACGCCCTGCTCCACGCGCGCACCCTCGACCCGGCGTACAAGCAGGCGGAGATCGACGGCAAGCTGCGGGAGATGGGCTTCGCCGAAACGGGCCAGGAGTCCTCTTCCGCAAGCTCCCCATCCCCGATGCTCTTGCCCCTTGCCTGCCTCCTCATCTCCGGCGGCATCCTCCTGTTCGTGATGTACCGGGTGTTCAAGACGACCTCCGCGGTCCGGCGGCGCGGGCCATCGGGTCTGGAGCCCCCCGTGCCCCCAAAGGACCTCCAGCGGTACGAAGCGCGGCTGGAGAAGAGCGCCGGCAAGCTCATCCAGGTGGAACATGCCCTGCGGCTGAACGAGGACGACGACCTGCGGGCGGTCCTCAACCAGGCCACGATGGCCGAGCAGCGGGCGCGCGAGGCCCTGGCGCGGGTCCAGCCAGGGGGGCTCTGGCTCCCGGAGGCCGAGGTGGAAGTCCAGAACGCCCAGGAGAGCGCGGAGGCCGCGCGGCAGTGGGCCCAGCGCCTCTTCGGCGAAAAGGCGTTTCTGCCCGAAGGCGAGCGCGTGGGCTGCTACTTCTGCGCGCGCCCGCTGGCCAACGCCACCTTCCGGAAGGGGGTACCCCTCAAGCGGGGCACGGACGTCACGAACGTCCTGGCGTGTCCCCCGTGCGCGAACATGGCCTCCGCGGGCCAGCCGCCTCCCGTGAAGGTCCTGATGGCACCGGGCGGCAAGGCGCAGCACTGGAGCGAGCTGGCGGGGTACGACCCGTATACCCACCGCCACAAGACCTATCCGAACCTGAGCCAGGTACCCGCGTGGCAGTACACCCCGGAGCGCTCCCTGGGAGAGGTGGCGGCGCTGGCCGCGGGCGGGGCGCTGGCGACGGGCTTGGCGGCCTACGGCGTGAGCAAGCTGCTGGACCTCGACGGCGCGAGCGAGGCGGCGGCGGCCCAGGCCGCGGCCCAGGAGGCGGCGGTGCGAGCCGGTGAACGCAACCAGGAACGCGACTGGAGAGATCACTCCTGATGGGCGCGCCCCGCTTCGTCTTCTATGCCGTCAACGGCCTGGGGCTGGGCCATGTCACGCGCCTGGTCTCCATCGCGCGGGCGCTGCGGCGGCTCTCTCCCGAGTGCGAGGTGCTCTTCCTCACCTCCTCCGAGGCGGACCACGTCATCTACCGGGAGGGCTTCGCGGCGGTGAAGCTGCCCTCGAAGACCATCCGCGAGCACTGTGGCCTGCGCAAGGGCACCTACCTCAAGCTGGCGCAGACGGTGACGTGGAACACCCTGGCCGCGTTCGACCCGGACGTGCTGGTGGTGGACACCTACCCCACCGGCTCCTTCGAGGAGCTCATCCCCGTGCTGCGCTGGCGGCAGAAGAACGTCTTCGTCTTCCGCGAGCAGCGGGCCGAGGCGGCCGGCTCCGGGCTGCTCCAGGCCTCGCTGCGGCTGTATGACCGGGTGCTCATCCCCCACGACAGCGTGGCCCAGGCCGGGCCGGTGCCCGAGCCCGCCAAGGCCCTGGCCGTGGGCCCCATCCTCATCCGCGAGCGCCACGAGCTGCCCACCCGGGCCCAGGCGCGCAAGACCCTGGGGCTGCCCGAGGAGGGCACCCTGCTCTATGCCTCCTTCGGGGGCGGAGGAGACCCCGAAGGGGCCCGCGCGTTGACGCTCACGGCCCAGGTCGTCCAAGAGCTGCCCGGCGTGCGGCTGGTGGTGGGCGCGGGCCCGCTGTGGCGCGAGCAGCCGCCCGCGCTGGAGGGTGCGGTGGTGCTCCAGGGCCGCTACCCCGCGCTGGACTTCCTGCCCGCCTTCGACGCGGCGGTGACGGCGGCGGGCTACAACGCCGTGCACGAGCTGCTCTACGCGGGCATCCCCTCCGTCTTCATCCCCTTCGAGCGGATGGTGGATGACCAGGAGAAGCGCGCGCGCGAGGTGGCGGCGGCCGGGGCGGGGCTTTCGTGCGTGCCACTGACCCGGGACGGGCTCGCCCAGGCGGTGCGGGAGGTGCTCAAGCCCGAGGTGCGCCAGCGCCTGAGCGCGGGGGCCCGGAAGAAGGTGGAGCGCAATGGCGCGGAGCCCGCGGCCCGGGCGCTGCTGGAGCTGCTCACATGAAGAACCCGGATGCGATGAAGGAACGCCTGAAGGGCTACCTGGAGCGCAGGCCTCGCACGGGGCCCGAGACGGTCCACCTGGACGTCACCAACGCGTGCAACCTCGACTGCATCACCTGCTGGAACTACGCGCCGGACCTGGCCCAGCCCAAGCCGGTGGCCTGGAAGCGGCAGCGGATGGACGCGGCCACCTTCCACCGCATGGTGGCGGAATGCGCCGAAGCGGGCGCCGAGCGGATCGTCATCAGCGGCGGAGGCGAGCCCTTCACCCACCCGGACATCTACGCCTTCATCGCCCAGGTGAAGGCCCGGGGCCTGCGGCTCACCGTCATCTCCAATGGTACCCTGTGTGACTGGGAGCGGGTGCGGGCGCTCGCGGTGGACCAGATGCTCCTCAACATGGCCTCCGCCTCCCCGGAGACCTACGCCACCTATCACCCCAACCAGCCGCCCGAGACGTTCCACCGGCTGCTGGAGGGTGTCCGGACGGTGCGGGACGTGACGGCCGTGAACCTGGTGCAGGTCATCAACAGGGTGAACTACCTGGAGCTGCCCGCCATGGTGCAACTCGCGCACGAGGTGGGCGCGCGGGCCTCCTTCAAGGTGGGGGATGTGCCCCGGGGCACCGAGCACCACGCGCTCACGGCCGCCCAGCGGCAGCAGGTCCTCGAAGAGCTGATTCCCGCGGCGCGCAAGCAGGCCAAGGCCCTGAAGGTGAAGCACAACCTGGATGCGTACGAGGCGCAGCTCTCGGGGAAGTGGCCCTCCGGGCAGGAGACAGGCTGCTTCGCGGGCTACCTCTACAGCCGCGTCTACGTGGACGGGCGCGTCTTCTTCTGCTGCGAGCACATCGAGGCCGGGCACGTGAAGGACGGTACGTTCCAGGAGGTGTGGCGGGCCCCCGCGTACGAGGCGGTGCGCCAGCGGCTGCACCGCGGGGAGTACTATCCGGGCTGCGCCCGCTGCGGAAAACACGACATGAACTTCGCGGCCTCCCGGGACTTGCGCGAGATGCTCGAAGCGGGAGACCTGCCATGAGCGGCCCCCGGCCCACCGTGAGCTGGAACATCGTCGGCGGGTGCAACTACCGCTGCACCTACTGCGTCCAGAAGCACATGCCGGGCATCGGCGGCCCCACGGACGCACAGCTCGAAGCGGCCCTCGCCACGCTGACCGCCCTGCCCGGAAGCTGGGAGTTCAAGATCTCCGGCGGCGAGCCCTTCCTCCTCAAGCGGCTGCCGGAGGTGGCCCAGCGGCTGGCCGCGGCGGGACACAAGGTCTCGCTGCTCACCAACCTCTCCGCCCCGCTGCGGGTGCTCTCCACCTTCATCGAGGCCGCGGGCGAGCAACTGCGCACCTTCTCGTGCTCGCTCCACCGCGAGGAGGTGGAGGAGGCGGTCTTCTTCGAGAAGGCCCAGGCGGTCCAGGCGATGCTGGCCAGGTGGCCCCGGGCGACCTTCGTCGTCAACAGCGTGGTGGTGCCCGGACAGGTGCCCGCGGTCTCCGGGAGCCGCGAGCGCTTCGAGGAGGCGGGCATCAAGTTCTACCCGCAGCTCATGCGGGTGAACGGCAAGCCGGCCGAGTACGGGTGGCTGGACCGCTGGCGCATCGACCGGGCCTTCGGCGACATGGTGTCCCCGTCCCAGATGAACCGCGGCTACCAGCTCAAGGGCCGCCTGTGCCACGCGGGCAGCAAGTACTTCATCATCCACCCCAAGGGGGATGCCTTCTCGTGTTACCCCGGCAAGCGCTTCGGGGATGGGCACCTGGGCAACGTCTTCGACGGGACGCTGAAGCTGTGGGAGGCACCCCGGCCCTGCCGCTACGAGGTGTGCCCCTGCACGGTGCCGCAGAACCGGGGCATCATCGAGGGCTTCGGCAAGGCCGCCGGGGACGAGGCGCACGCCTTCTGACCCCAAACGGACACGAGGCGAGGGACGGCATGGAAGCGAAGCAGCCCCAGCTGTCCATCATCATCCCCTGGAGCGGGCGGCCCGAGCTGGACGCCACCCTGGGCCGCAACCGCCGCTTCTTCGCTGCCCACCCCTTCGAGGTGCTGGTGGTGAACTGCGGCGGGGACATCCGGATGTTCCGCCGGGTGCTCCGGGCCCACCGCTTCCCGGGGCTGCGCGGCCTGGAGATGCGGGGCACCTCCTTTAATAAGTCCCTGGCGCTCAACCTGGGCGCCTCCACGGCCCGGGCCGGGCACCTGCTCTTCCTCGACACGGATGTGGTGCTGCGGAGGGACTTCCTGGCGGAGTCCCTGGCGCTGCTGGGCAAGCGGCACTTCGTCACCGTGGACCGCGTCTTCGAGTCGCACCCGCCCTCCAAGCGCCGCTCGCGCCTGCGGGAGCTGGCCTACCTCATGCGCTTCGTGGACCAGAAGGGCCGCGTCGCGCAGGTGGAGACCCGCCGCATGAACCTGCGCGACGGCAGCCGCAACGGGCCTGGGCTGGTGATGATGCGGCGCAAGCACTTCGAGAAAATCAACGGGATGAGCTCGGAGCTGTCGGGCTGGGGATGGGAGGACCTGGACCTGCTCATCCGCTTGCAGCTCGCCCTGGGCCTGACCCAGAAACGCCACGGCGACGTGGTGCACCTCACCCACGGTGACGAGCAGCACCGCCTCGGCGGCATGCACCGGAAGGCCAGCGAGCTGATCAACCTTTCCACCTGCCTGGAGAATTACCGCACCGGCTACTACTGGGGCACCTGCGAGGGCGACTTCCAGAAGTGGCAAGGGCGCTACACCTGGTTCGAACCGTCCAGCGTGGAGGGCAAGCACACAGGCAAGCCCTGACATGTCCTGGCCGTGTGAATGCCCATCTTCAAGCCCGCCAAAGCATCCGGGAGAAGACACGATGGCGACACTGCGGATGGGCCATGGGCCTAGCATGGAGCGTCTGGAGCAGGCAGGACACACGGTGGGCGGCTGGGTGGCGCGCTATGCCCGGTTTGGCTACGCGGCCCGGGGTGTGGTGTACGCCACCATCGGGGTGCTCGCGGTGAAGCTGGCGCTGGGCTCCGGCGGCAAGGCCACGGACACGAAAGGCGCGCTCGTCACTCTGGCAGAGCAACCCTTCAGCATCGTGCTGATGTCGCTCCTGGCGGCGGGCCTCGTCGCCTTCGCCGCCTGGCGCTTCGTCCAGGCGATCCTGGATCCCGAGAAGAAGGGCCGCGACGGCAAGGGGCTCGTCACCCGCGCGGGCTACTTCGGCAGTGGCATCCTGCACGTCACGCTCGCCCTGTCCGCGGTCCACCTGGTGACGGGCGCCGGGGCCCAGAAGGGCCGTGGCACCCAGGGGTGGACGGCGGAGCTGCTCTCCCAGCCCTTCGGGGCCGCGCTGGTCGCGCTGGTGGGCGCGGGTGTGATGGCCTTCGCCATCGCCCAGTTCCGCAACGCGTACACGGCGAAGTTCCGCGAGAAGCTCTCGCTGGGGCGCATGACGCCCACCCACCGCGAGTGGGCCATCCGGGTGAGCCGCTTCGGGCTCGCGGCGCGCGGCGTCGTCTTCACCCTCATCGGCGGCTTCCTCCTGCTCGCCGCCCTCCGGTCCAACCCCAGCGAGGCCAAGGGGCTGGATGAATCCCTGGCCGTCCTCGCGGACCAGCCGTTCGGCGCGGTGCTGCTGGGCATCGTCGCCCTGGGGCTGGTGGCCTATGCGGCCTACCTTTTCCTCCAGGCGCGCTACCGCCGCATCGTCGCGCCCTGAGCCGCTACTCGCAGAGGAAGCAGAGCGTCCGGGTGCCGGACGCCGTCCAGGCCACGGGGTACTGCCGGCAGGAGCGCCCCGGCTCGGACTGGAGGCGCTTCACCTGGGCCTCCAGGACCGGCCTCCCCTCTTCCGCTTGCTGCCGGTAGGCCTCCCAGTCCTCGGGGGAGGCCTCCCAGAAGACACAGGCGCCAGGGCCCCGCCGCACCTTGCCCTCGGCGAACACGGGCCAGTGCCCGTTGGTGGCCGTGTAATCCTCCGGCACCCAGCCCAGGGCCACGTTCGAGAAGTTCACCCGGGCCCAGGAGGGGCTCAAGAGCCCCCCGAAGCGCTTCCCCTCCTCGCGCAGCACCTGGCGGATGAGCGCGGAGCTCTCCCGGTCCTCCAGCGCCCCGAGCAGGGCGAACGGAGGCTGGCCCCGCGCCCGCTCCTGGTAGCTGGGCGTGTAGGCCGCGAAGGCCCGGCTCCACCCATGCGCCACCGCGAACAGCCCCACGGCCATGAGCAGGGCCAGGGCCACGCTCCTCTGTCTCGTGCGGAAGGGCGCCGCCTGCACCATCGCCCCCATCCGGAGGCTCGTCACGAGCAGGGCCGCGCTCAGCAGCAACACCACCGCGTGGAAGCCGTACTTGAGGAAGTAGTACCCCACGGGCATCCCCGCCTTCAGGTATGCCACCTGGACCAGCGCGTTGAAGCCGCCGAAGAGCACGGCGAAGTCGATCAGCCGCCGCTCCACCTTGTCTTCCCGCGAGGAGACGAAGCGCAAGGCCAGGAGCCCCGCCACGGCCCAGGCCTGGGTCCGCAGGGCCCGCACGGCGTCATGGTGAACGAGGCTGCCGTACACGGGCCCCAGGGGCAGCAGCTTCGTATAGGCATAGGCCCCCGCCGCCAGGAACACGAGCCCCATGAGCCGCGCGAGCCACGCCAGGGAGCGCTGCTCCCGGCCGAAGGAGAAGAAGCCCTCCCCGAGCGCCAGCACGCCCGCCATGAGGAGAAAGTCCCCCAGGTTCAGCCCATAGGTGAACCGGTAGAGGACCGTGAACCCAGCGAGCGCCGCGCACCGCCCCCAGGCCGTGCGGGGCAGCGCATAGGCCACCCAGGCGAGGACCAGCGGCACCAGCCCGAAGAGGTGGCCATAGAAGCCATCTGCCTGGTGGTAGTGCAGCAGCCGCAGCAGCAGGAAGGGCCACACGGTGACGGTGAGCGCCAGCAGGGCCCCCTGCGCCACGGCCCAGGCGCGAGGTGAGCGCCACAGCCGGACCGCCACGAATTCGAGCGCAGCGGCGAGCGCCACCGCGAGGACGGCCGGCACCAGATAGAAGCCCACCCGGAAGCCCGCGAACGTGTCCAGGCCGAACAGCCACTGCGCCCCGTACGTCACCGTGTGGAAGAAGGTGAAGCCCTGGTAGGTGCCAGGATCGCGGGTCACGAAGTCCATCCGCAGCGCGGCGTGGTTGCCCGCATCCCCGCCGCCCACCGAGACCAGCCCGTCCAGCACGGGGATGCCCAGCATGCCCCACGTCACCCTCGCCACCGCGGCGAGGTACAGCGCCTGGAGCAGGGAGCCCCCCATGTGCGTGGGCCACACGGGCCCGCGCGTGAAGGCCCTGCCTGTGATGCCGAGCGCCCCCACCCCACCCACGGCGGCCCCCACCCACAGCGGCAATCCCAGAGCGGCGCGGAGCACGCTCGCCGCCGCGGCGGGAAGCAGGACGAGGAGCAGCAGCAGACAGAGCAGCGCGCCCAGCCCCCGGGGGGGCGGCGTGCCGGACGTGGGAACCGGAGAGGCGGCTTCCGGCAAGGCGGGCTCCTGGAACATGGCTCAGCGGACCGGGGGCCCGGGGTCCTCGGAGGCCGTCGCCCCGGCGGGAGCCTGGGGCTCACGCTGCGCCGTCAGCACGGCGAGCTCCTGCGCCAGGCGCTGAATCTGACTGCGCTGCTCGGCCACCTGAAGGCTCAGCCGGAACAGCAGCCACAGCAGCACGAGGCAGACCAGGAAGAAGAGCGCCGAGGGCGCGTAATAGATGCCCATCGCCGCGGCGATCGCATCAATGGCGCCGCGCCAGATGGCCAGCGCGGCGGTGAAGACGGAGACCAGCAACCAGCTGAAGGTGTGGCGCTCCGGGGTCCGCCTGCGGCGCGCCGAGAGGAGCACCGCCAGGCCGAAGAGGGCCGAGACCGCCAGGACGATGATGCTGGAGCGGCTCATGCGCCTCAGACCGTCCGGAACCGCTCCAGCAGGAGCGCGAAGGACACCTTGGCCATGTAGAAGACCGAGCGCCACGGGGTGAGCGAGCTCAGCCCCGCGCGCCGGGAGCGCATCCGCACGGGCACCTCCACGATGGGCAGGTGCTGCCGCGAGGCCATCAGCACGCTCTCGGGCTCCGGGTAGTCGTGAGGAAAGCGTGTCGAGAACAGGCGCATGGCCCGGGGCCCGAAGCCACGGAAGCCGGAGGTCGGATCCGTGATGCGCTGCCGGCACAGCGACGAGAGCAGGTGGGCGATGAACCGGCTGCCCAGGCGGCGCAGCCACGTGGACTGGAAGCTGGCCACCCCGGCGAAGCGGCTGCCCACCACCAGCTCCGCGCCCTCGTCGAGCGCCTTCAGCAGCAGGGGAACACTCTGCGGATCATGCTGCCCATCCCCATCCATCCGCAGCGCGCGCGCATAGCCCTGGCGCAGCGCGTACAGAAGGCCCGTGGACTCGCCCGCGGCAACGCCCAGGTTGAAGGGATGGCGCACCACCCCCGCGCCGGCCTCGCGGGCCCGCGCCGCCGTCGCATCCCGGGAGCCATCATCGACCACCAGCACGTCCACGGCGGGAAGCTGGCCGCGAAGCTCTCGCACGGTGGCGGCGATGCTGGCCTCCTCGTTGTAGGCCAGCAGGATGATGAGGGTCCTGGCTCCCATGGGCTCTCCGGAAGCGGGGTGTACCCCAAACCGGGCGCCATTGCCCAGTCACAGACTTCTGAGACGGGGCCTACGGCGGGGCCATGAGCCGCGCCGCCAGCTCGTCCGGTTTCGTGAGCGGCCGCTCGCAGGCGAAGCCCCGGCAGACGTAGGCCGCGGCCTGTCCCGCCACCGGCTCGCGCCCCTCGAAGAGCTCCTTCAGCAGCGGCGGCACGGCGGCGCCCGGCTCCTTCCACCCCACCGCGAAGGTGGGGGCGAAGGTGCGCTGCGCCGCCTCCAGCAACGGGGCCACCTGCTCCCGCGTGCCCGCGAAGGTGATGCCCGCGCCCCCATCCAGGAACGTGTCCGCCGCCAGCGCCAGGTGCCCATACCCCAGCGGGTTCTCCTCCAGCGCCTTGCGCATCCGGGACAGGTACCGCTCGGGCAGCTCCAGCTGGGACTTGTCCCCCGTCAACGCCGCCAGGGCCACCTGCGCCTCGGTGAGCGTGGAGGCGCCCGAGGGGAAGGCGTTGTCGAAGAGCGAGTAGGTGGCGACCACCAGGTCCTTCTGCCCCTTCGGCGCGGACAGGTAGGCCTGCTTCTCCTCATCCCAGAACAGCTCCACCGCCCGCTTCACCACCTCGCCCGCGGCCTCCAGGTACTTCGCCTCGAAGGTGGCCTGGTAGAGCGCCGTGAGCCCCGCCGCGAAGTCGCCGTAGTCCTCCAGGAAGCCGTCGATGCGGCCCCCGCCCTCTTCATAGGAGCGGCTCAGCCGCGTCCCATCCCACATGTGCGTGAGCACGAAGTCCGCGGCCCCGGCCGCCAGGTGCGCCCACTCCGGCCGGCCAAACACCCGCGAGGCGAACGCCAGCCCGCGAATCATCAGCCCATTCCAGCCCGAGAGAATCTTGTCGTCCCGCCCGGGCTTCACCCGCTGCTCGCGGATGCCGAAGAGGGCCTCCCGCGCGGACGCCAGGGTGCGCTCCAGCGCCTCCACGGGCAGCCCCCGCTCCTGGGCGATCTGCGCGGCGGGCACGGCCACCTCCAGCACGGTGGTGCCGTGCTCGAAGTTCCCCTGGGGGGTGATGCGGAAGTGGCGCAGGAGGAGGTTCGCGTGCTCCGGGGCGAGCGCCGAGCACACCTGCGCCGGAGTCCACACGAAGAAGCGGCCCTCCTCGCCCTCGCTGTCCGCGTCCTGCGCGGCGTAGAAGCCGCCCCGCGCGTCCGTCATCTCCCGGCGCACGTACGCCGCGGTCTCTTCCACCACCTTGCGCCACAGGGGCCGGGACTCCACCTGCTCGCCCTCGGCGTACAGGTGCAGGAGCTGGGCGTTGTCGTAGAGCATCTTCTCGAAGTGCGGCACCCGCCAGCGCTCGTCCACGGCGTAGCGGTGGAAGCCGCCGCCGAGCTGGTCGTAGATGCCCCCCAGCGCCATGTGCTCCAGCGTCCGCAGGGCCGCGTCCTTGAGCGGCGTGGGGCCGCCCCGCCGCCAGGCCCGGAGCATGAAGGACACGTTCATGGGGTTGGGGAACTTGGGCGCGCCCCCGAAGCCGCCGTGGACCGGGTCCACGTGGCGCAGCATCCGCTCGCCCATCTTCTTCACGTCGTCCACCGTGAGCGCCGCCGGGGCCGCCTCCAGGCCATAGGTGGCCAGCTCCCCCAGCCCCTCCTGGAAGTCCGACGCCTGGGACAGCACCTTCTCCCGGTCGTTCATCCAGGCGTCATGGAGCGAGGCCAGCACCTTGGGAAACCCCGGGCGCCCATACTTGTCCTGGGGCGGGAAGTAGGTGCCGCCGTAGAAGGGCCGCAGGTCCGGCGTGAGGAACACGGTGAGGGGCCAGCCGCCCCCCTGCCCCATGAGCTGCACCACCCCCTGGTAGATTTGATCCAGGTCCGGCCGCTCCTCCCGGTCCACCTTGATGTTGATGAAGTGCGCGTTCATCACCCCCGCGATGGCCGGATTCTCGAAGGACTCATGGGCCATCACGTGGCACCAGTGGCACGCGGAGTAGCCGACCGACAGCAGGATGGGCTTGTCCTCCGCCCGGGCGCGCTCCAGCGCCTCTTGTCCCCAGGGGTACCAATCCACCGGGTTGTGCGCGTGCTGCCGCAGGTACGGAGAATGCTCGCGGGCGAGTCGGTTACCGGCACGGGAGGGCGTCTGGGAAGGGTCCATGATCGCTGCGGCTCGCGGAGAGGAGGAACCTCTGGAATAGGAACCCCCTGAACTGGGAGCAAGCCAGAAAGACACCTCCAGTGTCATTCCTGGAAAACACAAGGCCCTTCTCCCCTGTTCAATTGGCCTTGGGTGCGCTTTGTCCGGGGCGTGGCCCTCACCGCCAGTGTCCCGTTGACCCAGCCGATGAAAGCCTGCCTTGCCCTGCTTGCCCTGAGTGCGGCCATCCGGCTCGCCCTGGCGCTGGGAACGGACGTCTACTTCGACGAGGCGTACTACTGGCAATGGTCGCAGCGCCTGGACTGGGGCTACTACGATCATCCGCCCCTGGTCGCCTGGCTCATCGCCGCGCTCGGCATCCGGCCCATGGCGCTGCTCTGCGGGGCGGGCACCGTGGCGGCGGTCTGGGGGCTCGCGCGGGACGTGCACGGCCACGCCGAGGCGGCCTGGCGGGCGGCGGCGCTGTGGAGCTGCGTGCCCATCGCCATCCTGTCAGGCGTGTGGGCCACCCCGGACACGCCCCTGCTGCTGTTCTGGACGCTGGCGCTGTGGGCGCTCTGGCGCGAGCGGTGGCTGCTGGCGGGCCTGGCGCTGGGGCTGGCGCTCCTGTCGAAGTACTCCGCCCTGCTGCTCGGAATAGCGTTCCTGGCCGCGGCCGTGCGGCGGCGGCGGCTGCCCGCGGGCGCCTGGGGCGCGGCGCTCCTGGGCGCCCTGCTCTTCCTGCCCGTGGTGCTGTGGAATGCCCGGCTCGACTGGGCGGGCTTCGCCTTTCAGCTCCACCACGGCCTGGGGGGCAAGGGAGGCCTGAAGTCCTTCCTGGAGTTTCTAGGAGGTCAGCTCGCGCTGGGCGGGCCGGTGCTGCTCCCCCTGGCCTTCCTCTATGTCCTCCGGGGGGACCGCGAGCAGTTCCTCCTGAAGGCGGCGGCGGTGGTGCCGCTGCTCTTCTTCGGGCTCGCCGCCATCCGCACGCGGGGCGAGGCCAACTGGCCCGCCATGGCCTACATCGCGGTCTGTGTCGGCGTGGCGGGCTTGCGGCCCCCGAAGGCCCTGGAGACCGCGGCGTGGAGTGGGCTCGCCGTGGTGCTCGCCGTGGGCTCCCACCTGCTCTTTCCCCTGCTGCGCTTCCAGCGGGATGTGCCCCTGGAGCGGACCCAGGGCTGGGCCGTGCTCGCCGCGCTCGCCGAGCCCGGACGGCTGTTCTCGGACGCCGATGCCGCGCCGATCGCCGTCGTCTACGCCCCCAACTACCAGCTCGCCTCCCAGGCCGCGCACTACGCGCACCTGCCGGTGGACACCGCGGGCCCCGCCCGGCCGAGCCAGTACGACGCGTGGCCCCGGCCCCCGGTTGCTCCGGGCCAGGACGCCCTCTGGTGCTCGGAGCGGGAGCTGCCGCCCGACGAGCTGGTGGCGCGCTTCACCACCCTGGAGGGCCCCGTCGAGCTGCCCGCCGATTTCCAGGGGCGCCGGGTCCACACCTTCCGCATCTGGAGGCTCCGCTCCGCGCGCCCCCCCGACGTCCCCGCCGACGCCAGCGCCCTCCGTCAGAACTAGCTGTTTATCCAGTTTTTACTGGTCTATATGGTCTCCTGGACAAGGTAGCCCCCGGGAGAGACCGTGATGACGAGCGTGAGATGGCGCAGGGCCTTCACTTGCCTGGGCTTGGCCCTGGGCCTGGCGCACGCGGGCGAGGCCCCGGCGGCGCCGTGGCGAAGCGCGCTGTACCCTTCCACCTGGAAGCCCGGGGACTCGAACCCCGCCAACACCGCCCAGTTCCTGCATGACTTCTCCTACGCCGGCTACCGCCTGCGGCAGGCGGAGCCGCCCTTCCGCACGGACCGCATCATCGACGTGACGCAGGCGCCCTACTACGCGAACAACACGGGCGGCGCGGACGTGACGGCCATCCTCCAGAAGGCCATCGACGACGCGGGAGCGCTCAGCGGGGGCGCCGTGGTGTACCTGCCCCGGGGGACCTACCGGGTAGCCCCTCCCTCCGGGAAGAGCTACGCGCTGGCCCTGACCAAGAACAACGTCGTGCTCCGGGGCCAGGGGCCCACGGCCACCTTCCTCTACAACGACGCGACGAACATGCGCGCCAAGAGCGTCATCCGGGTGGGGCCCGCCTCGGGAGGCGCGTGGACGTCCAGCGGCACCTCCACCGTGTCCGTGAGCGCGGACCTGCCCAACCGCACCACGCGCATTCCCCTCACCAGCGTGACCGGCTTCAGCGTGGGTGACTGGATCGTCCTACGCACGGATATGACTTCCTCGCTGATCAGCGAGCTGAACATGGCGGGCCTCGGCTGGGAGTCCCTGGAGGGGACAACGTTCTACCGGCGCATCACCGCCATCGACACCGCCGCGAAGACGCTCACCCTCGACATCCCCCTGCGCGCCGCCATGAAGACCCGGGACAACGCGCGGGTCTACAAGATTGGCGCCCACGTGTCGGAGGTGGGCGTGGAGAACCTGGCCATCGGCATGCGGGAGAACACGACGCCCGGGACCGGGGGCACGGACTTCTCGGTGCCCGGCACCGGAGCGTACGAGATGCATGACGCCTTCGGCGTGAAGCTGCACCACACCGTGGACGGGTGGCTCGTCAACGTGAAGACGTACCGGCCCGCGTCCAACACGCAGGATGTCCACCTGCTGTCCAATGGGCTCGACCTGTCCTTCACCCGCAACATCACCGTGGACAGCTGCGAGTTCAGCAAGCCCCAGTACCGGGGCGAGGGCGGCAACGGCTACCTGTTCTCCCTCCGGGGCAGCGACAACCTCATCAAGGACAGTTCGGCCAACCGGGGGCGGCACAACTTCAACTTCCGGTCCCTGCAGACCACCGGCAACGTGCTGTTCAACAGCCGGATGAACGAAGGCAGCCTGGTATCTGACTTCCACATGCACCTGAGCGCGGCCAACTTGCTGGACAACCTCACGCTCTACCTCGACAGCGCTGAGGCCGCGGACCGGTCTCCCTACGGGACGGTCAAGCACGGCCTCACCACCACGCAGAGCGTGTTCTGGAACACGAACGGGGCCCAGTACCACCCGAGCAAGAGCTACATCGTCAAGTCGCAGCAGCAGGGGTACGGCTACGTGATTGGCGTCCGGGGCAGCGCCACCCGGGTGGACATCCCCACGGGCGGGGTGGCGGCCCCCACCGACTTCGCGGAGACGAGCACCTCCGGCAACGAGCTCCAGCCCCAGTCCCTCTATGTGGACCAGCTCAAGAAGCGGCTGGGGAGCACTGCGGAGCACGAGGGCCCCGTGCTCATCTACCAGGCCGAGAACCTGCTCCCCACCAGCGCGGGCGACGCGTCCTCGACGGGCGTCGAGGCCGAGGCCCTCAACGGCGGGCTCCGCTACCACAACACCGGTGCCGCGGGCACCAAGGTGGCCTACACCCTGTACCCGCGCACGGTGGGCACCTTCCGGGTGGGCGTGCGCACGAAGAAGAACAACGGCCGGGGGCAGTATCAGCTCGACATCGATGGGGCCAAGCAGGGTGTGGTGCAGGACAACTACTCCAGCACCACGGTGTGGGCGGAGGCAGACCTGGGGACGGTGAGCTTCCCGGACCTCAACCCGCGCGTCTTCACCTTCACCACCGTGGGCAAAAACGCCGCCAGCAGCGGCTTCAACATCGCCGTCGACGCCATCACCCTCACCCGGCAATAACCCCATGTCCCGACATCCCCTCCAGCCCCTGGCCGTCCTCGGCTTGCTGATGGCGTTCCCCGTCCTGGCCGCGGAGGAGGAGAGCGCCCCCCGGTCCACGCCCGTCCTCCAGGCCGTGACGGGCACGCAGTTCCTCAACCCGGACGCGTTCCTGGGCGGCTACCAGGACCCGGCCTGGTACAAGAAGAACATCCCCTTCTTCGAGGCGCCCGACCGGCAGATCCAGGACGTCTATTACTACCGCTGGTACGCCCTGCTGCAGCACCTGCGCTACGCCACCCCCGGCGTGGGCTACATCATCAACGAGTTCGTCAACGCGGTCTGGTACTCGCAGAAGTTCGACACCATCAGCGCCGCGGCCGGCCACCACATCTACGAGGCGCGCTGGTTGAGGGACCCGCGCTACCTCGACGACTACCAGACGTTCTGGATGCGCGGCGGCGGCAGCGCGCGCCAGTACAGCTTCTGGGCGGCGGACTCCTACTACGCCCGCTACCTGGTCAACGGGGATGCGGCCTTCGTCAAGGACCTGCTTCCGGAGCTGATTGAAAACTTCGAGGCGTGGTCGGACCACTACGAGCCCGCCAACGGCCTCTACTGGCAGGTGCCCGTCTGGGACGCGTCCGAGTTCACCATCAGCTCGTACCAGACGAATGATCCGTACCACGGGGGCACGGGCTACCGGCCCTCGCTCAACGCCTACCAGTATGGCGATGCCATGGCCATCGCGCGCATCGCCAGGCTCACCGGCGACGCGGTGCTCGAGTCCCGGTACCTCGGCCGCGCTGCGGCGATCAAGGCCACCACGCAGCAGAAGCTGTGGGACCCGTCGCGGAAGTTCTTCTTCCACATGATGCGCAACAACCAGGCGCAGAATTACCCGTACCCCGAGGGGACGCTGCTCGATGGCCGGGAGCACTTCGGCTTCGTGCCCTGGTACTTCAACATGCCCGACCCGGCCTACTCGGAGGCCTGGACCGCGTTGATGGATCCGCAGGGCTTCGCCGCCACGTACGGGCCCACCACCGCCGAGCGGCGGCACCGCCTGTTCATGAAGGACGCCATGGCTGGCTGCTGCCGCTGGAGCGGGGTCTCCTGGCCCTTCGCCACCAGCCAGGTCATCACCGCGATGGCCAACCTGCTCAATAACTACAGCCAGCCCTATGTCACCCGGGACGACTACTTCAAGGTGCTCAAGGGCTACACCGTGTCGCAGTACAAGAACGGCCGGCCCTACGTGGCCGAGGCGCTCCACCCCGACTCCGGCCAGTGGATCTACGACGGCCAGGGGCACAGCGAGCACTACAACCACTCCTCCTATAACGATCTCGTCATCTCCGGCCTGGTGGGCATCCGCCCGCGCTCCGACAACACCTTCGAGGTGAACCCGCTGGTGCCCAGTACGTGGTCCTACTTCCTGCTGGAGAACGTGCCCTACCACGGCCACCTGATGACCGTGCTGTATGACCGGGACGGCACGCGCTACGGCCAGGGCAAGGGGCTGCGCGTGTACCAGGACGGCGCCTTCCTCGGCAGCGCGGCCACGCTCCAGCGGCTGACGCTGCCCATGGCCGCGCCCCTCCCGCAGGAGCGGCCCGCGCGCATGGAGAACTTCGCCGCCAACGCCTACGCCACGGGCTACCCGGTGGCCTCGGCCTCCTACACCGCCAGCATCGATGACGCGCAGCGCGCGATCGACGGGCGCATCTACTACGACGACATCCCCAACAGCCGCTGGACCAACTACCAGTCCTCCAACGCAAGCGACTGGCTGGCGGTGGACTTCGGCACCGTGCGCAGCGTGAACCAGGTCCGGCTCCACGTCTATGATGATGGCGGGGGCGTCAGGGCGCCGGCCAGCTATGACGTGCAGGCCTTGAACGGCAGCGCGTGGGTCTCCATCGCGGGCCAGAGCAAGAGCCCCGCCACCCCCGCGGGCGATGCGCCCAACCAGGTCACCTTCCCCGCCGTGAGCACCCGGAAGATCCGCGTGGTGTTCCAGAACCCCGCGGGCGCCAAGGTGGGCGTGACGGAGCTGGAGGCCTGGGGCCCGGCGCCCAGCACCTTCACGGACACCTTCGACGCCAACGCGGCCCGGTGGACGCCGTACGGCGGAAGCTGGTCGGTGACAGGCGGCCAGTACGCCGTCGCGGCCTCCGGCGGAAAGGCCATCGCCCAGTCGACCCGCTTCGCGGACTTCACCTTCTCCTCCAAGGTGACCGTCACGTCCGCCGGCGACGCGGGGCTCCTGTTCCGGGTCACCAACCCCGAGACCGGCAACGACGCGCACAACGGCTACTACGTGGGGCTCGTCTCGGGCACCGGCGAGGTGGTCCTCGGCAAGATGAACAGCGCCTGGCAGCAGCTCAAGAGTGCGCCCGCTGCTGTCCAGCTGAACAAGACCCACCTTCTCAAGATCGTCGCGCAGCAGGGCACCTTGCACGTGTACGTGGATGACCTGAACACCCCGAAGCTGACCTTCGAGGACACCACCTTCCTGGACGGCGCCATCGGCCTGCGCTCGTACCAGGCGGCCGCGCGCTTCGATGACATCCAGGTCTCCAGCCGGCTCCTGGCCGAAGCCGAGAGCGGCACCCTCACCCACATCCTCGTGAAGCCCAGCGCGGACGCCTCCGGTGGACAGTTCGTGGGGGAGATCGACCACGCCGACAGCGCCGTCGAGCTACGCGGCCTCGCGGTGGCCAAGGCGGGCCGGTACACCGTGCGCATCACCTACGCCAACGGCACGGGCGTCACCAGCAGCCACGGGCTGTCCGTGAATGGCGAAGCGCCGCAGCAGGTGTTCTATGCCCCGACGGCGGGCTGGGCGCGCTTCAGCACCGTCACGGCTGGCGTCACCCTGCGCGCGGGCACCAACACCCTGCGCTTCACCAAGGGCGAGCAGTTCGCGGAGCTCGACGTCATCGAGTTCATCCCGCGGCTCTGAGCCCCCGGATTTTCATGACAGGTCTCCCGTCCAGTCCGCAGGCCACGTTCATGCGGACTGGACGTCCTCTCCCTTATTCCCTCTCTTCCCAGCTTTATGATGCTCACACGTCGGAGAAGCGGGCGTTGACTGTTCCATGACGCCGCAATAGCCTCGCGACAGCGGAGGGGGCCGTCATGCGATCTATCAAGCTAACCGTGGGAAACACCATTCTCGGCAAGGCCAAGACCTGGGCCTATCCAGATGGGCAGCACCTGGGAATTTACACCATCCCAACCTACGAACTGCTTGTTTCAGGCACAGAGCCGGGCGGCAAAAAAGTAAGCCACTCGTTCGAGGTACTCAGGTTCGGAATCCAGTTCAAAAAGGGCTTTAGCTCTCCCAAAGTGGTTGGACTCTCCGATAAGCAAACACACACACTCAAAGCTTGGCTGCCCACCTACTCGGTTCACTCAGCAAGGTCAGTGGAAAAGGGAGCTTGGCATGTCTACGACAATTTTTTGATTCACGATGGGCCTGACAATCCAAGCGGGGAGGTCTACGCCTCCATCGGCTGCATCGAGATTTGCAACGGACCCCAAGGCTTTGATCGATTCAACGATTTGCTGATTTCCTTGTCAGGTCCCACGGCGCGAACCAAGCCAGAGCAGCTCTTGGAGATCGGAAGCGCCCGGAAAATATCCATCGACTACCAACAAGCACCGCGTCCGCCCCTGACCCGGTAGAGTTCTGTATGAACAAGTCATTTGTGCGTTCGGCCATCCTGGCGCTTTCACTGGTCACAGGTGGCTGTGAGTCCAAGACCGAGCCTGTTGTCTCCCAACAAGCAGGCCCTCCCAAGGCGGTTGCAGAACCGTCCTCACAAGCCGCTCCAAGCTTCTCGGTCCCCCAAAAACTGATTGAGCAGGTTGCGGAAGACTTCATTGCCCTCGCATCCCAAGCATGGGTGGACTTCAAGGTTTGTGACCATAGGTCCAAGACGGACGACAAGCGCTCTTTCCTGAGCCAGAGCTTTGAAGCGGCACTGCCCGCCACGGCCCAGGTCCACTGGAAAGAGTTGTCCGTTGGCGAAGAGGGGGCTCCCTCTTCACTGCACCTCGGACTGATTGCCATCACCTTTCCCACCCAGGAGGAAGCCACTCCGCTCTACACCCAACTTTCGAGGGCAGAGCAGCCGTATCTGAGAAACACGAAGATTCTGACCCAGTACAAAGCCCTGAGACGCGCCAACACCGTGGTGCTCATCTACTCGGAAACGTTCGTCCAAGAGGCGCTGGTGCGTTTCTTCGCGACAGCACAGCTTCCCCAGTGATGCGAGCCTGATCTCCGGACGGCTCAGAGCCACCCCTTTCAAGGTGATGGAGGGGGTAGTCCCCGGACGAGCGAGTCAAAGAGCCGTCCGGGCATTGAGAGTGGGGAGTGCGCGAGGCCTACGCGAAGAGCCAGTGCATTTTGCAGGCTTTGACCCTTGGAAAGACGCTTCGT
>NZ_JAHXBH010000009.1:0-239922 GCF_020103775.1 Allostigmatella hybrida
CAAAGCGCGAGGCCACCAGCAGGCTCCGCTGCGACACCAGCCCTATCTTCGTGCCCGGTGTGACCGATCCGGGCTAGACTTCCTCGAACCTCGTGCCGGTGGCGCCCATGTGCTCCAAGGCCCCCTTTATCTCCGCGGAGACGATCAGCGGGCCTATCCACCCTTCGCAACGGAACACGTTGGCGCTGCCCGCCTTGGCCTTGTCGATACGCATGTCACGCACGGAGGCATAGCGACCGACCATATGAGGGGCTCCGTCCTCATGGGTCCAGAGCCGGATTCGAGACGCTGTTTCGTCGATGCAGCGGATGAGACGTGTGGCCACGAGGATGAGGTACTGATCTGGTTGGCTCTCCACATCCATGGGGATCAGTTGAACATCATCCGGGGCCAGCTCCGCAAACATAGACGCGACCCTGACATGGACCACCGGGATGCCGATGCCCGCTTGAGTGAAGTCCAGCGCCTTGCCAGCGATCTCGACAGGGACTCTCAAGCGCCCCTGCTCGTGGATGGGTACCCCGCGCATGAATAGCGCCTCGTCCACCTTCTGGCCGTGATTGGTCGTCGGCGAGGCCAAGTGCCAGCGGTGCGGGACGTTTACATCGTCGGCGAGCTCAAAGAAACGATTGGACATGGGCTCCCTTTAGCGCGGTGACTGCCGGGTGACGAGTTGGTTTAGTTCTGTTCCCGGGGTGGCAATTTCCTTCGCCAGAGCCTTGAGGGCCCGTGTCAGCCCGTCGCGGCACTCGACGACGCTATGACAGTTCACTGTTCCGTCGAGCAGCTCCTTGTAGACGAGTTGGTGATACCGCTCAGGGTGCGGTCCGTAGTGCCCCGGGAGGGGCATCTTGTTCGCCGGGTCCTCCAGCGTCATCCCAGCTCTGGCGAAGATCGCCCGGAATCTCGGCGACCACGTGCCCCCGCGCGCGGTGGACTTGTCGTTGCAGATGGTGGCGATGTGGTGCATCTCGACGCAGGGGCTATTGCCACGACTGGGCCTTGCCGTCATGGCCACCGCGTTCGCGGGAAGCGTGATGCTGACGCCCTCGGCACTGACCGCGATTTCCTCCACCGTCCCCAGCGCGGGCAGCCAGATTCCTGCCTCACCCTCGGCCTGCATGGCCACCTGCGCCGAGCCGGGTAACGTCGGCACCTTCGCCGCGAACCGGTGCGCCGTCGAGCCAATGGCCGCCACCAGCAGCATGGCGAACGCGCGCGCGGCCTCTCGCCCAATGATTTTCCCGAACCTCTCACCCGCCTCGCGGATCTCCTCGAAGGTGATTGCGACCTTCGCCGCCTCAGTCAACTCGGCCCAGCCCGTCACGAGGTTGCGGAGCGTGTCGTAGCCCACATACAGGAGCATCCCGACGCCCAAGACCGCCACCAGCGCCGGAGCCACGGGATTGAGGAGCATGATCAGCAGCATGGAACCCAACGTCCACAGGGCAGCGCTGATCAGCGCGCGGAATTCCACCATCTCTCCGAGCGCCTTCTTCATCTCGGCCAGCACCGGGCTCTTGCTCATCGCCAGCGCCCAGACGTAACGGCCTTGCATGTCCAGGTAGCGCCCTTCCACCAGCGCGCCTCCGAGACAGTCTCCATAAAAGTGGTAGGCGCTCCGGCACCAGAGCCGATAGCGTTCCGCCAGAGCAAGATCCTCTTTCGTCAATGTGCCGTCCCAGGGCTCGCCGCCTGCTGGCACCAGCTTCCTATCCCGCTGAAGGTAGAGGTAATGGCCGCTCTGCGGGTCTATCTGAAACGCATTCTCCGCCGTCTGGCGCGGCGTACCTGTCAGCCGCACCTCGCGCGCAAGGCGCCTCACGGCCTGCTGGAATTCCCCTTCCTCTAGTTTCACCGGTTGCAGGTCCGCCGTGCGGGGAACGTGGACGACGGCTTTGCCCTGGCCGGTGTCCTCCACCAGGGGGATCCGAGGGACATTGGCGCACCCCACGAGCAACGCAAGGAACAGCGCTTCGGCCTTCCAGAGCATCCGCCACGGCAGCATGTGTCAGCCCTTCTTGCGAGGAGGTGGCGAGCGGCGCCGTCCTTCAGCTTCGGATACCCTGCGGGGAGGGGCTCCTGCCCGACGCTGACGTCTGGACACTCGCAGCCTCCCTGCTCCCTCCCCAAGTGGCGCTGCGCCGCTGCGACGGTCCTGCCTGCTGGGTCTCTCGCTACGGGCGTCGAGCATTCCCATCTGCTCGGCCCACTGCGTGGAGTGCGCCCGTGCGGTGTCGACGTGCGGGTTGAGCCGAGCGGGATGGGGAACGTAGAACTCGGGCAGCTCGAACGGATGGGTGCTCATGGCGCCTCCAACAGGGGGAGAACTCATTAGACGTCCTGCCCCCGGGATTACCACCTCTTCACCTCTTCGAAGCCACGGTGAGAACGGCGGGAAGGCTCCGCGGATGACGCCGTTCTAATTCGGCCAGATCAGCGGATTGCTGCCGGTGGGATCCGAGTAGACGATCTTGCCGTTGTGCACGGTGTAGAGCACCTTCACGGTGGAGAGGTCCGTCGCAGGGTTCAGCGGGTCGGCCGAGAAGACGACGAGGTCGCCCGCATACTGATTCTGCAGCGACCCGATGGGCGTGACGCCCTTGCTCGGCGCATCACGGTTGTACAGCCACGCCGCATCGCTGGTGTAAGCCTTGAGAGCCTGCAAGCGCGAGATGAGCTGGTTGGACCGGTTCTGTTGGCACTCCGGGAGCAGGGCGGGCATCCACGCCGGTGCCTGGACGCTGCGGGACGAGGCAACCCACATGCTGAACAGCGGCGACGGCGGCGTGACAGGGGTATCCGAGTGCAGGCCCACGCGGAGGCCGGAAGAGGCAGCCCACGCCGCGGGGTACATGTTGGCGGTCCCGGACGGCTGGAGCAGCTGCTCGCAGAGCGGCTGGTAGTAGTAATAGAAGTCGTTCATCAGGAAGGTGACGCCGATGGTGCCGGCCTTCGCGACGCTCTGGACCTGCTCCTGGGTGGGCATGGTGAAGTGGACGATGACGTCGCGGATCCCGGCCTGCGAGTTCCCGGTCAGCGCGGTGAGGGAGTGCGCCTGCGCCAGATTGCCGTTCGTGTGGATGAAGACGGGCAGTCCCTTCTCGTGCGACCACTGGACGGCCTGGCTGAGGCTGTTCGCGTCCATATCGGCCTGGCCGTTGTAGGGCTGCTGCGGGAAGCACGCCGTGTCGGTGAACGGCTTGTTCACGTTGGTGTACTGGACGGGGCTCGTCATCGCGCCCGTGTAGCCTTGGTTGCTGCCATCGGCGAAGAGCTTGATGCCGGCAAGGAACATGTCGGAGTGGGCAAGGCCTTCGCGCAGGTCTGCCGCGATGGCGATCTGTTTCTGGTAGGTGGAGCCGCTGAGGGGTTGCTGGATGAAATTGAGGAACGCCATGCGCACGGGCAGCGGGGCGGCTTTGGCCACAGCGAGATAGATGGCGATCACATCGGAGCTGGCAGCGCCTTCCTGGACGGTGGTGAATCCCAGCTGGCTGTACTTCTGCGTCGACTCGGTGATCAACTGCCGGAACACCGGCAGAGGATCTTCCTGGGTCCGCATGTGTGTGTTCATCAGACCAAGGATGTAGCTGACCGCATAAACCGCGAGGTCCTCGTTCAACTGGCCTTGCTTGGCGACGCACTGCTCGGCTTGGGGACTGAAGATGGGGGCGTAGCACTTCGCTGAGCCGCTGCCCGAAAGGCAAAGGTTCAGCTGCTCGAGGCCCTTCGTATTCACATAGACAATGTGGCCGGACTCGCTGGTGACCATCATGGGAACATCGTCACGGATCGCGTCCATCTGCGCCAAGGCCGTTTGGCTGTTGGCGTTCTCGAAGTTGTTCGGGCAGAGAAAGCCGTAACTTGCGTTGTTACAGGACAGGCGCGAGGGCTCATAACTCCAGCCGAGTACCCAGCCAAGGGCGTTGGGCTTGGCATTCTTGAGGACGTTGATGACCTGGTCCTGTGTGGTCATGGGAGAGAAGCACCTGTTCGACTGCACCGTGCAGTTCTGCTGCTGCGGTGGGCAGGACGGCGGCGGGCAGAGCGGCTGCAACATCACGTTGACGCTCGCGAGATTGAGCCAGAAAGGGTTCCCGGTCGAATCGTTGATGGTGGGGACGAGGAGGCTGATCGCGTGGGAGTGGCTGTCGATGAGACCCGGGTAGATGGCCGCGCCCTCGGGAATCTGGATGGCGTTGGCCGGGGGAGTGCCGGTACCGAGCCCGGAAATGACGCCGTCGGTGATGGCGACGTAGCTGTAAGTGGTCAGGTTGGCGTCCATGCTCTGAACGCTTCCCGAGGGACCGGCGAAGGCGATGGTGCCGCTCTGCGCGCCCGGGGTGTCCTGCCCGGGCCGTGGCTTCACGGAACTACACGAGGTGAGTAGAAGGATGAAGAGTAATGCCGAGAGAGCTTGTGAACGCATTGGTCCGTCTTCGTGCCTGTTTTTCATTCCGTATGCTCCTGCGCGGATCTTCAGGGAGCGACACGCTACTACTCGACCTTGCCGCCACGCTCCACCATCACATCTAGACGGTGAATAACCTTCCGGTTCTCGCGTATTTGTCCTCCCTCGGCGCAATGGAGGGCTGTCCCGAACAAGCCCGCCATCCCTCTTGGAGGCAGCACATGCACGCGAAGTGGTGAGTCAGGGCCCGATGCGCCAGGTGCCGCCCGGGCGCCGCTCACCCAGACGATCTACGCGGCGTACGATTCACGGGACGGTTGTGAAACACTGGACGTGCGCCAGCCCCGCGGTCCTTGCCTCGTGCGCGCAGCGTCCCCAGGTTTGGCGCATGGTGGACCTCTATACGGTGCTTGGGGTGGCGGCGACGGCGGACGCGAGGGACATCCGGAGGGCCTACTTGCGCCTCGTGCAGCAGTACCACCCGGACCGGGACGCGCGCCCGGAGTCCACGGAGCGCTTCCTCCAGCTCCAAGCCGCCTACGAAGAGCTGGGGGACCCGGAGAAGCGCCAGCGCTACGACGCCCGGCGTCCGGGCTTCTCGGTACCTACGTCACCGCAGCGAAGTTCCGAGGCCTCCCGAAGCACAGCGCCAAGGCCTGCGGTGCATGGCCCCTGGGCAAGCGTGAGCGTGAAGGTGCGGATCCACTGAGGTCTCCCTACTTGGGGGAAGCAGGGGGTTCCACCAGCTTCAGGTCGAGCTCGTTCAGCTTGGAGAGCACCCGGTCGAACCGGAAGGGCGGCGGTGTCTGCGGGTACACGTATCCGGAGTAAGGGTCTCCCAGGGTACGGAAGAAGGGCTCGAACACTCCCGGCGTGAGCAAGCCGACCATGCGCGTGTAGTGGCTCGTGAGCTGGTAGGCGTGGATCGTGCGGGCAGGGGCGTGGACGAAGTCCCCTGGGGCCAACGTCAGCGTCTCGTTGTTGACCCGCATCGTCATGGAGCCATCCAGGCACAGGAAGGTCTCCGTGTGCTTCTCGTGGTAGTGCGCGGGGATCATCTTCCCGGCAGGCCCCTCGGTCATGACGACGAGGAACTTGCCGTCACTGGTGCTCGAGTCCCCCAGAAACGAGAAGAGCTGGTCCCCCGCGACCAGCCGCTGACCTTCACCCGCGGCCAGCACATAGGGAACCTTCTTGTTGGGTACCGTGCCATTGCGCACGCGCTGCGCGGGGCTCTTGCCCGGTGCCTTGCCCTTGAACTGGACGTCGGCGCGGGCCTCGGCCTGCTTCAGCAGGTCCTTGGAGATTTCGGGGTTGGCGTCCGGTGGCTGCACATAGCCCGCGTAGGGCTGGCCCAGCGCCGGGTAGAGCGCACCCGCCTCGCCGCCCAGGGTCCATGAAATCAACTGGGTCCGGTGGCTGCGCATCGTGAAGGCATGCGGCGTCCCCTCGGGGATGCTCGCGTAGTCGCCCCGGATGAGGAGGTAGTGCTCCTGCCCGAGCCAGAACTCCACCTCCCCGTCGAGGACGAAGAGGGCTTCATGGGAGCGGGCGTGGGTGTGCAGCGGAAGGTTCGCGCCGCGTCCTCCCGTGAGGACCGTGGCCTCGAAGAGTTCCTGGGTGTCCTCGCCCCGGGCAATCCGTGCCGCCACCATCCCGCCCACGAGGTACCGCTCACCCTCGCCATTGCGGATGTAATAGGGCCCGGACGTGCCTGGCAGCTTGCCCTGTGGAGTCTGCGCCTGGGCGCCCCGGCTCAAGCCGAGCACCGCCACAACGAGCGCCGCCAACGTGTGTCTCATGAATTCCTGCCTTGCCGATGGAATGAGTCCGAAAAGGACAGAGCAAGAATGCGGAGCCAGACTCATCACGTCCAATCGATTAAAAAGGCTCTTTTCATCAACGGGAGTGATGAATGGAGCTGCGACACCTTCGCTACTTCGCCGTCCTGGCCGAGGAGCTGCACTTCGCCCGAGCCGCCAAGCGGCTGCGGATCGGCCAGCCCGCGTTGAGCATGCAGCTCAAGGCCCTGGAGGAGGAGCTGGAGACACGGCTGTTGGAGCGGACCCGGCGCCATGTGGCGCTCACCGAGGCGGGAAGGCTCTTCCTGGAGCAGGCCCGCCAGCTCCTGGAGCAGGCCGAACGGGCTGCCCAGATCGCGAAGCGGGCAGGGCGGGGCGAGCTGGGGCGCATCGGGATCGGCTACTCCGTCAACGCCGCCTACTCAGGCATCCTGGCCAAGACGCTCAAGGCGTTCCGCCAACGTGCGCCGGACGTCGAGCTGCTGCTCCACGAGCTGCACCCCCACGACCAGATCGAGGCCCTGCTGGAAGGCCGCATCCAGGCGGGCTTCATCACCGCCCCCAGCCAGCGCCTTCCCCCGGAGCTGACCGCCGTGAGGGTAGGGGCCTGGCCCTTGAGGGTGGCCGTGCCCTCGGGCCATCCGCTCGCCCAGCGGGACCGGGTCTCCCCCAGCATGCTGCGGGAGGAGTCCTTCATCGACTACGCCGGCTCCAAGGACGAGCAGGGGCTTCCCGCGCTGCAGCGCATCATGGGCTTTGCCCCCCACATCCGCTACCGCGGCACCAGCATCATGGCGGTGATCAGCCTGGTGGCCGCGGGGCTCGGGGCCGCCCTGGTCCCGTCCTCCATCGTCACCCTCCACCTGGATGACAACGTTGTCTTTCTTCCGCTCACCGGCGTCACCGAAATGATGGAAATGATTGTCGCGTACCGGCGCGACGAGCGGGCTCCCGCCGTCCGGGCCTTCTGTGAAATCGTTTCCGGCGCCGCACGGGCTTGACGCACGATGTCATTGAACTGTGTACAAAACAGTTTTTCGCCCCTGACGTGATAACAAGATAAGACTTTACTTCCCGGATAACCTAATCTAAGTCTGCCATTAGGTCCGCACTTCTTGATGGAAACGCCGCGCGTCGCGCGCCCGGGCCCCTTCCCACAGCCTGAAACAGTCTCACCCTGAGTCATCCCCCAAGGAGACGCCGTATGAATAAACGTTTGTCGTCCACTCTTTCCGCGCTGACCGCAGCCGCGGGCCTGTGCGCCTTCCCGCCGGGGACGGCCGGGGCGGCCACGCCAATCTCCCAGGCGAACACCACCATCTTCGGCCCCCGCGTCTACGTCTTCGATCCCGACATGGCGGCGGCGGACGTCAACAACGTCGCCAACACCGTGTTCACCAAGCAGGAGTCCAACCAGTTCGGCACGGACCGGTACGCCCTGTTCTTCAAGCCGGGCGCCTACAACGTCACCTTCAACGTCGGCTTCTACACGCACGTCGCCGGTCTGGGGCAGAACCCCGACGACGTGAACATCAACGGCGGGGTGAACGTCAACGCCAAGTGGATGCCCGCCGCCAACTCGACCTGCAACTTCTGGCGGACGTTCGAGAACTTCGCCGTCACCCCCTCCAACGGCATCACCCGCATCGCCGTGTCCCAGGCCGCCCCGCTGCGGCGCCTGCACGTCAAGGGTGAGCTGGACCTGTTCGAGTTCGACGAGAACTGGAACGCCGGCTGGGCCAGCGGTGGATTCCTCGCGGACTCGCTCGTGGACGGCGCCGTCGTGCCCGCCTCGCAGCAGCAGTGGCTCTCGCGCAACAGCAAGTGGGCCAGCTGGTCCAACGCCGTGTGGAACATGGTGTTCGTGGGCAGCGTGAACACGCCCTCCGGCGCCACCTTCCCGGAGCCGCCCTACACGGTCATCGACCGGACGCCCATCATCCGCGAGAAGCCCTACCTCTATACGAGCGGCGGCCAGTACTACGTCTTCGTCCCGGCGCTGCAGACGAACACCCAGGGCATCAGCTGGGCCAACGGCCCCACGCCGGGCCAGTCCCTGCCCATCTCCCAGTTCCACATCGCCCGCCCGGAGACGGACACCGCCGCCACCCTCAACACCGCGCTGTCCCAGGGCAAGCACATCGTGTTCACCCCGGGCGTGTACTCACTCAATGACACCCTGCGCGTCAACAACGCCAACACCATCCTCCTGGGCTTGGGCGTCCCGTCGCTGACCCCGACGACCGGCAAGGCGGTCATCGCGGTCGCCGACGTGCCCGGTGTGAAGCTCGCCGGCCTCATCCTCGAGGCGGGCGCGGTCAACTCCCCGAGCATCCTGGAGGTCGGCCCCACGGGCAGCTCGGCCGACCACTCGGCCAACCCCACCTTCCTCTATGACTTGACGGTCCGCACCGGCGGCTCGTGGGTGGGCCGCAACGACGTGGGCATCAAGATCAACAGCAACCACGTGGTGGGTGATCAGCTCTGGCTGTGGCGCGCGGATCACGGCGAGGGCGCCGAGTGGACCACCAACCCCACGAAGAACGGCCTGGTCGTCAACGGCCGGAACGTCACCATCTACGGCCTCTTCAACGAGCACCACAACGAGTACCAGACGCTGTGGAACGGCAACGGCGGCCGCGTCTACTTCTACCAGTCGGAGATCCCCTACGACATCCCCAGCCAGGCGGCCTGGATGAACGGCTCGTCCAACGGCTACGCCTCGTACAAGGTGGCCAACAACGTCACCAGCCACGAGGCGTGGGGCGTGGGCGTGTACTCGTACTTCCGCGACGCGCCCGTCAAGCTGAGCACGGCCATCGAGGTGCCCAATGTCACGGGCGTGAAGATCCACCACATGACCACCATCTGGCTGAACGGCGTGGCCGGCAGCGAGATCACCTCCGTCATCAACGGCACGGGCGGCCGCGTCTACGGCAGCACCCCCGCCACCGCCATGCGGCAGACCGTCTCCGAGTTCGCGGGCACCGGCAACCCGGTGGTGGACACCCAGGCGCCCACCACACCGGCGAACCTGTCCGCCACGGCCAGCTCCAGCAGCCAGATCAACCTCACCTGGAGCCCCTCGTCGGACAACGTGGGCGTGACGGGCTACACCATCTACCGCGGCGGCACAGCGGTGGGCACCTCCGGCTCGGCGTCGTACAGCGACACGGGGCTGGCGGCCTCCACGGCCTACAGCTACACCGTCCGGGCGCGGGATGCGGCCGGGAACACCTCGGGCGCCAGCAACACCACCAGCGCCACCACGCAGGCGGGCGGCGGCACCAACCCCCCGGGCACCGAGTTCACCACCGGCGCGGTCAACGTGAACTCCACCCAGGCGCTCTTGTGGTTCAAGACGGCGGGCTTCACGGCCAGCTACGTCATCCTGCACTACAGCTACCCGGGCCTCGGCCAGCAGAACCTCAACGCCACGTACAACAGCGGCACGGGCCGCTGGGAGTACACCGTGCCCAACCTGAGCGCGGGCAAGGTGCTCACGTACTCGTTCACCTACAACAAGAGCGGCGCGCAGTACGACACCCCGAACTACACCTGGACCAAGCCCTGAGCGCTTGAAGGCGTCCTGAGGTGAGCGGCCCTCTCTCCCGGCGATTGGCGGGGGAGGGGGCCGTTGCCTTTTCAGGGGTGCCGCTGGGTGCCCCAAAGACAACGGGCGGGCTCCCCAAGGGAACCCGCCCGCGTCACATCCAGAGGCTTCCGGGAGGCCTAGTTGCGGTTCTCGCCCGCCCGGATCTCCGGAGCGTTGCCGTCCGCCGGGGTGGCCGGCAGCGGCGTCTGGGGCTGCTCGCCGCCCGAGGAGGAGCCCGCCGGGGTCTTGAACGGAGGCGTCTCCAGCGCGGCCTTCAGCACGTCATCCATGTGGGTGACGAAGATGAACTCCAGCTCCTTCTTGGCCTGCTCCGGCACGTCGATCAGGTCCTTGCGGCAGCGCTCGGGCAGGATGACCCGCTTGATGCCAGCGCGGTGCGCCGCGAGCACCTTCTCCTTGATGCCGCCCACCGGCAGCACCAGGCCGCGCAGCGTGGCCTCGCCCGTCATCGCCGTGTCACTGCGCACCCGGATGCCCGTCATGAGGCTGGTGAGCGCCGTGAGGATGGTGACGCCGGCCGAGGGGCCGTCCTTCGGGATGGAGCCCGCGGGGAAGTGCAGGTGCAGGTCCGTCTTCTCGAGGAAGTTCGGGCTGATGCCCAGCGCGTCCGCCTTGCTGCGCAGGTAGCTCAGGGCCGCCGCGGCGCTCTCCTTCATCACGTCGCCGAGCTGACCGGTGAGAGTCATGCCGCCCTTGCCGGCCATCTTCGTCGCCTCGATGAAGAGCAGGTCGCCACCGGCCGCCGTCCAGGCCAGACCCGTGGCCACGCCCGGAACCTCGGTGCGCTCGGCCACCTCGGAGTAGTAGGTCTCGGGCCCGAGGATCTCCTTGACGCGCTCGGCGTTGACGGTCTGCTTGTCCATCTTTCCACCGGCCACCTCCACCGCCACCGCGCGGCACAGGTCCGCGATGCGGCGCTCGAGGTTACGCACACCGGCCTCGCGGGTGTACGAGGTGGTGAGCGTGAGCAGCGCGTCGTCGGTCACCTCGATGTGGTCCGTCGACAGCCCGTGCTCCTTGAGCTGCTTGGGCACGAGGTGGATGCGCGCGATGCTCTGCTTCTCCTCGAACGTGTAGCCGGTCAGCTCGATGATCTCCATGCGGTCCCGGAGCGGCCCGGGGATGGGATCCAGCTGGTTGGCGGTGGCGATGAACATCACCTTGGACAGGTCGAACGGCACATCCAGGTAGTGGTCGCTGAACGTGTTGTTCTGCTCCGGGTCCAGCACCTCCAGCAGCGCCGCGCTCGGGTCGCCGCGGAAGTCCGCGCCCAGCTTGTCGATCTCGTCCAGCATCATGACCGGGTTCTTCATCCCGGACTTCTTCATGCTCTGGATGAAGCGGCCCGGCAGGGCGCCGACGTAGGTGCGCCGGTGGCCGCGGATCTCCGCCTCGTCACGCACGCCGCCCAGGGACAGGCGAACGAACTTGCGGCCGGTGGCCTTGGCGACGCTCTGGCCGAGCGACGTCTTACCGACACCCGGGGGGCCCACCAGACAGAGGATGGGGCCGCGCATGTCGTTCTTCAGCTTGCGGACGGCCAGGTACTCCAGGATGCGCTTCTTGACCTTCTTGATGCCGTAGTGGTCCTTGTCCAGGACCTGGCGCGCGTTCTCGATGTCGAGGTTGTCCTCGGAGATCTTCGCCCACGGCAGGTCGGCGATCCAATCGAGGTAGGTGCGCGCGACGGTGTACTCGCTGGAGGCCGCCGGAATCGTCTTCAGGCGGTTGAGCTCCTTCTGGGCCACCTTCTCGACTTCAGGGGGCAGGCCGGCCTTCTTCAGGCGCTCCTGCAGCTCGTCGAGCTCCTCCTCCTCCTCGCCCATCTCGCCGAGCTCTTCCTTGATCGCCTTGAGCTGCTGGCGCAGGTAGTACTCGCGCTGGGTCTTCGACATCTCGCCCTTCACGGCGGAGTCGATCTTGTTGGAGAGCTTGAGGATCTCGCGCTTGCGGTTGAGCAGCTCCAGCACGAGCTTCATGCGCGCCTTGAGGTCCACCGTCTCCAGGACGGCCTGCTTCTCCTCGATGGGCACGTCCACGTTGGCGGCGATGAGGTCGGCCAGGTGGCCCGGGTGGGTGATGGACTCCACCAGCTCGGTGGCCGCCGCGGGCAGCTCCGGCATCAGCTCGATGACTTCGCGCGCCAGCTTCTTCAGGTTGATGCCGAGCGCCTCGACTTCGACGTTCTCCGCCGACGTCTTGTCCTCGACCGCGTCCACGCGGGCCTTGAGGTAGGGGGCCTCCTGCACCAGCTCCAGCACGCGGAAGCGCGCCAGGCCCTGGACGACGAGCGAGTAGTTGTCCTCGCCCATCTTCAAGAGTTTCACGATCCGGGCGACGGTGCCCATCGTGTAGAGATCAGAAGAGCCCGGATCCTCTTCCTCGGCGCGGCGCTGGGTGACGACGCCGATGACCTGGTCATCGCGCACCGCGTCCTTGATGAGCGCGATGGTCTTCTGGCGGCCGACCGCCAGCGGGAGCACGCCGCCGGGGAAGAAAACGGAGTTGCGCAGGGGGAGGATGGGGAGAACCTGGGGAATGTCCTCCTTGTTGATGAGGCCCGGGGGGGCCATGGCCGTCGGCATGGCGCTGGCCGATGCGCCTTTCTTCTTGTCGTCAGACATTCGGTTCGTTCCTCAAAGCGTCCGATGGGGTATCGGACTGTTGAACACCTTAGATGTTCTTCTGTGACGGTTGACCCAACGTAGCAACCAAAACGCTCATGGCAAACGCGGCGTGCATTTTTCCACCCTGGCGTCGGGTGTCAGACGGTTGTTCGCTGCCGGATGGCAGGTGGGGCATGCTTCCGCGCCACCATCTTTCTTAATGCGGCGCGTCCATTCGCGCCGCCCTGCCGGAGGAGCCCACGTGAGGGTCCACAAGCCTGCTCGAATCGTCCTGTTGTCCGCCCTCCTGGGATGGGGGGCGGCGTGTGACTCCCCGGTGGATCGGCCCGGCTCGGGTGTTCCCGGCCGCTGCCAGGCCGAGGCACCCGTCATCCCCCCCCAGAAGACGGACATCCTCTTCGTCATCGATAACTCGGGCTCGATGTCCGAGGAGCAGGCGGCCATCGCCACCGAGCTGCCGGCCTTCCTGGAGCAGCTGCGCCAGGGCGGCGGGGTAGCCCAGGACTTCCGGGTGGGGGTCATCACCACGTCCGTGTATCTGCGGACCCGGGGAGGGGTCGACTACTTCCCGGAGGAGGGGGGGCGCCTGAGGACCGTTCCCCCCCGCCCGGGCGGTGAGCCCATGGCCGAGAAGTACATCGAGGGCACGGATCCGGAGCTGCTGGAGAAGTTCCGCCGGTTGGTGGTCCAGGGGATCAGTGGCAGCGGCCAGGAGACCCCCTTCGAGGCCGTCCGGTTGGCGGTGGCCGACCCGGCGCTGGCCGATCTCCCGCTGGAGCAGGGGGGGAACAAGGGGTTCCTGAGGGACGGAGCCCGGCTGCTCGTGGTGGTGGTGACGGACGAGGAGGACTGCAGCTCCACCCAGCGTCCGCCCCCGGTCATCCTCACGGCGGATGCTTCGAAGGACCTGTGCTCGGAGCAGGCGGATCAGCTCACGTCCGTGGGCGAGTACTTCGACATCTTCCAGTCGCTCAAGGACGGGCGGGGCGCGTCGCGGGAGGTGCTGTGGGCCACCATCGGCCCGGTGGGGCTGAGCAACAAGGAGGTCGGGCTGATCCAGGTCACCACGCCGCAAGGGGAAGCCCACGTGAGCAACGTGGACTGTCCGACCTCCTACGGGCCGGGCTTCCGTCAGCGCGCCATGGCCGAGCGCTTCAACCGCTCGCTGGCGAACCTGGACTCCATCTGCAAGCCGAACTACCGCGAGTCGCTGGTGTCCATCGCGGCGCTGGCCGCCATCTCCCAGAGCGTGGAGGTGATGAACATCCCGGATCCGATGCTGGCCCAGGTGCGGGTGACCCGGCAGGACGGCACGGTCCAGACGTGCAGCGTGGCCGGGGGAGACCTGCGCTACGACGCCTCCGGCGAGGACCGGCCCGCGCGCCTCTTCTTCCTGGGCAGCTGCCTGCGTCAGCCCGGAGACCAGGCGGTGGAAGTCAAACTTTTGTGCGCCGAATAACCGCTCCGGCGGGGTGATCCACGCCGTTTGGAGCGCAGATCCACCGTGAAAGGTTGGCCTGTGCTTCCCCCGGGCCCGTGATCCCGCACGGATCCCGTGAGCCCCCCTGGATTCTCGCAGGACCACCGCCGTGGGTCCTTCGAGGCGCTTGTCAGATCCCCGAGCATACTGAACGAGCGTGTAGGCGCTGGGTTCCAGGTTCGTGGAGGAGGGGAGATGAGCGCGGCAGCGGAGGAGCGGACGGGGGCGGTGGTGGAGCAGCTGCGCGAGCGGATCCGCCAGCTCCAAGCGGCGCCGCGGGGCTCTCTGGCCACGCTGCGCACTGGGGTCGCGGAGGTTGACGCACTCTTGCCCTCGGGGGGCTTTCCCCTGGGCCAGGCCCTGGAGCTGTGCGGGGAGATGGCTTCCGGGCGCACCAGCCTGGCGCTGCGCGCGGTGGCGGCGGCGCACCAGGAGCGCCGGTTGTGCGCCTGGGTGGATGGCCCCAAGGAACTCTATCCCCCCGCCGCGGCGGCGATGGGGGTGGACCTGTCGCGGCTGCTCATCGTGCGTCCCAAGGTACCGGCCCAGTTGGCCTGGACGGCGGTGCAGCTCGCCCGGAGCGGGGCCTTCGCCTGCGTGGTGCTGGACCTGTCCCAAGGGCTGGCGGCGGGGGGCACGGGGAAGGCGCCGGGCGTGCGCCTGTCGTTGGCGGAGGGCAAGAAGCTGGCGGACGCCGCCTTCCGGGGGGGAAGCCTCCTGCTGTTGCTGTCCTCTCCCAGCGCCCCGGCGGATGGCGTGACGCGGCTCCGGACCGAGTCCGAGGGGGCCGAGCGGCTCTCGGTGGAGGTGGTGCGCAGCCGGCAGGGGGGCCTGGGCACCCGGGCCGTGTTGCCATGGCAGGCGCTCTACCCGGCGCTGGGGACGGAGGAGGCCGCGGCCCTGCGGCTCGCGGAGGAGCTGCCCACCGGCGAGGAGGACCGCATGCCGGAGTTCTACCGGGGACGGTCCTGGGAGCGCCGCAACGGGGTATGCGGCATCCAGGGACAGCGCCCGGGGCGGGATGCGGCGATGCCTTCCTTCCGCTCGCGCCTGGGCGGAAGCCCGCCGTCGAGCTGAGGGGCTGGGCTCATGCGGTGGGGATACCTGCACTTCACGCGCTTTCCGGCACAGCGGAAGGTCATCGAGTCGCCCAGCCTGGCGGGCAAGCCCTTCGTGCTCGTGGAGGAGGTGCGCGGCCAACGCAAGGTGGCCTTCGGCTCCACGAGCGCCCTGAAGGCGGGGGTCCGGCCGGACATGACGCTGACGGCCGCCAGCGCCCTGGAGCCCTCGCTTCAGCATTTTCCCTACCGCGCCGAGGAGGAGGCGAGGGCGCTGAGCTCACTGGGGGAGGCGCTGCTGTGTGTCGCCCCGGCCTTTCAGCTCGCCTCGCCCGAGGGCCTGTGGTTCGACGCGGGCGCCGCGCACCTGTTTGGCGGAGAGGAGGGCCTGTGCGCCAGGGCCCTGGAGGTGTGCTCGGATCACGGGTACCGGGGCCGGGCGGTGGTGGCCTCGGAGCTGTTCACCGGCCAGGCCCTGGCCCATCATGGCAAGAGCCCCGTGCGGGTCATCCCCGAGGGCGGGAGTGCCGCAGCGCTGGCCCCGCTGCCCCTCCTGTCCCTGGAGGCGTCGGCTCGCGCCCCCTTCCTGGCGCTCGGCTTCAGCACCCTGGGCGAGGTGGCGGCATTGCCCGTGGGGGCGGTGACGGCGCGGGGTGGGGCCGCCAGCCTGCGCGCGCACCAGCTGTGCCAGGGCCGGGATGACACGCGCTTCGTGGCGGCGGTGCTGGAGGAGGTGCTGGAGGAGCGCATGACGCTGGAGTGGCCCGCCGAGTCCTTCGAGCCCCTTCAGTTCGCACTCAAGACGGTGCTGGACCGGCTCTGTGCGCGGCTCGCCGGGCGGCGCCGGGCGGCGGTGCAGCTCACCTTCACCTTGCAGTTGGATCCCAGGGGACACGTCGAGCTGCCGCTCACCCTGGCCCGGCCCACGGCCCGCTCGAAACTCCTGTTGGACTTGGCCCGGCACCGGCTGTCCGACTTGAAGCTGGAGAACCCGGTGGCCGCGCTCTCCATCCGGGTGGACGAGCACAGCGAGGACCGGGGGCAGCAGCTGGCCCTGGGAGATGCCCCGGAAGGAGATGCGGCCCTGGAGGTGGTGCTGTCGCGGCTGGCCACGACGCTGGGGGAGGACGCGCTCTTCTGCGCGGCCCTGGAGACCGTCCACCGGCCCGAGCAGGCCTATGCGGCCCGGGCCTTCCGGCCGCCTCCCGCCACGCGAGCCATGGCCGGGGAGCTGCTTCCACAAGAGGAGCGGGAGGTGTCCGTGGAGGAGGCGTTGCGCGAGCGGCCCTCGCGCCTCCTGGAAGCGCCCACCCCGCTGGAGGCGGAAATCACGGAGTCTGGGGAGCTGCTCGCCGCGTGGTTGCTGGGCCGCAGGCGCCGGGTGACGGCGATGGCCGGTCCCGAGCGCTTGAGCGGGGAGTGGTGGGCGGAGACACCCTTCAGCCGGGACTATTACCGGGTGCATGTCGAAGGGCTGGGCCCCGCGTGGGTCTTCCGGGATGCGCGGGATGGCCGCTTCTATCTCCAGGGGCTCTTCGACTGACCGTGTCCGCCAGGAGGCGGAGGGGCTCACGCGCCGGTGGGCTCCCCCATGGCGGCCTTCACCTTCTGCTTCAGGGCCTGGCGGCGCTGCTTGAACTGCTCCTTCTGCGCGTCGGAGAGCTGGCCTCCGCTGGCCTGGCGCTGGGCCTTCATCTCCTCGCGGAGCTGGCGGCGCTCGGCCTTGAAGGCATCCGCCTGGGCCTGGGTGAGGCGGCCCTCCTGGACCGCGCGATCCAGGTGGCGGCCCTTGTGGCCCCACCGGCCGTGGTGCTTCTTGCCGTCCTTGCCGCCGTGGCACTCGCCCGCGGGGGCCTGCGCCGAGGGCGCGGTCTCGGCGGCAAGCACCGGGGCGGAGATCAGCAGCGACGCAACGAGGGAAGCCATCAGGGAGGACTGAATGCGCATGAACGAGGTTCCTGGGTTGGGGACGAATCGCCGTCCTGCAGAGAGAACCCCGGGGCCGGAGGAAGGTTAATTCGAAGAGGAAATCTGGCCTCCTTCCACGAGCCACCGCTCCGTGGTGCACTGGCGCGCGAAGTGTGTGTCATGTGTCACCAGCACCAGGGCCCCCGGGTAGTTGGCCAGGGCAGCTTCCAGGCGTTCGATGGAGGGCAGGTCCAGGTGGTTGGTGGGCTCATCCAGCACCAGCGCCCAGGCATGCTGTCCCAGGCCCCGGGCGATGAGCAGCTTGCGCGCCTCGCCGGGCGAGGGCTGCTCCGAGGCCAGGAGCCGCTCCGGATCCACCCCCAGCGCGGAGACCAGGGACAGCACCCGCCCGCGCTCCTCCGGGGGCAGCGCCCGCACCGCTTCGAGCGCCTCCTGGCCCTCCGCTGGGCTCACGTCCTGCGGAAGGGAGAGCACCCGGTCCGGGGGGATGCGGGCATGCGCCAACAGGGCCTTGAGCAGCGTCGTCTTTCCCGCGCCGTTGGGCCCCTCGATGCGGATGCGGCTCTCCCGGCCCACGCCCAGGGTCACGGGCCCGAGCAGCGCCACCTCTCCAGCGCGCAGGGTGAAGTCCTCCAGGGTGAACAGCCACGGATTGGGCGAGCGCACGTAGTCCACGAAGACCGAGCGCCCCAGCGTCTTGTCGGCTTGGAACTCGCCGATGGCCTCAGCGGCCCGCTCCGCCTCGTCCCGAAGCACGCCCACGCGCCGGCCCGCGCGCGCCTCCGCCCAGCCCGCGACGACCTTCGCGCCCATGGAGCGCGCGTCGTTGTCGTACTTGTCCTTGATGCGCCGGCCCGTGTGGCGTGAGGCGTTGGCGGCCTGGTGCTCCCGCCGGGCCTGGTCGAGCTGCTGGCGCACCTTCCGGTGGGCCTCCTGGGCTTGCTGCCGGCCCGCGAGTTCGCCTTCGCGCTCGGCCTCCCAGGCCTGCCGGGCCGCGGCATAAGCGCCGGGCCACAGCCGGGCCTCGCCCGCGTGAACGCGCAGCGTGTGGGTGGTCAGCGTCTCCAGCAGCTCCCGGTCGTGGGACACGAGAATGCCGATGCCCCGGAACCGGTGCAGCGCGGAGATGAGCCACTGGCGTGCCTCCGCATCCAGGTGGTTGGTGGGCTCATCGAGCAGCAAGACATCGGGCTCGCTCGCCAGCGCCGCGCCCACCTGCCAGCGCTTGCGCTCCCCGGGAGACAGGGTGGGCCAGCGCTCAAGCGCGCCCGGCTCCAGGCCGAGCTGTCCGAGCACCCGCCGCGCCACCGCTTCCCAGGATTCGGCGAAGGCGGTGATGTCACCGGTCAGGGCTTCGACGCCCTGAGGACAGAAGCACACGAGGGGCGTGCGCGGCTCGAATTGCAGATGCCCCTCGGTGGGTGTCAGCGCTCCGGCCAGCAGGCGAAGGAGGGTGGACTTACCGGCGCCATTGGCACCGACGAGACCCGTCCAGCCAGGCGAGAGGTGAAACTCCACTTCGGACAGCAGGGGAACAGCGTCTGAAAAGGCGAAGGACACGCCATGGGCGCGAAGGGACGGCATGAAGCGACTCCTGAATCCGGCCGAGCAGAACTCGGCTTGAAAAGCACCGGGGCTTTGGATTTCAGGCGTTCAGCTTCACTGGCGTTTCCGACCTCGCGTCAGGGTTTAAGCGGTTCAAAGCATACGGATGGAGCCTCCCGCGCGCAACCCGGGGGCTCCCATTTTTTCACGTGCGGCGTTGCTACTCGTCCTGGGCCGGAGAGGAACCCCGGCGCACGGGTTGGGCCTGCGGGGGCTGCATCACGCTGCGTGCCAGGGACTGGGCGCTCAGGGCCGCGGCGGACGGGGCCGGCTTGCCTGCCGGGGTGGCCGCGGTGCCTTCCTTGGCGAACAGCTCCTTGAGCATGCCCACGCTGCCCAGGGCCGCGGACGCCTCGTAGGGGACGAACACCTTGTTATCCCCCTTGCCCAGCTCCTGCAGCGTCTCCAGGTAGCGCAGCGCGAGGATCTCCGGCGTGGCCCGGCCCGAGTGCACCGCCTCGAACACCAGCCGCGTGGCCTCTGCCTTCGCCTCCGCCTCCAGCACCACCGCGCGCTTGTGGCCCTCCGCGCGGGCGACCTCCGCGTCACGCTCGGCCTCGGCGCGCAGGATGCGGGAGATCTTCTCGCCCTCGGCCTGGAGAATGGCCGCCGCCTTGTCGCCCTCGGCCTTCGTCACCTCGGCGCGGCGCTCGCGCTCGGCCGTCATCTGCTTGGCCATCGCGTCCTTGATTGCCTGCGGGGGTTCAATTTCGCGCAGCTCCACGCGCGTCACCTTCACGCCCCACTTCTCCGTGGCCTCGTCCAGCACGATGCGCAGCTTGGTGTTCACCGTCTCGCGGCTGGTCAGCGTCTGATCCAGCGTCAGCCCGCCCATGATGTTGCGCAGGTTCGTCATCGTCAGCTGCTCGATGGCCAGCGCCAGGTTCTCCACCTGGTAGAGCGTCTTCGCCGGATCGGTGATCTGGTAGTAGATGACCGAGCCCACCTCCATCGTCACGTTGTCGTGGGTGATGACCTGCACGGTGTCGAAGCCCATCACCTGCTCGCGCAGGTCCACCGTGTTGCTGCGCAGGTAGCGGTTGCCCGTGCGCATCTCGATGGCGCGGGGGCTGTCCATTAAGGGGATGAGGACGTTCAGTCCACTGTGGGCCACGTGGTGGAACCGCCCCAGCCGCTCCACCACCATGACCTTCGCCTGGGGGACGATCCGCAGACCGGTCATGAGGGCCACGCCCACCACCAACGCCGCGACAACGAGCAATACGGTCAACATCAGCCTGTCCCTTCTTCTGAATGGAGAAGAACCTCGTGCCGCGCCGTTGAACGCCGCACCCACAGCTTCAACCCTTCGATCTGCTCCACGGTGACGCGCTCGCCTTCGCCCACCGGCCCCGACAGCGAGCGGGCCGCCCACAGCTCACCGTTGATCCGCACCGTACCGCCCTGCGGGTCCATGACGGCCTCGATGACCACCGCCTCCTGTCCCAGCATGGCCTCCACCCCCGTCCGCAGCGGGGTGGCCTTGCGCATGAACGCCTTCTTGAAAAGCGTGCGCGAGGAGACGAACAGGGCGCCGGCCGTGGCGGTGAACAGCAGCAACTGCCCATTAATCCCCAGCCCCAGCGCCGAGGCGAGCGCAGCCACGAGCGCCCCCAGCGCGAACCACAGCGTCACGAAGCTGGAGAGCGACATCTCCAGACCACCGAAGACGAGCGCCGCGACGAGCCAGAGCTGCCAGGCGGTGGGGGTCAGGTCCATGCGCTATTCTGTCTGTCACCCCGCTCGCGGTCATGTCAAACCACCGGCGAGCCGTCCGAAACCCGCGAATTCTCGATGATCCGACACTTTCGGCGCATTCGAGCTGACGTCTGAACGCCCGTCCAGTAGCTTGGTGGGGTGTACGCCGAGCTGGTCTGCCGCTCCAACTTCTCGTTTCTCCGAGGCGCCTCGCACCCCGAGGAGCTGGTGGCCACGGCCGCCCGGCTGGGCCTGCCCGCCCTGGCGCTGACGGACGGAGATGGGCTGTACGGGGTGGTGAAGGCCCACCTGGCCGCCCGGGAACACGGCCTGAAGCTCCTTCTCGGCACCGAGCTGACGCTGACCGACGGCCCGCCCGTGGTGGTGTACGCCATGAACGCGGGCGGCTACGCCAACATATGCCGCCTGGTGTCCGCCAGCCGGATGGCCCACCCCAAGGGCCAGACGGGGCTGCCCTGGCGGGAGGTGGCCGAGCGCTCCGAGGGACTCCTCGCGCTGCTGCCCCATCCGGCCCCCCTCGAACAGGTGGCGGGCCTCGCCGAGGCCTTCCCGGGGCGCTTCCACGTCGGGCTGTGCCGCACCCTGTCCGCGGGGGACGGCCCCCGGGAGGCCAAGGCCGAGGCCCTGGCACGGGCGCTGGATGTGCCGCTGTGCGCGCACAACGACGTCCACGTCCACCACCGGCGCCGCCAGCCGCTCCAGGACGTGCTCACCGCCATCCGGCACAAGACGACGGTGGACAAGGCGGGCACGCGGCTGATGCCCAACGCGGAGCGGACGCTGAAGTCCCCCCACGAGATGGCGCGGCTGTTCCACGACCGGCCCGAGGCGCTGGAGCGCACCCTGGAGATCGCCGGCCGGTGCCACGCCACGCTGGAGGACTTGCGCTACCACTTCTCCGAGGAGGACTTGCCCCCGGGGCTCACCGCCATGGGACACCTGCGGGGGCTCACCGAGGAGGGGCTCACCGTGCGCTACCCCTCGGGCGTGCCCCCCGAGGTGCGCAAGCAGGTGGAGCATGAGCTGAAGCTCATCGAGGCGCTGGACTTCCCCGGCTACTTCCTGGCGCTCTGGGACATCGTCCGCTTCGCGCGCTCCCGGGGCATCCTCTGCCAGGGCCGGGGCAGCGCGGCCAACTCGGTGGTCTGCTACGCGCTGCAGCTCACCGCGATTGATCCGGTGCGCATGGGGCTGCTCTTCGAGCGCTTCCTGAGCATGGAGCGCAAGGAGCCCCCGGACATCGACGTGGACTTCGAGCACGAGCGCCGCGAGGAGGTGCTCCAGTACGTCTACGAGAAGCACGGCCGGCACCGGGCCGGAATGGTGTGCGAGTTCATCTGCTACCGGGGGCGGCTGGCGCTGCGCGAGGTGGGCAAGTCCCTGGGGCTGTCGCTCGACCAGGTGGACCGGCTCTCCAAGGTGGCGGCGGCCTCCGGCTTCGACGTCACCCCGGAGGTCCTCGTCGAGGCGGGGCTGTCCGCGTTCGACCGGCGGGTGCGGCAGACGCTCACGCTCGCCAAGGAGATGGAGGGCTTTCCGCGCCACGTCTCCATCCACGTGGGCGGCTTCGTCATCACCCGCGAGCCGCTGGTGGACCTCATCCCCGTGGAGAACGCGGCGATGAAGGGCCGCACCGTCATCCAGTGGGAGAAGGACGACACCAACGCCCTGGGCGTGCTGAAGGTGGACCTGCTGGCGCTGGGCATGCTCACCGCGGTGTCCAAGTGCCTGGCGTTCATCCGCGAGCACTTCGGGCGGGAGCTGTCCCTGGCCACCATCCCCGCGGAGGACCCGAAGGTCTACGACATGCTGTGCGAGGCGGACACCGTGGGGGTGTTCCAGATCGAGAGCCGGGCGCAGATGAACATGCTGCCGCGCCTCAAGCCCCGCACCTTCTACGATCTGGTGATTGAAATCGCCCTCATCCGCCCCGGCCCCATCGTGGGCAACATGGTCCACCCCTACCTGCGGCGGCGCAACGGCGAGGAGGTGCCCACGTACCCCACGGACGAGGTGCGGGCCATCCTCGAGAAGACGCTGGGGGTGCCGCTCTTCCAGGAGCAGGCCATGAAGCTGGCCATGGTGGCCGCGGGCTTCACGGCGGGGGAGGCGGACGGGCTGCGGCGGGCCCTGGGCCACAAGCGCGCCGAGCAGCTCCTGGAGCCCTACCGCCTGCGCTTCGTGGCGGGCGGCGTGAAGCGGGGCTACCCGTCCCCTTATATGGAGGAGCTGTTCGAGCAGTTCCGGGGCTTCGCGCACTACGGCTTTCCCGAGTCGCACTCGGCCTCGTTCGCGCTCATCGCCTATGCCTCCTCGTGGCTCAAGTGCCACTACCCCCAGGCCTTCACCGCCGCGCTGCTCAACTCCCAGCCCATGGGCTTCTACGCGCCGCACACGCTGGTGGCCGACGCGCGCCGGCACGGGGTGGAGGTGCGGCCGGTGGACGTGCGCCACTCGGGGTGGGACTGCACGCTGGAGGAGGGCGGGGCGCTGCGCCTGGGGCTGCGCATGGTGCGCGGCCTGGGCGAGGCGGCGGGCCGGCGCGTGGCGGCCTCCCGGGGCGAGGGCTACACGTGCCTGGCGGACGTGGCCCGGCGCACGCGCATTCCCCGCCACGAGCTGACGCGGCTGGCGCTGGCCGGGGCCCTGGCCTCGCTGTGCGGCTCCCGGCGGCAGGCGCTGTGGGAGATTCAAGCCCTGGGGCCGCTGGACGCGGATGACTTGTTCTTCGGGCTGCCCATGGACGGCACGCAGGTGGCGCTGCCGCCCATGAGCGTGGCGGAGCGGGTAGCCGCGGACTACGAGACGGTGGGCCTGTCCTTGGAGAAACATCCGCTGGAGCTGTTACGGCCCGCGCTGCGCAAGCGGGGGGCTGTCTCCGCCGAGGGGCTCCAGCGGGTGTCCTCCGGCCGGCGCGTGGCCGTGGGCGGCATGCTCATCTGCCGGCAGCGGCCTCCCACCGCCAAGGGCATGTGCTTCCTGTCCCTGGAGGATGAGACGGGCATCGCCAACCTGGTGGTGCCACCGGACGTCTACGAGCGTTCCCGCCGGGACATCCACGGCGCGCTCTTCCTGGTGGGGGAGGGCATCCTGGAGCGCTCGGGCAAGGTGCTCAACGTCAAGACGCAGTGGATTCACGCCCTCGAAGGGGCCGTGGGTTAATCCAGACACCCGGACGCCTGGCCTGACGCGTTGCATGGCCGTTGCGGTCTGAACGATTTTTTCCGCGCAACGCGTCAATACACGTTTGATTTGTTTTCACTGGAATGGCGGTGAAGGTTGCCCTTACCCTGCGCGCCCCGATTCCAGGCAGTTCCGGAGGTAGTCCATGTCTCTTCGTCTCAACGTGCGTGATGTGTCCCTGGCGTGTGCGTTCGCGGCCAGCGTGGTGAGCGGTTCCACGTTCGCGAGCACCATCAATCAGAACACCTCGTGGACCATCACGCGCAGCGGCTCCTCCAGCACCTACCGGGTGGTGGCTTACGGCGACTCCATCTTCGCGGGCTACAACGGGAGCCTGTTCAACGTGGCCCGCCGCGCCTCGCCCTACACCAGCGGCGAGTACCTGGCCCACAAGTGGAACGCCAACGTGGAAGTGGTCCGCCGCACCAAGTCCGGCGCCAGGGCCGACGACATCTACAACAACAAGATCATCTCCGAGCGCTCGTACATGCAGGACGCGAAGACGCGCGTCGTGATGTTCGAGATGTGTGGCAATGACTACCTGCAGGCCCGCAGCGCGTTCTCCGAGCAGACCGGCACGTGTAGCTACAGCGGGCTGGACACGGCGCTGGCCAACTGCACCACGTACATGGAGCGGGGCATGCAGGCCGTCAACCAGTACGCCACCTCCGCCAAAGCCAAGATCATCATGAACATCTACTACCCGGGCTACAACGCGGACAACGTGCAGACGGCCTGCACGGACGCGTCCACCGGGACGAAGGTGAACCGCCAGCAGAAGTTCCTGCCCTATCTGGCCAAGAGCAACTGGCGCGCGTGCAACCTGGCCGAGAAGTATGGCTTCAAGTGCGCGGACGCCTTCGCCGAGATGATGGGCTCGGACTACGACTCCAACGGCGACGGCCTGAACGACGTGGACGGGCTGCGCTACAAGAGCGGCGAGTCCGAGGCGGCCTACGTCACCCGCATCACCACCACCCTGCGCTCGACGCTCCGCGACGCCAACACGCACTACGCCAACAGCAGCACGAGCTTCGACTACATCCAGTCGGACAACACGCACCCCACCTACTTCAAGTCCACCATCGGCACGGGCTCGGGCTCGGGCGCCTCGGACTTCGCTGACAGCGCCATCTCCGGCGGCAAGCACGCCGAGTGGAACAAGTGGGGCCACGAGAAGTCTGGCTGGTCCATCTCCACGTACAACCCGGCCACGCCGTAGTCCGCACGTCCGTTTTCTGGCGGACATGGTGCAATGCGTCAGTGTTTCACACGTGTGACAAGCTGGCGCATTGCGTTAATTTCAGAAAAAGAGATTTTGACCCGCTTCTCCTGGAAAGGGGATGAAGTTCGCCGGTACCCTGCGCGGCCTCATCCCCCTTCCTAGGAACACAAAGGAGTTGGTTTCATGTCTCTTCGTCTCAGCGTGCGTGACATGTCCCTGGCCTGCGTTGCCACGGCCTCTCTGGTGAGCAGCTCCGCGTTGGCGAGCACCATCAACCAGAACACCTCGTGGACCATCAAGCGCACCAACGCCACCAGCACCTACCGGGTGGTGGCTTACGGCGACTCCATCTTCGCGGGTTACAATGGCGGCCTGTTCAGCGTGGCCCGCCGCGCCTCGCCCTACACCAGCGGCGAGTATCTGGCCCATCAGTGGAACGCCAACGTGGAAGTGGTCCGCCGCACCAAGTCCGGTGCCAAGGCCGACGACATCTACAACAACAAGATCATCGGAGATCGCTCGTACATGCAGGACGCGAAGACCCGCGTCGTGATGTTCGAGATGTGTGGCAATGACTACTTGCAGGCCCGCAGCGCGTTCTCCGAGCAGACGGGGACGTGTAACTACAGCGGGCTGGACACGGCGCTGGCCAACTGCACCACGTACATGGAGCGGGGCATGCAGGCCGTCAACCAGTACGCCACCTCCGCCAAGTCCAAGATCATCATGAACATCTACTACCCGGGCTACGACGCCGACAACGTGCAGACGGCCTGCACGGACGCGTCCACCGGGACGGCGGTGAACCGCCAGCAGAAGTTCCTGCCCTATCTGGCCAAGAGCAACTGGCGCACCTGCAACCTGGCCGAGAAGTACGGCTTCAAGTGCGCGGATGCCTTCGCCGAGATGATGGGCTCGGAGTATGACTCCAACGGAGACGGCCTGAACGACGTGGACGGGCTGCGCTACAAGAGCGGCGAGTCCGAGGCGGCCTACGTCAACCGGATCACCACCGCCCTGCGCTCGACGCTCCGGGACGCCAACACGCACTACGTCAACAGCAGCACGAGCTTCGACTACATCCAGTCGGACAACACGCACCCCACCTACTTCAACTCCTCCACCATCAGCGTGAACATCTTCTCGGGCAGCGGCTCGGGCTCGGGCGCCTCGGACTTCGCCGACAGCGCCGTCTCCGGCGGCAAGCAGGCCGAGTGGAACAAGACGGGCCACGAGAAGTCCGGCTGGTCCATCTCCACGTACAACCCGGCCACGCCGTAGTCCGCTGACGCGCACTCCGCTCCGCCGCACCCGGGCGCGCCTTGGCTTCCAGGGCGCGCCCTTCTGTTGTCAGGAGAGAAAGCGCCAAGCGAGGAGCGCGGGGATGCCCACGAAGTAGACGAGCCGGCAGATCCACTCCAGCGACTGCCGCACGCCGTGCGCCCGCGAGGGCATCAGCCACGTGAGGGCGAACGCCAGACCCTCGGCGAGCAGCCGCCAGACCCCGGCATACAGCACGAGGGTGGTGGTGAAGAGCAGCCAGTAGCCCGCGAAGGTCTTCAGGTACGAGGCCAGCCCGAACATCCGGTACTGCCCGAAGGGCCCTCCGAAGGTGATGTACTGGTGCGCCCGGAACATCACCCCCGTGGGGATGAGCGGGAACAGGCCGAACTTGATGGCCACCGAGTCCCAGAACCACCGCCGCGCATCCTGCTTGGCCTGGCTGAAGCGCGAGGGAGGGTGTGCCGCCGCCTCCGCCACACCGGGGAGTCCTTCACCGAGCGCGGCGAGCAGGGGCAACGGGCGGGGGACTTCGAGGACATGCGAGAAGAAACGCCCGGAGTTCATCCGCAACCGGAGCCCCGCGCCCGGCAGGGGGAACTTCCAGGGCTGGACGCCCGCGAGGGACTCCCGGGGGATCTCGAACCGCGCATCCCGCAGGTGCAGCACGAGCTGCTCCGGGGTCACCTCGAGCGTGCCCAGCGACAGGCGGCGCAGCAGCCGGACGAGGAGGATGGGCAGGAACGAGAACGCCACGAGCTGGAGCCCCGCGCCCAGGGGCGTCGTCAGCTCCTCGCCTTGAAAGGCGCCGAGGACGAACTGCCCCACGAGCAGGAGCAGGTTCGCCGCGCTCACGGCCTGGGCGGCTGCGGTGAGCCACCGGAGGGCAGGCTTCCAGGCATGGACGGGGAAGCGGGGGGTGGCTGCGGACATGGAGCTTGGGGCTTGGGGGAGGGCGCCCGGGTGGGGCGGTTGGCCTCGGCGAGAGGGGCCGGTACTATACGAAGCCTGGAGGTCACGAGCGAGCATGTCGGCGCAGCACCCGGCTCCTGAGCGGCGCGTCGACAGCGATGGGGTTGTCCGGATCGAACACCGGCGCCCCAGCGGAGCCTCATGGGTCCTCCGGCTCGGGCTGGTGTTGACCTGCCTCTGTCTGGCCCTGAGCGCGTGGCTGGTCTTCGACCGCCCCGCGGCCGAGAGCCTGCCGGTGTTCGCCCAGGAGGAACCACCGCCGCCCCCGCTGGCCAGCCCGGCTCCTCCGGTCCGCACGGTGCGTCCCGCGGCCCGGCCCGCCGTGCCCAAGCACCTGGAGGCCGAGGTGGGGGCCATTCCCGAGGAAGTGCTGGAGCAGATCCCCGAGGGAGTCTTCGAGATGCCCAAGCCCGGCGAGGCGCCCACCGGCCTCATGTTGTTCCCCGCTCCCGGGACGGATCCCCTCAAGAAGGGCATCCTCGTTCCGGAGGACTTCGAGCTGCCCCCGGGCTACGTGCGCCACTACCAGGCCACCGATGACGGCGAGCGCGTTCCCGCCATCCTGATGTTCAGCCCGGATGGTCCGCCCCTCGATGCGAACGGCCAGCCGATGCAGGTGACGGCGAACGGGATTGTTCCCCCCGATCTGGCGCCGCCGGGCATGCCCATCCAGCTCCTGGAGGTTCCGAAGTCCGGTGGCGGAACGGGGGAGCCGGAGCCATGAGCGCGGCGCCGTCCCTGGCGCGCCGGTCCGGGGAGATGCTCCTCGGGGCCGTGGCGGTCGCGTGGATGGTCTGGATGTATGGGCGGATGGAGCCAGGCTGGGTGTGGCTGTGCTTCGTGGCGCTGGTGCCCTGGCTGGCCGTGCTCGACCGGCTTCGCACGGCCGCGCAGGCGCTCGTGGCGGGGCTGGTGCTCAGCGCCGTCTTCACCGTGGGGGTGCTGGGGTGGTTCGCCGACTCCCTGCGCGCGTACGCCCAGTCCTCCAATGCGTGGGCCTACTGGCTCGTGCTGCTGCTGTGCTCCCCGGTGCTCCAGCCGCAGTTCATCACCGCGGCCCTGGCCCGGCACCTGGCGCGGCGGGCCGCCCCTCCGGGGGCGTTCCTGCGCGTGGGGCTGACGGCGGCCCTGGTCTACGTGGGCACCGAGTGGGCCTGGCCCAAGCTGCTCGCGGACACGCTGGGCCATGGCCTGTATGCCTCCGTCTGGTGGCGGCAGGGCGCGGACCTCGCCGGGGCGCATGGGCTGACGTTCCTTCTCATCCTCATCAACGAGTGCGTGCTCGCGGCGCTGCGCGCCTTCGCGGCCCGGGGCTGGAAGTGGCCTGGCGTCACGGCCCTGCGTGCCCCGCTGGGGGTGGCGGGGGCGCTGCTGGCGGCGCTCACGGGGTATGGCGCGCTCCGGTACCGGCAGGTGAGCGCGCAGACCGGGTCCGGCCCGGAGCTGACCGTGGGCGTGGTGCAGGCCAACCTCACCAACTACGGCCAGCTCAAGGCGGAACTGGGGACATTCGATGCGCTCCGGATGATCCTCGACACGCACTACGCGCTGTCCGATGCGCTGATGAAGGATGCCCGGCCGGATCTGCTCGTCTGGCCGGAGACGGTGTACCCGACGACGTTCCGCTCGCCGAAGAGCGCGGAGGGCGAGGCGTTCGACAACGAGCTGGCCGCCTTCGTGGGCGAGCGCCAGATGCCGCTCATCTTCGGCGCCTATGAGCTGGACCAGGCGCGTGAGTTCAACGCGGCGATGTTCCTGGGGCCCGTGGGCCGCGAGGAGGAGCGCCGCCTGGGGTTCGCCTCCTACCGCAAGACGCTGTTGTTCCCGCTGACGGAGTGGATTCCCGACGTGGTGGACACCCCTTCGCTCCGGGGCTTTCTGCCCTGGCTGGGCACCTGGAAGCGGGGGCCCGGCCCGCGCACGGTGGACTTCCCGCTGCGCGGGGGACGGGTGCTCAAGGTGGCGCCGCTCATCTGCTACGAGGCCATCTTCCCGGCCTACGTGACGCAGGCGGTGGGGAAGGGCGCGGAGCTCATCGTGACGCTCTCGAATGACTCGTGGTTCGGAACGAGCGCCGGGCCGCGGCTGCACCTGACGTTGGCGGCGTTCCGGAGCATCGAGACGCGGCTGCCCCAGGTGCGGGCCACCAACTCGGGCATCTCCGCGTTCATCACCCCCACCGGCGACATCCTCCAGGAGACGGGCGTGGGCCAGCGCACCGGGGTGCTGATGCGGGTGCCTTCCACCGGGCACCTGGGCACGCTGATGGTGACGTGGGGCAATTGGTTCGGCCCCACGGCCCTGGTCCTGGGCGTGGCGCTGCTGCTGGCACAGGCGCTCCGCGCGCGGCTCACGCCAGGAGCCGGGCGTCGTCCAGATCCATCTCCGTGACGAGGTTCACCCCGTGGCGCGCGAGCCGGCGGGCCGCGGCCATCACCTTCGGGCCGTGGCCGTGGTCCAGGCACCACTGGGCGTGCTCCACCAGCAGGGCCAGCTCCATCGTGCGGCCCAGCGTGAGCGCGAAGCGCCGCGCGCCGGCCTCCAGCCCCACGGGGCTCGCCAGGGCCTTGGCCACCCAGCCCCGGGCATGCTCCAGGGCGTCCTGCGCGGCCCGCACGCACGGCTTGAGGCCGGACTCCTTCGCCGTGGCCAGCCGGGCCTCCACGTCCGCGTGGAACACATCCAGCGTGCCCTCCTTGGCCAGGGCCCGCAGCGTGTCCAGCGAGAGCACGTTCGTCGTGCCCTCCCAGATGCTCAGCACCTGGGCGTCCGCCAACATCCGCGGCAGGCCCGTGTCCTCCACGTAGCCCGCGCCGCCGAAGCTCTCCAGTGCCTCCGAAGTCAATGCCACCGTCTGCTTGCCCGTGGTCAGCTTCGCCAGCGGCGTCACCAGCCGCTGCAACTGGAGGTCCTCCTCCGTGGCCACCTTCGCCTCCATCCGGCCCAGCAGCTCCGCGGCCCGGAACGCCAGGAGGAAGGCGCCCTCGAACTCCGCCTCCATGCCCGCCAGCGTGTCCACGTGCAGCGGCTTCTCCGACAGCTTCGCGCCGAACTGCACCCGCCGCGAGGCGTAGTCGCGCGCCAGCGCCATGGCCCGCCGCATCATCCAGACCGAGGCGATCGCGTTCCACGTCCGGGTGACGTTCAGCATGGAGGACATGTTGCGGATGCCGTCCGTCAGCCCCGCCACCGGGATGGCCAGCGTCCCGTCCAGCGTCAGCTCCGCGGTGGGCACCTTGCGCGTGCCCAGCTTGTCCTTCAGCCGGTTGATGAGGATTCCGTTCAAGAATCCATCCGGCTTGCGCGTCTCCACATAGAACAGCGCCAGCCCCTTGCCGCCCGGGCCGTTGCCCTCCGGCCGCGCCAGCGTCAGCGCCATCTGGGACGTGGTCGCCGAGGTGAACCACTTCGTCCCGTACAGCCGCCAGCCCTCCGGCGTCTGCTTCGCCACCGTCTGCGTCAGCCCCACGTCCGAGCCGCCCGTGCGCTCGGTCATCCACTGGCCCGAGGTCCAGAACTGCGCCGGATCTCTCGACGTCAGGTGGGGCAGGGCGCGCTGAATGAGTTCCGGATTGCCCAGCGACAGCAGCGTCCGCGCCGCCCCGTCCGTCATCGCCAGGGGGCACGAGTAGACGTCCAGCGACGGCTGGATGACGTAGTTGAGCGCGAACTGGTGGATCCGGCTCAGCTCGGCGCTCTTCTGCTCGTAGGCCACCGCCACCAGGCCGCGCTGGGCCGTCAATACCTCGGCCTCACGCCACAGCGGCGTCACGGCGATCCGGTCAACCCGCTGGCCCCACGCATCCCACTGCGTCAGCTCCGGCTCGTTGAGCCGGTCCCGCTGCTGGAACTCATAGAAGTACCGGCCGCTCAGGTCCCCCAGCTCCCGGAACTCACCGGTGAGGGAGCGCAGGAGCTCCTCGGGCAGCTTGCGGGCCAGGTAGCCCTGCAGCAGGGCATCATCGTCATACTGGTTTCCGAGGCGGGGCGCGTCCTGGAAGAAGCTCATGCGCCTAAAGTAACACCGGAAAGGGGCGTCGGAGAAAACCGGAAGAGTGGGGTAGGCTTGCCCCCATGCCTGAGATGAAGAGGCCGGGCGCGCCCCCAGGATTCGAGCCCCCGGAACTGGATACCGATCCCAACCGCAGCATCACGCCCAAGGAAATGCCGTCGGTCGTGGTCGAGCCCCAGCTCCCCCTGACGCCCCCTCCCGCTGCCTCTCAGCGGCTCCGCCCCCCGCCCGCCGCACCGCCGGTGCCTCCTCCCAGCGAGCCAGGCGCCGAGCGCCGTGCCCCCCTGCCTCCGGGATACGTCGGCCCGGATCGCCGGGGCACGGGCACCGCCTCCTACGCGGGCCTGGAGCGCCGCACGCCGGTCCAGGTGGCCGCCGTGCCCGAGCGCCGCGTGGGTGGCACCAGCCAGCGCCGGGCTCTCGAGCCCGCCACGCCGCCTCCCAGCCACCGCTTCTGGCCCCAGCAGCCCCGGACGCTCGAGGAGTGCGGCCTGACGGTCTCCATGGTGGAGGAGCTCATCCTCAAGGCCATCTTCTTCGCCGGCGAGATGCGGGGCATGGACATCGCCAACCGCCTCAAGCTGCCCACCCAGCTCGTGGATGAGATCATCGAGGGGCTGCGCCGCCAGAAGTACCTGGACATCCGCGGCGGCGGCGCCTCGGGCGTGGGCAAGTCCACGATGATCTACCAGCTCACGTCCTACGCCACGGACATGCTGCGGCAGATCCTCGACCGCAACCGCTACAACGGCCCGGCCCCCGTCACCGTCCAGGAGTGGGTCCAGGCCGTGCGCAAGCAGACCATCCGCGGCAACCGCATCACCCGCGAGCAGATGGAGGACAAGTTCAGCGACCTCATCATCCGCGACTACATCTTCGACGGCATCGGCCCCGCGATGAACTCGGGCCGCGCCATCTTCTTCTATGGCCCCCCGGGCAACGGCAAGACGGCCATCTGCCAGCGCATGGTCAACTGCTTCGAGGGGGACATCTTCGTTCCCCACGCCATCCTCATCGACGACTTCATCGTCCGCATCTACGACAACATCCTCCACCGTGCCATCGACGATGAGCCCGGCCAGCCGCCGTATGACCGGCGCTGGGTGCGCTGCCGCCGGCCCATGGTGGTGGTGGGCGGCGAGCTGACCATGGAGATGCTGGATCTCGTCTACTCGCCGGAGGTGAAGTACTACGAGGCGTCCTTCCAGATGAAGGCCACCAACGGCATCCTGCTCATCGACGACTTCGGGCGGCAGAAGGTGTCCCCGGTGGACCTGCTCAACCGGTGGATCGTCCCGCTGGAGAGCGACACGGACAACATCACCCTGCACACGGGCAAGAAGGTGCAGGTCCCCTTCGATGTGTTCGCCGCCTTCTCCACCAACCTGGATCCCTCGGATCTGGTGGACGACGCCTTCCTGCGCCGCGTGCGCTACAAGCTCGAAGTGCAGCGCCCGGACGAGGAGCAGTTCTTCCAGATCTTCGAGGACATCTGTCTCAAGCGGGGCGTGCCCTATGACGCGGCCATGGTGGAGTACCTCATCGACAAGCACTACCGCGCCACGGGCCGCGTGTTCGCCGCCTGCCAGCCCCGCGACCTGCTGGATCAGGTCATCGACATGGCGAACTACCTGGGCATCCCGCCCCAGCTCAACCCCGTGCTGCTGGACCGCGCCGTGCGCAGCTACTTCGTCCGCTTCGACCGGGACCCGGCCGTCTAGCTCACCCGGGCGGCGGGGCGAACGGCCCCCAGGGCGAGGGCTTCAGCCACTCGCGCACCTCGTCCAGGGGCACGTTGGACAGCACGTCCACGATGGACAGCCCCACCACGAAGCGCCCCTCGCGCCCCTGGGGGTAGGCCGGGTAGCGGAAGCGCTGCCAGAGCAGCCGCACCCCCACCTCGCGGAAGAAGCGGGGCTGGATGTACAGGGAGCCCGTGGCCGAGTAGTACGCCTCGGCCCCCACCTGCGCGCAGTACGAGGCCAGGCGCCCCGTCCGGTCCGGGTGGGAGCGATCCAGCGTGGAGGCCAGCACCACCCGGGGATTCAGGCCCAGCGGGCCGTAGAAGATCGCCATGCTGGCCAGCACCGCGCGCAGCAGCGAGCCGGGCCCGTGCGCCGCGCCCCACTCCGCATAGAAGGCCTCCAGGCCGGGCAACACCTGACTGCGGAAGTAGGGCCGCCGCCCGTACAGCGTCTGGAACGTCTGCAGGTGCTTCCGGGCCCAGGGCTGCCGCGCATCCAGCGCCAGCTCCGACAGGAGGCTGTCCCGGTGGGCCCCTTCCAGCGGGAGGGTGAGCCACTGGTACCCGGGCTCGTGGGGCGCCGGGGTGGGCACATGGGGGGGCAGGGCGATGCGGGTGCGCCGCTGCCACCCCCGCCGCAGCCACTGCACGTTGTCCAGCACCACCAGCGTCTGGGCCCTCGCCACCTGCTCGTAGAAGTCCAACCACGGCAGGTAGTGAGGCTGCTCCGCCATGACGACGCCCGGGGTGCCCGACACGCCAGGGAGTATACCCTCCGACATGGAGGGGACCCCCCAGGGCGAAAAATCACATTGGCATTGGACTTTTTCACTGTGAGCTGAAATGGTGGTGACACAACCGGCGAAGGGGGGACTTCCACAGCAATGAGAATTCTTCTCGTCACCAGCGGCGCCTACCCAGAACTCGTCGGGGAAATGACCCGGCTGGGCCATCACGTCCGCGTGGAGGCGGACCGGTTGGCCGCGGCCCGGGTGCTCGCCACGGAGGACGTGGACGTGCTCGGCGTGGAGGCTTCGCTCCTGCTCCGCGATGCGCAGTGGCTGGAGCCGCTGCGGGCCAGCGCCGCCCCCGGGGTACTCCTCCTGGGCCTGGCCCCCTCGTTGGACGAGGCCGTGCTGGCGCCCTTGCTGGCCGCCGGGGTGGATGAGTTCCTGGTGGCCCCCTTCGCACCCGTGGAGGTGCGCAGCCGGCTGGCGCTGCTGGCGCACCGGCGGGCCGCGTTCGCCCGGCAGCAGGCCCTGGGGGTCTCCAGCCGCAACGAGCTGTCGCGCCTGGCGGACGTCATCCAGATCCAGAGCGACATCATGGGCGCGGGGTTGGATCTGCACCGCGTCACGGAGCGCATCTGTGGGCAGGCCCGGGCCCTGTGCGAGGCGGAGGGCGCGGGCGTCGGCCGGCTGGAAGGCGACAGCGTGCACTACCACGTCACCGTCGGGAGCATGGCGCCGTTCCGGGGCACCCGGCTCCTGGCCAGCCAGAGCCTCACGGGTTTCAGCCTCCTGCAAGGCGAAGTCACCCTCTGTGATGATACCGAGCTGGATGCCCGCGTGGACCGGGAGACGACCCGGCGGCTGGGTATCCGCTCGATGATCACCGTGCCCATGATGGCGGGTGGCCGCGTGGGCGGCGTGCTCAACATCGTCTCCTCGCGGCCCCATGCCTTTGGCGAGCAGAGCCGGCGGGCCCTGGAGCTGCTGGCGGTGATGCTCGGGGCGGCCATGGCCAACGCCGCCGAGTACGAGGCCAAGCAGAAGCTGGTGGCCGAGCACAGCGCCGCGCTCTCCGCGCTCCGGGACACGCTGCGCATGTTCACGTCCTTCATGGACAACAGCCCCGCGCTGGCCTTCGTGAAGGACGCCGAGGGCCGGCGCGTCTGGGCCAACGAGCCCTACCGGCGCTTCTACGGGCTGGACATGGAGGCGCTGCACCACGTCCGGGACGAGGAGCTGATGCCGCCGGCCATGGCCCAGCGGATGCGCCAGCAGGATCTCGAGGTGCTCCAGACGGGGCGCTCCTCCGTGACGGAGGCGATGATTCCGGGCCGGGACGGCACCGAGTGCCATTGGATCACCTACCGCTTCCTCCTGAAGGACGACGAGGGCCAGACGATGCTGGCCCACGCGGCGCTGGACATCACCGAGCACACCCGGGCCGAGGTGGCGCTGCGCAACTCCGAGGAGAGCTTCCGCTCGCTCATCGAGCGCTCGCCCGAGGCCATCTTCGTCCACCGCGGGGGCCCGCTCGTCTACGTGAACCCGTCGGCGCTGGTGTTCCTGAAGCAGCCCGCTTCCCGGGTGGAGGGCGCGTCGCTGCTGGACTTCGTGCACCCGGAGGATCGCGCCCTGGCCCAGTCGATGCTGGGGCCGCCGGGGCGGGGCCTGGCCGGCGCGCGGGAGCTGCGCTTCCTGAGCGCCAACGGCCGGGTGCTGACGGCCGAGGTGAGCTGCCTGAGCCTCTCCTTCCTGGGGCAGCCGGCCACCGTCATCAGCGCGCGGGATCTCACCGAGCGCCGGCAGATGCAGACGCGGCTGGTGCTCTCGGACCGGCTCGTGGCCATGGGCACGCTGGCGGCCGGCGTGGCGCATGAAATCAACAACCCGCTCGCCTTCGTGGTCTCCAACCTCAACTTCATGGCCTCGGAGCTGCAAGCGGTGGCGCGCGAGCTGCCCCCGGGGCGCGTGGCGGAGCTGGAGGAGGTGCTGCGCGAGGCGTCCATGGGCACCACGCGCATGCGGCAGATCGTCGGGGACTTGAAGATGCTCTCCCGCGCGGACGACGAGGCGCGGGCCCCCGTCAACCTGCAGCACGTCATCGAGTCGGCGCTCACCATCGCCCGCGCCGAGCTGCGCCCCCGGGCCCGGGTGGTGCGGGACTACGCGGACGTGGCCTTGGTGGAGGGCAGCGAGGGCCGCTTCGCGCAGGTGTTCCTCAACCTCTTCATCAACGCGGCCCAGGCCATTCCGCAGGGGCAGCCCGAGAGCAACGAGATCCGCATCACGCTGCGCGCGGCCCAGGAGCACGTCATCGCCGAGGTGAGGGACACGGGCGCCGGCATTCCTTCGGAGCTGCGGGCCCGCATCTTCGATCCGTTCTTCACCACCAAGCCGGTGGGGGAGGGCACCGGGCTGGGCCTCTTCGTCTGCCAGGGCATCGTCACGCGCTTCGGCGGGGAGATCTCCGTCGACAGCGAGGTGGGCCACGGGACGACGTTCCGGCTCATCTTCCCCGCCGCGAAGGGCGCCCGCGAGCAGCCGCCTCAGTCCTCCTTGTCCGAGCGGCCGTCGTTCGTCCCCAGCGCCTGACGGAAGACCGGAGGAAACACCCGGGGCGCCTTCTTCTTGCGCACGCAGCGCGTGCTGGCGCTCATGTAGCAGACGGAGAAGGCCCGGCGGCGCTGGCCGGGCCGCCCCCGGCCGGAGCGGTGCCAGACGTGGTTGTGCACGAGCAGCACCTCACCGGCCCGCACCGGCAGGAGCACCCGGTGCGCCTCCGCCTGCCGGGCGGCCACCTGATCCGGGGGGATGACGCCGCCCAGGGCGGTGACGAGCCCCTGATGGTGGGTGCCCGGCACCACCTCCAGGCAGCCGCCGTCCTCGGGGGCATCGTCCAGGGCGGTCCAGATCTGCAGCTCCGGCTCCTGGGTGATGCCCCACAGCTTGCCGCCATCCTGGTGCCAGGGCAGGTTGCTGCCCCCCGCCTGGCCCTTGTGAAAGAGGATGGAGCGGTAGAGGACGATGTCGCCGGGGATGCGGGCCCGGGCGATGCGCTCGAAGAGCGGGTTCTCCAGCCACGCGCGGAAGAGGGGATCCAGCTCCAGCTTCTCCAGCTTCCGGTAGTCCAGCGAGGGCCCCTGCCAGCCCAGCCCCAGGGGCGCATCCTCGTAGCGGCCCGTGGATGCATCGAGCTGGAAGAAGAGCCCCGGGTAGCTCACCTGTCCGAGCATGAGCGCATCGGCGCGCTCGCGCAGGGCGGCGAGGCCCTCCTCGCTGAGCAGTGCGCCCAGCCGCGCGTAGCCGTGCCCGGCATAGTGCGCGAGCGCCGTGTCCACGTCGAAGTGAAGCGGGTTCACGCTCAGCACGGTCACCTCGCGTAGCGCGCGTCCGTGCCGGTGAATGCCTGGAACAAGTCCTCCACGCGCGCGAGCGTGTCCGGGGACAGGACCCGTGTCTGGGCCTCCAGCGCGGCGTCCAGGTGCTCGACGGAGCCGGGCCCCACCAGCACGGAGTCCACGCCGGGCCGGGCCAGGAGCCACGCGTAGGCCAGCTCCACCCGCGTCATGCCCCCGTCCGAGGCCACGGCCCCCAGGGCCTCCACCTGCGCCAGCAGCCGCTCCGAGCCATAGCGGTTCTGGTACAGCCGGTTCGTGCCCAGCCGGGAGCCCCGGGGCGGCGCGGCGCCCAGAGCGTAGCGGCCCGTGAGCACGCCGCCCGCGAGCGGATTGTAGACGGTGGTGTGCACGGGGTAGCGGCGGGTGAAGGGCAGGTACTCCAGCTCAATCTGGCGCACGAGCAGGTTGTACATCACCTGGGAGACGGCGGGCCGGGGCATGCCACGCGCGTCGCACAGCGTGTTCAGCTCCAGCACCTGCCACGCCGCGAAGTTGGACACCCCCCAGTGCCGCGCCTTCCCCGCGCGCAGCAGCCGCTCCACGGCCCCCAGCGTCTCCTCGAGCGGCACCGCCGGGTCCGGCTGGTGGAGGTAGAAGAGGTCCACGGCATCGGTGCCCAGGCGCTCCAGGCTCTGCTCCAGCGCGCGCTCCACGGTGGCGGCGGCGAGCCCCTCGGGCTTTCCCTGCACCCGCGCCAGGCCCGCCTTGGTGGCGATGCCCACCTGCGCCCGCCGGCCCTTCAGGGCCTGTCCCAGGATGCGCTCGGATTCGCCCGAGCCGTAGGCATTGGCCGTGTCGAACCAGAGGATGCCGCGCTCCTGGGCCCGGTGGACGATGCGGTGGGCGTCGGGGGCCGGGGTGCGCGCGCCGAAGTTCATCGTCCCCAAGGACAGGACCGGGGGACGAGGGGCCCCCTCGGGACGGGGGGCCAGCCAGGGGGCAAGAGGAGAATCCGCGAGGCGCATGGGCCCACTCTGGGTGGCCCGCGCCACGGCGTCCAGGGGAACGGCAGCCCGGGATGAGCTTGCGCGCCTGGAGGGCATGCACCATGTATGGGGCGATCCCATGTCCTACCGCCGCCTCACCCGCTTCGTCGTTGCCCCGGATGGGAGCCGGATCGCCTACCACACGCACCACGGCAAGCTGCCCAGCGAGACCTTTCTGCAGGAGATGGCCGGCTGGCCGCCGGTTCTGTTGACCAACGGAATTGGTTCCTCGGAGAACTTCTGGCGCCACATCGTGGCCAACCTGGAACAGGACCACCGGGTGGTGCACTGGAACTACCGCGGCCACGGCGAGAGCGGCGACTCGCTGAGCGGGGACTACGGCATCCCCACGCATGTGGAGGACCTGGAGCGGGTGACCGAGACCATGATGGCGGAGGGCAACGGCCGGGCGCCCCACCACATCGCCTTCTCCATGGGGGTGCGCGTCGTGCTGGAGCTGTACCGCCGGCGCCCCGAACTCGTCCCCGCCATGACGCTCATCGCGGGGCCCGCGGGCGCCACCGGCGGGCAGGATGCGCGCTGGACCGGCCGGCTGGGGCAGGGGGCCCTGAAGCAGGTGCTGCGCGCGGCCACGCCCCTGGTGCCCCTGGCCTCCCCGGCCGTGCGCCTGTTCCTGGGCAGCCCCCTGGCCTATCCCATGGGCCGGCTCACCGGAGCCCTGCGTGCCCGGGCGCCCCGGGAGGACATTCAGGAGCTCTTCGTCGCGGTGCGCCAGATGAACCCCACCGCCTACTGGCGGACGCTCCAGGGGCTGCTGGAGGGGGATGCCTGGGATGTGCTGTCCACGGTAAAGGTGCCCGTGCAGCTCATCGCGGCGGCCAATGATTTGATCGTCCCCCTGCGCGAGATGGAGCGCATGCGGCGGCACCTTCCCCACGCGCACTGGCTGCTGGTGGAGGACGCGGGCCACGCGGGGCTCGTGGAGGCCGGGGACGAGATCGCCAACGCGGTCCGGACCTTCCTCGTGGACCACTGTCTGGAACCCGCCGCTGGACCCGGCCGGCCAGACGCGCCATAAGGCTCGCGGACTCCCATGAACACCCTTCTTTCCGTCTGGACGTGGTTCGAAATCGGGCTGGTGACGCTGCTGGGGTTCATCCTCCAGGTGGCGCTGGCCCTCGTGACGTGGCCGTTCGACCGGCGCCGGTACGTCACGGGACGGTGCCTGCGGCTCACGGGGTGTATGGCCGCGAAGCTGACCCCCTTCTGGCGCTTCGGCGTCCATGGCCCGCTGCCCAAGCAGCTCTCCCCGCGCACCGTGGTGGTGAGCAACCACGAGTCCAACGCCGATCCGTTCCTCATCTCCCACCTGCCGTGGGAGATGAAGTGGCTGAGCAAGGCGAGCCTCTTCAAGATTCCCGTGGTGGGTTGGGGCATGTGGCTCGCCGGGGACATTCCGGTGACGCGCGGGGACCAGGGGTCCGCCAAGGGCGCCATGGCCCGGTGCGCCCAGTGGCTCGGCCGGGGCATGCCGGTGATGATCTTCCCCGAGGGCACGCGCTCGAAGACGGAGGAGTTGCTGCCCTTCAAGGATGGGGCGTTCCGGCTGGCCATCGAGCAGGGCGCGGACATCCTGCCCCTGGCGGTGAGCGGCACGCACCGGGCCCTGCCCAAGCACTCCTGGCGGTTCGCCACCTCGCGGGGGCTGGTGACGGTGGGCACCCCCATCTCCACGAAAGGCATGACGCTGGCGGACGTGGAGCGGCTCAAGGGCATGGCCCGCGAGCAGATCCTCGCCCTGCGGAGCACCCTGGCGCCGCTCACGGCCGTGGGCGGGACCCCAGCGCTGCGCGCCCCCTGAGCCCGGAGCGGGGCGCTACTTCGTGTGCTCGTAGAGGTGGACGGTGAGCACGGGACAGTGGGCCCGGGCGACCACCTTCTGCGCCACGCTGCCCATCAGCAGGCGGGGCAGGCCCCGGCGGCCATGGGTACCCAGGATGATGAGATCGTGCTTGCCCTCCTCGGCGGCGCGCAGGATGGCCGTGGCCGTTTCCCCCACCACCACCCGGTACTGGAGCGCGCCGGGCGGCTGGCGCGCCTGTTCCGCCAGCGCTACCAGGCGCTTGTGGGCGGTGTCGACGGCCACCTTCTCCAGGGATTGGGAGTCCCACCCCGGCGCGGCCACGAGCAGATCCGGCGCCACGTACTGCGGGGGCTCCCAGACGTGGATGAGCTCCAGCGGGGCACTGAACGCCTGAGCGTAATGGAGGGCGTACTGCACGAGCGCCAGCGCCTCTTCCGAGAGATCCACGGGAACCAGGATGCGAGACAGAAAGGGCATGGGCTTTTCCTCCTTAAGAGGAAGGTGCGCAGCTTCACTGCAAGCTCACAGCCCCCACTCAGGGGGTGTCGAATGAGTCCCAGCGCCCGTGTCCTTGCCTGCTGAGTAGGGAGGGAAAGGCCATGCGAGGAGCGAGGGCGGGGGTTTAGCTTTGGGAGCCCCAGGGCCCAGGCCGGGCGGGCCCCCATTGGCTTCGGAGGAGCGCATGCGTCCCCCCATCGACTTTGGAACCATCTTGATCACCGGAGCCTGCTCGGGCCTGGGCCGGGAGCTTGCCCGCCAGCTCGCCCACCGGGCGAGGACGCTGGTGCTGGTGTGCCCTCATGCCGAGCGGCTCGGCGCGCTCTCCGAGGAGCTGCAAGCCCACAACCCCACGCTGGGGATGGTCCTTCTGCCCGCGGACCTGTCGCGGCCCGGCGAGGTGGACCGGGTCATGGCGGAGCTGTCCCAGCACTACATCACCCCCGGGGTGCTGGTGAATGCGGCCGCGGCGGGGACCCAGGCCTCCTTCACCCAGCAGTCCTGGGAGGACATCGAGCAGACCCTCCAGGCGCACCTGGTGGCCCCGCTGCGGCTCGCGCACCGGCTGCTGCCGGCGATGATCGCGCGCAAGAGCGGGGGCATCCTCCACGTGGGTTCGGGCCTGTCCCAGTTGTTCACGCCCGGCCTCGCGGCGGCGGCGGCGGCCCACCGGGGGCTGGACGGATTCTTCGAGTCGTTGCGCCTGGAAGTGGAGGGCTCGGGCGTCGTCATCACCTACGCGGCCCCGGGTCCCCTCCAGGTCCTGTCCGAGGGCACGGACGCCACCGAGGACTCCGCCCCCTTCTTCCGCATCTCCGTCCAGCGGTGCGCGCACGAGCTGCTCGCGGAGTTCGGCCGGGGAGTGCCCCTGGTGTACCCGGGCACCGGACACGCATGGGTGATGGGGCTCCTGCCCTGGCTTCCCCGGGCCCTTCGCAGGGCCCTGGGGCGGTTCGCCGCGGGCCCCCGGCCGGGGAAGGAGCCCCAGCTGGAGGCCCCCCCGGAGCAGCTCTTGCTCGCCCCGGGGTGGGTGGGGCTCAGCCGATGATCATGTCCTCGCGCTCCAACCGGCCCGAGGTGAAGCGGCGCAGGTTGAAGCGCTGGAAGAGCTCATCGCCCTCGTCCTTCGTCATCCAGGCCGCCATCCGCTCGGCGACGGCGGGGGCCATCATGAAGCCGTGGCCCACGAAGCCGGACATCTGCAGGAGGTTGTCCAGCCCCGGCGTGCGGCCCAGCACGGGGTTGTTGTCCGGCGTCACGTCGTAGCAGCCGGCCCACTGCCGCAGCACCTTCACGTGGCCCACCTGGGGCAGTTGCTCCAGGAGCGCCTGGGAGAAGCGTGCGACGAAGCGCAGGGTGGAGCCCATGTTGAGCCCAGTGGGCTCCTTGGGGTCTCCCATGCCGCCGACAATCTCTCCGCGCATGGACTGGCTGAAGTACAGGCCTGAGTCCAGCACCGACACCAGCGGCCCCAGGAAGGGCTTGAGGGGCTCGGTGCTGAGGATCTCGTGGCGGTGGGGCTCGTTGGGCAGCTTCACCCCGGCGAGCTGGGCGATCTCCGGGCTCCAGGCGCCCGCGGCGAGCACCACCTGCTCACAGGCGATGTCGCCCCGGTCCGTCTTCACCTTGCGCACCTGGCCGTCCGAGATGTCGAAGCCCGTCACGTTCGTGAAGGTCTCCACCCGGATGCCCTTCTTGAGGCAGCGCTGCGCGTACCCCCAGAGGAACGCCCAGGGGAAGATGACGCCGTCCTCCGGGTTGTACGAGGCGCTGACGATGCCCTTGAGCGTCAACCCAGGGACGATCTCCCGGGCCGCTCCCGGGGTGATGATGCGCGTGGGAACGCCGTGCTTGTTGTGGAGCGCCACGTTGCGATCCAGGCGCTTGGCCACCGCCTCGGTGCGGGTGAGGAACAGGTAGCCCCCCTGGCGCAGCCAGACGTTGATGCCCAGATCCCTGGCGAACTGCTTCATCAGGTCGATGGAGCGCTTGGCCAGCTCGATGTTGGAGGCGGTACCCCACTGCATGCGCACGCCGCCGCCGTTGCGGCCCGAGGCGCCCGCGCAGAGGTAGCCGCGCTCCAGCACCACCACGTCCGTCTCGCCGCGCAGGCTCAGGTTGTAGGCCAGCGCGAGCCCCATCACCCCGCCACCAATGATGACCACCTTGGCCTTCTGAGGCAGCTCCGTGGTGGGCCGCAGCGCGGAGGGGAAGGTGCCCAGCTCCTGGGGCACGCCCCCCACGGGCGGCTGGGACTCGTCCACCGGGACACTGGCGAACAGGGACATCTCGGTGGGGTAGAGGGGGGGCCGGGGCGTGAAGGGCAGAATCCCCGGGGACTTGAGCGGCCCCTCCTTGGCGAGCAGCGCCGCCACGGCGGACTGGCAGCTCTTACCCTGGCAGATGCCGGTGCCGAAGCCCGTGTAGCGCTTCACCGACTCGATGTCGCTGTAGCCCCGGGACAGGGCATGCCGGACATCGTCGACGGTGACGTCCTCACAGGAGCAGACGATCGACTTGCTCATGACAGACCTCCGATGAGGGCCTCGGCGGCCCGGGCGCCCGAAGCGGCTGCCTCCTGGGCACTGCCGCCGCCGGTGATGTCTCCGGCCACGAAGACCTTCGGGGAGGCCGTGCGGCCATCCGCCTGCGCCTCCACCACGAAGAGGCCCCGCTCCGGGTCGAACCGCACGTGCGCGCCGCCCTGCCGCGCCAGCTCGAAGCTGGGGCTGACAGGAATCGAGACGAGCACCGCCTCGCAGCTCACCTTCTCCCGCCGGCCCTCGCGGGTGAAGCTGAAGGCGCCCACCTGCTGGAGGCCATGCGCCTTGGGCTCCGAGCCCACGCACGCCCCAGCGGGGGCCCCGGCGGGCACCGGGCCCCGGAGATCCACCAGCGCCACCACCCGGGTGCCCCGGGATTCGAGCAGCCGCGCCAGGGCGTAGAGCTCCTCGCCCCAGCCCACCAGCGCCGCCCGCGCGGGAGCGACATCATGCTCGCGCAGGAGCTGGCTGGCGGCGCGCCCCGCGTAGACGCCGGGCAGATCATTGTTCTCGAAGGGGAGGAACGGCGGGTGCCCTCCGGTCGCCAGCAGGAAGCGCTCGGCGTACACCTTGGAGAGCTGCAGCCCCTCCGGCCCCTGCAATCCCACCACCAGGAAGGGCCCCTCCTCGTCATCGAAGAGGCCCAGCGCCTGGGCCCGGGTGAGGACACTCCCAGACGGGAAGGACGCGGCATCGGCGGCGGCAGGGTCCCCCGCCTGCGGGGCGCCCCGGACGAGCCGTCCGCCCAGGCGGGCCTCGCGCTCGATCAGGAGGAACGGGGTGCCCTGGGTGGCCAGCACGCGGGCCGCCGCGAGTCCCGCCGCGCCTCCGCCCACCACCGCCACCTTGGTGCGGACGGTGCGGGGCGGGGGACGGGCCGGGGCCTCGCGATCCGGCAGCAGGCCCAACCCCGCGAGCTGCCGGGCGACCTTGGCCATCACCTGCTCGGCGATGGGCACGCCCGCGAACATCTCGTGGTGATCCAACCCTCCAGGGAAGAACCAGTCGATGGTGGCGAACACGTCCACCTTGGTGGAGGGGAAGGCGTTCTGGCGCTCCAGCTTCATGCCGTCCCGCGCGGGGGTGCGGCAGGTGTAGATGTTGGGCTGGCCGTCCACGCGCATCAAACAGTGCGAGCAGGCGGCGGAGAAGCAGTAGGCCCCACGGGGGCGGTGGTACTTGATGGAGCGGGCAAACATGGCCTCGCCCGCGGCGATGAGGGAACAAGCCACCGGTTCGCCCTCGATGGCGGGGATGGTTTCGCCCTCGAGGTCCACGGTGATGGCCTTACCGCGGGGGGAGGCATCAGGGAGGCGTCGCATGGATGCGGCGCAACTTGGCCCAACTGCCTCGAACGGTCAAAGGGTGGAGTGCGGCGAGTACGGTTCGGGCATGCTCCGGGTCCTGCTGCCGAACCGGGTGCGGATGACCGCCCCGAAGGCCACGAGCACCGCCAAGGCCATCACCAGCCAGCCGAGCACCGGAATGGCCCCGACGCCCAGCAGCACGAGCAATCCCAGTGCCAGCACGGCCGCCTGCGTCTTCCGGCCGCGCAGGAAGGGCAGCCGCATTCCAATCTCGCTGGCCACGGCCGCCAGGCCCAGGGCAGCCGCCAGGGGGATGACGAGCCACATCAACACCAGCACCGGGATGCCCACCAGGGTGATGGCCAGAATCACGGAGATGGGGATGAGGGCCACGGCGCCCAGGAGCCCCGTCAGGCCGCTGTTGACGGGCTGCGCCTTGATTTCCGCCGCCAGTTCCTTCATGCGCGTGGGGAAGAGGAGCTGTCCCAGGAACCCCAGCCCGAAGAGCGCCGCGAACTTGAGGAGGAAGGCCGGGAAGCCGCCGCCCGAGTCGTCCTCCTCCTCGGTGGCCTCGGACCGCTCCGAGTCCGCCTCTTCCGAGCGCTTGAACTCCTTCTGGAGGCTGTCCTTGACCTCCCCGAGCACCATGCTGCCCAGGGACGTGCCCTCCATGGACTCGATGTCGCCCTCGACATGGGCGCCCTCGGCCTGGATGACCTGCCCGCCGATGGCCGAGGCCTCGCCTTCCACCCGGGCGCCCGGGTGCAGGGTGACGGTGCCCCCGAAGGCATGGACGTCCCCATCCACCGAGCCGAAGACGTCCAGGTTGCCGCCGAAGACGACCGCGTCCTTCTCGACGTGCCCCCGCACCACCATGTTGCCGCCGTAGACGACGGCGTTGTCCACGCTCTCGCCCTCTTTGACTTCGAGGGACTGGCCCCGGGCCACCACGTCCTGGTCGCCGCGGGAGCGGCGCTGGGCCTTGCGCATCTCATCCCGGATCCGCTTGCGGATCTCCCGGGGCGACGGCCCCTCGGACGGCGCCTCGGGGAGCGCGGGCGGAGAGACGGCCACGACGGGCGGCGCGGGAACCGGCAGGGGAGCGGTGTCCCCGGTGGCCTCCTCCAGCTCCTCGGCCTCCTCGGCGGCGCGCCGCTCCGCGTCCGTCATGGGCCGCAGGGTGTAGATGGAGTTGTCCTGGCGCAGGCGCAGCGAGTAGGTCCGCGCGATGGTCTTCAGAGCCTGGTCAGCGGTGATGCCCCGGAGGTGGACCTCCACGGCGGTGTCCAGGTTGCCCGTGGCGACCACGTTGAGCCCGCCCTGCTCGGCGATCTGCTTGAGCGCATCGCGGAGCGTGCCGCGGAAGTTCACGTCAATGGGCTTGGAGGCGGGCGCCTGGGCCGCGGGGGCGGCATCCGGCGCGGCCAGGGCCAGGGGGGCACCGAGCAGCAGGGAGGGCAGCAGCAGGTGGGAAGCGATCTTCATGGGGGACACTCACGCTTCGGTCAGGGAGGGAGGGGGGCCCGCGAGCCGCTTGAGCCCGAACAGGCAGACAGAGAGCACCACGAGGAGGATGGCGGTGATGGGGCCCGCCGCGATGTTCCAAAGCGCGCTTCCACCATTGGCAAGATCCAAGGCGAGCGCCTTTCCATCCGAGACCAGGGCAGCCAGGGCGAGGCCCAGCCGCGACAGGGCCCGGTCATTGGAGATCAACAGCCCCAGCCCCACCGAGAGCGAGACGGCCAGGATGCTCACCCCCGCCCAGAGCTCGCGCCGCAGGGGAGGGGGCGCGGTGGCCACCCGGGCCATCACGTTGACGACCAGAGAGGGGGGCGGCAACGGGTCCGCCAGCCGGTAGAGATCCTTCTCGAGCTGGCGGTGCTCCTCCAGCACGGCGCTGCACAGGGGACAGGCAGCGGCATGCTCCAGCGAGGGCCCTTCGCCGAGCTCCAGCTCGGTGAACAGCACTTCCAACTCAGGGCACTGGGACGTAGGAGTCATGTGAGCGCCTCCGTGGGCATCCGCTTGCGCAGCTTCTCCCGCGCCCGGAACAGGCGCGCCATGATGGTACCGGGAGCACAGCCCATGATTTGGGCGATCTCCTTCGTGGTGCGCTTCTGGACGTAGTAGAGCGCGAGCACCTCCCGGTCCTCCACGGACAGGGTGGCCATCGCCTCCTCGAGCGACTGACGCTCCTGGCGCGCGATGGCCCCCTCTTCCAGGGAGGCCTCCCCGCTGGGGAGCACTTCCTTCATGGGCTCCAGCTCCTCGGTGCGCACCTTGGTGCGCCGCCGGAGCAGGTCCAGACAGAGGTTGCGGGTGATGGCCATCACCCACACATCGAACGGGCGGGAGTCGTCGTAGCGGTGCAGGTTCTGGTAGGCGCGCAGGAAGGCCTCCTGCGCCACCTCGGCGGCCTCGGCCTCGCTGTTGAGCAGGCGCAGCGCCAGGCCATACACGGCGCGCTGGACGCCGCGCACCAGGGCCTCGAAGGCGTTGGGGTCCCCCCGGCGGGCGGCCTGCACGTCCGCCTTCCAGGGGAGCGCAGGGGCCTCCTCAGCCATCAGGGAACCGATGGCCAGGGGGATGTCGCCGAAGGGATGGAGAGCGTAAGCGGTCACGCTCTGTTCTACGTGGCCCGGAGAACCCCATTGCACCCCCACCCCGTACTACTTTTTCTTTTGTGATTTCGGGGCCTTGGCGGCCGACTCCGCCCGTGCGCGGACCTTGTTGTCCTTCTTGAGCCGCTGCCTCTCGCGGAAACCGGGGGAAGGCTCGGGCGCCGGCTCGGGCGGGCGGACGGGCGCCTCCACGACAGGCTCCGCACGCCGGGAGGAGGGCCGGGCACGCCCGGGGGCCGCGCGCTCGGAGGAGGGGCGGGACGGCGGCTCACGATCGGCGGACACCCGGGAGCGCGAGGAGGAGGCCCGGGGGCCTTCCTGGGCTTCCTGAGCCTCGATCTCGGTGAGCCGGGGGCGCTGGGAGGCGCGGATGTCCGCGGGGCTGTCCTCGCGCCAGGAGAAGTGGAACAGGCGCTTGACGACGAGGGTGGCGTAGGCGCCCGGGGGCAGGGTGAAGGCGACGTTGCTCTTGATGGACCCGCGGTTGAGCTCGTCCCGCTGCGGGCGGCCCAGCACCAGCTTGTGCGGGAAGACGAGCACGGGCCGCTCCTCGCTCTTGAAGAAGAGCAGCCGGGGCGACTCCTCGATGCGCAGGTCCTTCAGCGCGAGCTTCTCGCGGCCCAGCACCCACTGGACGGCCTCCTCCACCTGGGGATCCTTGAAGGTGGAGTCCGGCCCCAGCAGCGGGAACGAGGCCTCGCGCAGCTTGCTGAGCACCGCCGGGCTGGCGTCCCGGTGGAACAGCAGCGTGCCGGCCTGGTAGCGCAGGGGAAAGAGGTGCTCGCGCGGCAGCAGGATCTGGAGGTAGCGCCGCACCCCCTCGTTCCACAGGTAGCTCTGGTAGGTGAACAGCAGCATCGCGCGGTAGTCCGCGTCGATCTGCAGGAAGGCCCGCACGTAGTCGCCGGGGTAGTCCCGGAGCGAGCGCAGGATGCGGTGGTACTTCCTCGAGCCCTCGAAGGGCACGCGCGCGTCCCACCGGCCCCAGTTCTCCCGCCAGAACTGCTTCACCTTGGCGTCCTCGGTCCGGTCCAGCTCCGAGGGCTTGGCGAAGTAGTTGCGCAGGGCCGCTTCGAAGTCCCCGCGGATGAGATCCTTGGCGATGAAGCCCTGGCCGTGCTTGAGCGAGCCGAAGCGCTGGCTGTCGAAGTAGTTCACCACCCCCAGCCGGTTCACCTCCGCGGCGGCGCCGTTGAGCGGCCCCAGCACGGACTCGTCCAGCGAGCGCACGGTGACGGCGAAGCGGTTGGAGGTGATGTTGGCGGCCGACAGGGGCTTGCCCGCGCGGCCCAGGTACTTCAGGCGCAGGTTGGGCTCCTGCACGTCCACATCCGAGCCCTCCACGGCGATGATCTGCTCGGTGCGCCCCTGCTTGTCCTTGAGGCCGCAGAAGCTGATGGCGCCGGGCTTGAGCCCGAAGGCATCGCGGATGCGGTCCACCGCCTCGAAGGTGGACAGCTTCTGCTTGTCCATCAGGTAGACGCGGTAGAGACCGCCGGGCACTTCGTCGAAGCGGTAGGACTCCTTGACGGAGAAGTCCTCGGGCCTTTGCTTGATTCGCACCGCGCTCCCTTAGCAGCGCGAGCGCTCGGAGTGAAAGAGTTCCGTCCCTGCCGGCGCGCGGGCCCCGGAAACCGGAAATCCCAGGCCCGGCGGCTGCTCGGCCGTGCAGGCATCCGCAGGGGGGCCTCTCATGGGGTGCGTCCAGGCGTTCCCCCCGCCCAAGGGGCTCTGGTAAGGTCGCTCCGGTGAGGTCTGCCGAGTGACCCAAGTTTCTGCTTCTCCTTCCCCGCCCAAGTCCCTGAAAGGGCCGCGCCTGTCCGGCATGTTCGCCGACGGCTCGCTCGGGGAGTTCCCGCTCGGCGCCAAGACGACGCTGGGACGGCATCCGGCCAACACCCTGCGTCTGGTGGACCGGGAAGTCTCCAAGGAGCACGCCGTCATCGAGCAGCACGGCCGGGACTTCATCGTCCGGGACCTGGACTCCTCCAACGGCACCTTCGTGAACGGCCGCCGCATCAAGGAAATGCGGCTGAAGGACGGGGACGAAATCACCCTGGGGGGCTCCAAGTTCACCTTCCACGGGGGCGATGCGCCCTCCATCCCCTCGGCGCCCGCGGGCGTCACCGTGGTGGCCAACCCGCGCTCCATCCCCGCGTTCCTGGCGCAGATGGACCAGGGGCCGCAGAACTTCCGCCCCGCGGACGAGCTGGGCGACATGGAGGCGCTGCGCCGGGATTACGAGAAGCTGCGCATCGCGCACGAGTTCCACCGCCAGGTGAGCCTTGCGGGCACCCAGCAGGAGCTGTTCGATCAGATCATCCGCGTGGCCTTCCAGCTCTTGCCCGCGGACAACGGCGTCATCCTCACCCCGGGCGCGGACGGTGAGTTCACGGCCGTCACGGTGCACCACCGGCAGGGCAAGGTGATGAACGTGATGGTGTCCGACACGGTGCTGCGCCGGGTGGTGGAGACGGGCAAGGCGGTGCTCACGGCGGATGCCATCATCGACGAGCGCTTCTCGGCCGCCGAGAGCATCGTCGCCCAGGGCATCCGCTCCGCCATGGCGGTGCCGCTCACCATCAACGGCACCGTCAAGGCGGTGCTGTTCCTGGACAGCCGCCAGCGCATCAACGCCTTCTCCGAGAACGACCTGGCCATCCTGTCGGGCATCGCCGCCCAGGCGGGCATCGCCCTGGAGAACGCGGCGCTGGCCGAGCAGATCCGCACCGAGGCCGTCACCCGCGCCGAGCTCAGCCGCTTCCTGTCCAAGGCGGTGGCCGACGCGGTGATCAAGGGCGAGACGGAGGACCTGGGCCAGAGCCGGCTCACCGAGGTGTCGTGCCTGTTCGCCGACATCCGGGGCTTCACCACGCTGGCGGAGAATGACTCGCCGCAGGAAATCGTGGAGATGCTCAACGAGTTCTTCACCGCCATGGCCAACGTGGTGTTCCGCCACGAGGGCAACCTGGACAAGTTCATCGGCGACTGCGTGATGGCGGTCTGGGGGCCCCCCTTGTCTCATCCGGATGATCCCGCGCGCGCGCTGCAGGCCGCCCTGGAGATGCAGGACGCGGTGGACGACCTGAACGAGCAGCGCAAGGCCAAGGGCCGCCAGCCCATCCAGGTGGGCATCGGCGTGAACACCGGCCAGGCCGTCGTGGGCTACATGGGGAGCCTGGAGCGCCACGAGTTCACCGCCATCGGCGACACCGTCAACACGGCCTCGCGGCTGTGTGGCCTGGCGCGGGGCGGCGAGGTGCTCGCCACGGAGACGACGGTGAGCAAGGCGGGCCAGGGCTTCCTCGCGGAGGCGCTGCCCGTCGCGCAGGTGAAGGGCAAGGAGAAGGGCGTCCCGACCTTCCGGGTCACCGGTTCCGAGCGCACGATCGTCCGCGACACATGATTGCCCAGCCCTGTCCCAACTGTGGCCGCACGCATGACGTCGGCGTGTACGTGACGGGCCAGCGCATGCTGTGCCAGTGCGGCATCCGCTTCGACGTGCGCCGCGGGGATGCCGTTGCCGCCACAGCCGCGGCCGCCGCCATGCCCTACGAGGCCCGGGGAGGGGACACCACCGTGGGGCCGCCCCGGCGCGGCGTGGCCTCCCATGCCCAGCAGCCGGTGGCCGCGGACATGGTGGGGGCCACGGTGCTGCGCGGCTCCCAGCCGGACTCCGGGCGCGGCGAGGCCCCGGGGCCTCCGGGCGGCCCTCACGCCGAGCACCCGGTGGAGCTGCCGGGCTTCGAGCTGCTGCGGGTGATTGGCCGGGGGGGCATGGGCGAGGTGTGGCTCGCCCAGCAGCAGTCGCTCAAGCGCACGGTGGCGGTGAAGCTCCTGCCGCCCCGGCTGGCCAAGGACGCGGAGTTCGTCTCCCGGTTCGAGAAGGAGGCCACGGCGCTCGCGGCCCTCAGCCACCCCAACATCATCCAGATCTTCGACCGGGGCGTGGCCGGGGAGCACTACTACTTCGTGATGGAGTACGTGGAGGGCCGCTCCCTGCGCGATGCGCTGGGGCTGAGCCGGCTGCCCTTCCAGCAGAGCCTGCGCATCATCCGCCAGGTGGCGAGCGCCATCGAGTACGCGCACGACCAGGGCATCATCCACCGCGACCTGAAGCCCGAGAACATCCTCCTGGATGCGCGCGGGCACGTGAAGGTGGCGGACTTTGGCCTCGCGGGCATCCGGCGCCCCGGCTCCGAGCAGCACCTCACGGCGACCTCGGTGGCCATGGGGACGCTCAACTACATGGCCCCCGAGCAGCGCCGGGACGCGAAGAACGTGGACCGGCGCGCGGACCTGTTCTCGCTGGGGGTGATGTTCTACGAGCTGCTCACCGGCGATGTGCCCGTGGGGCGCTTCCGGCTGCCCTCCGAGCGGATCGAGGAGCTGGACCCGCGCGTGGACGCGGTGGTGGAGCGGCTGCTGGAGAACGAGCCCGAGGCGCGCTACGCCACCGCCGGCGAGGTGTGCGCCGCGCTGGATCCGCTGATCGACTCCTCCTCGGGCACCACGCCCCTTCCGGGCAACACGCCCGTGCCCTTCCGGTCCTTGCGCACCACGCGTCCCCCCCGTGGGAGCCTCCTGTCGCAGCGGCTCGACGCGGGCTGGGCCAAGGTGCGCAAGGGCGTCTCCGTGGTGGGCAGCCTCATGCTCCTGGGCTACGCGGTGCGCGCCTTCGTCGGGCCGGTAGACCTGCAAGTGGGCGGCGTCACCATCGGCACCTCGGGCATCACCTTGAAGCCGGACCCGAAGCCGTGGCCCGCGAACACCGATGACGAGCTGTTCGTCTCCTCCAAGCTGGAGCTGCTGGAGCTGCCCGGGAGCCTCTCGCGCCTGTCGATGGACTTCGTGCCGGGCACGGAGGAGCTGAACGCCTGGTCGGGCCAGTGGAAGCTGAAGGACGGAAAGCTGGAGGTGCGCCAGGGCGGCAGCGACATGGGGACCAGCGACCGCTTCCGGCCCCGCACGTACGTGGCGCAGCGCTACTTCTCCAGCAACGACTTCTCGGCCGAAGTCGACATGGCGGTGATGCCGCTGGGCCCCGAGTTCCCGGACGAGCCCGATGCGCAACACTTCGGCGAGCTGACGTTCCGCATCAAGGATCTCCAGGTGTCCGCGTTCGCCATCCCCGGGGTGGGCATGCGCCTGTCCTGGCGCTACCTGCTGGAGGACGGCCAGGAGATCGTCGGCAACAGCGCCCAGGACCTGGAGAACCTCACCGCCGATGAGATGCCCGTGCCCGCCCTGGGCTCGTTCCGCGTGCGCCTGACGATGAAGCGGCGCAAGAACGGGGTGATGGTGGAAGGCTTCGTCAACAACCGGCGCTTCGCCTACAAGATGCTGCCGGGACTGGAAGACCGGGTGGGCAAGGTGGCCCTGGGCTGCCGCAACCTGGCCTGTACCTTTGACAAGCTCTCCGTGCAGGGGCTCCTGGTGGAACGGCCGAGGAACCGGCCCCAGCAGGCCGTTGGCGCCCAGGAGTGAACGGCCGTCCGTTCCTGAACGGTCCACTCCTCGACGCACGCCTGCTGGCCGCTTCGCGCAAGCCCTTGCATGGCCATTGCAGCATCCCCACCCTCGTGGTGCTCGACGTGAGCCTGAGGCCCACGTTCCATCAGCGGCGGGGGAAGGGATGGATGTGCGGATGTTGCTGGCGCCGGTGTACGCGGCAGCCCTGAGTGCGCTGGTCGTGGCGGCCTTCTCCTTCGGGCGGAAGGACGCGCAGGCGTTCATGCCTCGCTGGCCGCTCATGTGGTTCGGCCTGCTGGCCACCGTGTGCCTGCTGTTGCTGACGGACATCGTGCCCTCGGTGGCGTTCCTCTCCGGGGCCGCGGTCAGCCAGGGCCTGGGGTTCGTCCTGCTGGCCGGGGCGGCGGCGCTCGCCTTGCTGGGCTCCCGGGCCCGGCTGCGCGCCGACACCCTCCGGGGCACCGCGCCCAAGAGCCTGGATGAGGCCATCCAGGAGCTTCGGGCCGGCGGCTCGCCCGGTTGGGGCGTCTACCGGGGCCGCCTGGGAGCAAGCGAGCAAGTGACGTCCCCCAGCGGCGTGGTGTGCGCCTTCTACGATGCCGAGCTGCGCTCGGTGGGCGACCAGGGCCGCAAGGGGGCACTGATTTCCCAGGATCGCGGCTATGCCCTCGTCATCACCCTGCGCGGGGAGCGCTCGGAAGCGGCGGTGAGCTTCGCCCCGTCCACGACGATGGCCCCGGTGCGCGTGCTGCGCTGCCAGACGGATCCCCGGCTGGTGGAGCCCGAGGCGGGGGAGCTGGCCCAGGGGCAGCCCGTGGAGGAGGTGCTCTCCTACGAGCGCGTGGGGAAGCTCGGGGAGACGTGCCTGGTGGTGGGAGAGCTGCAGCGAGGCCCGTCGCCCGGCTCCTACGTGCTGCGCGGCCGGCAGGGCGGGCCCGCCATGCTGGTGCTGGGCAACGAGACCCAGGGCACGGGCCATGAGCTGGCGCGCAAGGCCTGGAGCTTCTTCGCGGCGGCGGGGGCCGTGTCGGTGGCGGCGGCTTTCGTTCTCTCGCGCACCTTATAAGGGGACGGCCTCTCTCTGGAATTGATGGTGGGGAAGGGCGGGGCTAAGTCATCCCCCTCCCATGACCGACACATCCGGATTCGACTTGGCCAAGTTCCAGGAGCTGGTCGCTCAGCTCCGCCAGGAGGCGCAGCGTCCCGCGGCAAACCCCGTGGCGGACCTGCCCGCGCTCGCTGCCTCCGAGTTTCAGTCCATGCCCACCCCGGGCAGTGCGCTCCATGCCGAGTGTGTCCGGCTGGGCGAGGAAGCCCTGCGGCGGGGAGAAATCGCCTCCATCATCCTGGTGGGCGGCGCGGCCACCCGCTTTGGCGGGGCGGTCAAGGCGCTGGTGCCGCTGCTCGATGACCAGACCATCCTGGACTTGCGGCTGGAGGACATCCGCCAGGTGGGCGCGCGCTGTGGCAAGCCCGTCCCCGTGGCGCTGATGACCTCGCCCATGACGCACAAGGAGATCTCCGCGTACGTCTCGCAGAAGGGGCTCGAGCGGGACATCCTCCTGTTCCAGCAGCGGATGCTGCCCCGGCTGACGCCGGGCTGGGAGCTGTTCCGGGGCGCCAATGGCCAGCTGTCCGAGGCGCCATCGGGCCACGGGGACTTCTTCCGCGCCCTGCGCGAGAGCGGGGTGGGGGAGCAGCTGCGCCAGCGCGGCGTGCGCCACGTGTTCTTCTCCAACATCGACAACATGGGGGCCACGTTGGATCCGGTGGTCGTCGGGCTCCACGTGAAGCTCGGCAAGGCGATGACGGTGGAGGTCACCCCGCGCCTCAACCCCAGCGGGGCGCTGGACACGGGCGCCGCGCCGGTGCGCATCGGAGAGCACCTCCAGCTCATCGAGCACGTGGACTCCAAGAAGCACCCGCTCATCTCCACCAACAACATCGCCTTCGAGCTCGGCGCCATCCTCGACAAGGAGATCCCGGTGCCCTACCGGATCGCCCGCAAGAAGGTGGAGGGCCAGGAGGTGCTCCAGATCGAGCAGATCACCGGCGAGGCCAGCACCCTGGTGGCGCCCGGCGGGGGCCCTTTGCTGCCCGTGGCCTTCATCGAGGTGCCCCGGAAGGATGCGCTCACCTCGCGGTTCGAGCCCCTCAAGGCCCCCGAGGACATGAACTACGTCGTTCCCCGTCTCCGCGAGCGGCTCCAGGCCCGAAAGAACACCCCATGAGCACCGTCAACGCTTCCGAACTCGACGTGAAACTGGCCCGCGTCCGGGCCCTGCTGGCCCAGAAGGGGCTGGGCGCGGTGCGCCTGCGCGGGGTGGACTGGTTCGCGTGGGCCACCTGCGGCGGCTCCAACGTGGTGCTGCTCACCACCGACACGGGCGTGGCGGAGGTGCTCATCACCCGCACGGGCGCCTGGGTGCTGACGGACGCCATCGAGGCGGCCCGGCTCGAAGAGGAAGAAGTCCCAAAGGGGCTGCCCATCTGGTCCGCCCCCTGGGCGGACAAGACCCGCCGCGAGGCCTTCGTCGAGACCCAGCGCGAGGGGGCCCCGGTGGCCTCCGACCGGCCCACGGGCAGCGAGGTGCCGCTGCCCACCGAGCTGGTGCAGTCGCGCTGGGCGCTGCTGCCACAGGAGCTGGAGCGGTACCGGGCGCTGGGCCGCGAGTCGGCCGAGGCGATGACCGAGGTGATGCAGGCGGCGCGCCCGGAGTGGACCGGGTGGCAGCTCGCGGGCGCCGGGGCCGAGGCGCTCTGGGCCCGGGGCATTCACCCCGCGCTGACGCTGGTGGGCGAGGAGCGCCGCCTGCCGGTGCACCGGCACGCCACGGCGAGCCACGAGAAGCTGGGCGCGCGCGCCATGCTCGTCTTCTGCGCCCGCCGGCACGGCCTGTTCGCCAACCTCACCCGGTTCGTCTACTTCCGGGAGCCCACGGCCGCCGAGCGCAAGCTCGCCACGGACGTGGCCCACGTGGAGGCCGCGGCCTTCCGGGCCTCCCGGCCGGGCGCGTCCCTGGGCAAGGTGTACGCGGCCCTCGTCGAGGCCTACGCGGCCCAGGGGCACCCGGGCGCCGAGGCCTTCCACCACCAGGGTGGCTCCTGCGGCTACCTCTCGCGGGATCTCGTCGCCCTGCCGGGCATGGAGGCAGTGCTCCAGCCGGGCAACGCGGTGGCGTGGAACCCCTCGCTGCCCGGTGCGAAGATCGAGGACACCGTCGTGACGGGCGACGGCGGCCTGGAGATCCTCACGGCCGACCCGCGCTGGCCCACCGTCCAGGTGGACGGCCGGGCGCGGCCGGATCTGCTGGTGCGCTGAGCCTTCCCAGCTCACTGCGTTCCTGCCAGGGCGTTCGTTCCATGCGCCTCCCAGTTTGTATGCGCGGCGCATGGAAAGCCCCGCCGGCCGGGGCGCTTCGCGTTCAGCGCCCGGATGCGTCGAGTTCCTCGAACGGGCACTCGACGCAGGCGGCGTAGTCACAGAGCCGGCAGACCTTCACCGTCATACTCGCCCGCGGAACGGACTGCTCGAGCAGCTTGCTCACGAGCCGCCCCAGGAGTTCCTGCTCCCCCGGGTCCAGGACGTGGAGCGCGCGTGCCAGAGCCTCGGCGCGCCGCTCCGTCGCGGCCTCGGCGAACCCGCGGCCTCGGCGCGTCAGACACAACGCGACCGTGCGGGCATCCTCGCCCATGCGCCGCTCCACATATCCCTCTTGGGCGAGCCGGTCGACGAGCCGGACGCACCCGGAATGCGACAGCCCGAGGGGTGCCCTCAAGCCCTCGATCGAACGGCCGGGATACTTCGATAGGAACGACAAGGCGCTCACCTCGGCGAGGTTCAAACCCGCCGAGGAAACAGCGCTCTCCACCTGCCCGGTGACCCACTCCGCCAGGGCGCCAAGCACGTTACCGACGTTCTCGGAATTCATTCTCAAATTGTATGCGTGCCGCATATACACCGCAAATGGGCTGTAACCTTCTTTTTCCGGCAGGCGTATGGGGGGCATGACCCTTCCCTCGCTCCCCTCCGCGCAGTCCGTGGCCGTCCCCTCCCAGAGCAGCACCGGCCCCTTCACGCCGGCCCGCCTCCAGTTACTCCAGGCGGTGGCCATCGGGCTGCTCCGCCATGGGCTCGTCTTCCTCCTCCTGCTGTTCGGCACGTTCAAGTTCTTCGCGTTCGAGGCCGAGGCCATCAAGCCCCTGATCGAGCACTCGCCGCTCATGTCTTGGCTGTATGTGCTGTTCAGCGTGCGCACTGCGTCCGCGCTCCTCGGGATGTTCGAGGTTGGCATCGGCCTCCTCATCGCCATGCGGCGATGGGCGCCGAGACTCTCGGGACTCGCGAGCCTCGCCGCCTCGGGCATGTTTCTCACCACCCTGAGCTTCCTCGGCACGACGCCGGGCGCGCTGGAGCCCACCAGCCCTATCGGCGGCTTCCTGATGAAGGACTTGATGCTCCTCGGCGCGGCGCTCTTCACGGGCGCTGAGGCGTTGCTCGCGGCGAACTCGCCGCGGCAGGAACGGCGCACAGCCGCCGCTGGAGCAGGCGGCTCAACGCCCCCTTCGGCTCCGGGGACCTAAGAGGCAGGGGCCTGGGGCACCAGGATGGCCGGGCGCTGGCCGGACTGGTCCGCGTAGCGTCCGGCGATCCGCGCGGCCACGGCCGCCCCGGTGCCCTCGCGGGCCAGCATGACCACCGAGCCGCCGAAGCCGCCGCCCGTGAGGCGCGCGCCGTAGACGTCCGGATCGGCGCGCCCCAGGTCCACGAGCAGATCGATCTCGGGCACGGAGACCTCGTAGTCGAGGCGCTGCGAGTCGTGCGAGGCGTAGAACAGCTCGCCCAGCTTCGGCAGATCCGCCTTGCGGAGCGCCTCCACGGTGGCGAGCACGCGGGCGTTCTCCGTGACGACATGCCGCACGCGGCGGCCGAGCGGATCCGGCAGCTTCTCGGCCCGGGGCAGGTCCGCCTCGGTCAAGTCCCTGAGCATCTTCACGCCCAGCAGCTCCGCGGCGCGCTCACACTCCGCGCGGCGCACCCGGTAGTCGCCGGCCGAGTGGTTGTGCGCGACGCCCGAGTTGATGACGATGGGGTCCACGCCCGGGGGCAGGGGAACCCGCTCGTAGCGCATCTCCCGCGTGTCGAGGAACAGGGCGACGCCCACGGTGGCGATGCTGGTGGCCATCGGATCCATCACGCCCACGGGCGCGCCCACGAAGTCCACCTCGACCTGCTGGCCCAGGAGGGCGACCTGGACGTCATCCAGCTTCAGCGAGAACAGCTGGCGCAAGCCCTTGAGGAGGGCCACGTCCAGCGAGGCGCTGGAGGACAGCCCGCTGCCCAGCGGCACCTCGGAGGAGATGCGGACCTCGAACCCCGACAGGGTGTGCCCCGCGCGCCGCAGCACGGAGGTGACACCCTGGAGGTAGTCGATCCAGCCCTTGCGCCGCTCTTCCTTGCCCAGCTCGTACTCGGCGATCTCGCCGCCCTGGCCCGTGTTGAGGCTGTAGGCCCGGACACGCGAGTCCTGCCGCCGCCGCAGCTCGACGTGGGTCTGCTGCGGGATGGCCATCGGCAGCACGAAGCCGCCGTTGTAGTCGGTGTGTTCGCCGATGAGATTCACCCGGCCCGGAGCGTGAACAACGGCCTCCGGGGGGTGGCCATAGAGAGCTTGGAAGGAAGAGTTCACGGCGGGTTCATCCCCTATTCGGGGGTGATTCGCAACGAATCGAACCGGGCGGATGCTCCCGGAACCCCGCCCACCGTGAGCGCCACTCGCACACCCCGGTCCCAGGGGGGAAGGTAGTCGCCCTCCAGTTCGCCGCCCACGTTCGTCCAGGTGGCGCCATCCCCGCTCACAGCGAACCGGTAGCGGTGGCCCTCCTGGGCCGTCATGCGCAGGCGGAGCTTCCCACCGGCCACGGGCGCGGTCACGGCGGTGCTGGCGTCCACCTCGTGCTTGTTGCCCTGGCGCTTCCACAACGCCACCTGGCCCGCGTGGAGCGCGATGCCCAGGGCGTTCTCCGGATCACCCGAGGCCGCCAGGCCCGCGGAGGCCTCCTGCGGCAGCCCCGTCACGTCGAGCACCGCCTCGGCCGTGTAGTGGCCGCTGTTGGTGGAGCGGGCCAGCGTCGCCCCGAGGACGTCCCCCGCCTGAGCGGCGGGAGGCGAGAGCGTCAGCACGCCTCCGGAGAGCGCGATGCCCGGAGCGCGGCTCTTCGGCCACTGCCAGCCCTGGGCGAGGGTCTCGGTGGTGAAGTCATCGAAGAAGGCGACGGGCTTGCTCAGCACCTTGCCCCCCACGCCCCGGCGCGAGTTGATGGTGGGCCACTCGTTCTCTCCCCACTCGATGACGTCCAGCACGCCCTGACGGCCGACGTAGACGGAATCCTTGGTGCTGTAAGCATGGTAGAGCAGGTAGTCGCGGCCCTCGGGCCCCGTCACCACGCTGCCGTGCCCCGGGCACTTCCAGGACTCGTTGTTCTTCACGATGGGGTTGAGGGGATCCTTCTCCCAGCCGGACAGCAGGTTCTTCGAGCGGGCCACGCCCACCCCGTAGTTGCAGGCCTTCCCGCAGCACCCGGCGCCGGCGTAGAAGAGGTAGAACCAGCCATTGCGCTTGATGAAGTGGGGACCCTCGACGAGCTGGCCCTCCCACGGCACGTCATTGAGCAGGATCTGCTTCTTCTCCCCAATGAGCTGGGTGCCATCCTCGGACAGGGGCTGGGCCCAGAACGGGGTGGGCAGGCCCTGGCTGTTACCGTCCTCCTTCCACACCAGGTAGAGCGCGTTGTTCTCGTCGCGGATCAGCGCCCCATCGATGGACCCCAGCTCCTGGCAGACGAGCGGGCCGCGATCGGTGTACGGCCCGGAGACCTGCGTGGCGGTGGCGACCGCGACACACAGGGGGCCGCCCTTCTTGCGGGCCGTGTAGAAGACGAAGTAGCGGCCGTTGTCCGTGGCGAGCTCCGGCGCCCAGTAGTTGCCCTCGGCCCAGGTGGGCTCGCTCTCGAAGAGGGGGCCTACCAGCTCCCAGTGAAGCAGGTCCGTCGAGCGCAGCAGCGGGAAGTGGGGCGCCCACTCGGAGGACGTCGTGGAGGCCCAGTACGTATCCCCCACGCGCAGGATCGAAGGATCCGCGTAATCACCGGACAGGACCGGGTTGACGATGTCCAACGCGGGCGGCGCGGGGGGCGGCGGATTCTCCGGTGGGTTCTGCGGCGGCTTGGGCTCGTCCGAGGAGCAGCTCGGGGTTGCCAGCGCGGCCAGGACGGTCAGGGAGAGCAGGGCTGCGGAAAGAAATACACCGCGAGAACGCATGAGCAGGACCAAAACCTTGCGTGAGGGAAGGGGGGCGGCAGGCTACGCAGGGCGGATCCACCGGTCAATCGAAGCGAGATGTGTCATTGATTCAACACATGCTCTGACTTGTTGCGTTAAACATTGCGCCGCAGGCCGTCATGAACGCCGTCCTTGACACGTTGCAGACGTCTGTCATGAGATGCCCGGCCACTTGCAGGGCGCCTGGTGCGGGGGAAAACCCGGGTGCCGCAAGCCGTTTCATCTCTCAAAGGGGAAGTGGAAAATGTGGAGACGTCCGTCCTCATCACGAGGCTGGAGCCGGATGGGACTGTGGCTGACGGTGTTCGCGGTGCTGAGCGCCACGGCCTGCTCGGAGGATGAAACGCCTCCCACGCAACCGCCTCCGCCGCCGCCTCCCACCGAGAACACCAAGAGTTACACCAATCCCTTACGGGCCGTGATTCCCGGCGGGGGCACGGTCGACAATTGCCCGGATCCCACCATCATCCGCGGCCAGCAAGAGGGCGACACCGCCTGGTACGTCTACTGCACCATGGACCCGCTGAACGCGCAGGACACGGACAGCGCGGGCAAACTCAAACACCACCTGATTCCCATGCTGAAGTCCACGGACCTCGTGGAGTGGACTTACGCCGGGGATGCCTTCACGGCCCCGCCGGACTGGGCTCAGCCCACCACGGATCTCTGGGCCCCTGAAGTCGAATACTTCGGAGGAAAGTATCACCTGTATTATTCGGTGACCGACTCGAAGACGGGAGGCAACGCCATCGGCGTGGCCACCAGTGACGGCCCCCTGGGCCCCTGGACCCATACGGCCCAGCCCGTCGTCGAGCCGCACGAGGCGCCCTGCTGTGGTGACGAGCGCCGCCGGTGGACCATCGATCCCGAGGTCATCACCACCGAGGACGGCGCCCGGTACATCTACTACGGCAGCTACTTCGGCGGCATCTCCGTGCGGCGGCTGTCCGAGGATGGCCTGACGTCGGATCCGTACACCCAGGTGGAAGTCACCGTCGCCAACCGCTACGAGGCCGCCACCATCATTCCCCGCGACGGGTATTACTACCTGCTGGCCTCGGCCACGGACTGCTGCGTGGGCCCGCTCACGGGCTACAGCGTCTTCGCCGGGCGCTCCCGCAGCCCCTATGGCCCCTTCGTGGACCGCGAGGGCATCCGCCTCACCGAGGCCCGCGTGGGCGGCACGCCCGTGCTGGGGCTCAATGGCAACCGCTGGGTGGGCACCGGCCACACCACCGTCCTGACGGACACGGGCGGCCAGCAGTGGATGCTGTACCACGCCGTGGACCGGGATCACCCCTACCTGGGCACGGAGCCCGGACAGGCTCGCTTCACCCAGCGCTTCCTGCTGATGGATGCGCTGGACTGGGTGGAGGGATGGCCCACCGTGCGCGGGGGCCAGTGGGCCTCCGACACGGAGCAGCCCGCGCCCGCCACCCAGGCCAACGAGGTCAGCCGCTACACGAGGGTGCCCGCGAAGGAGGCCGAGCCCGGGGCGCTCATCGCCTCGGACGAGTTCGACGCGCCCGCGTTGAGCGGCCAGTGGACCTGGATCCGCCCGCCCGCGGCGGACAGCTTCGGGTTGGAGCAGGGCAGCTTCTGGATGAACACCCAGGCCGCGGACCTCCATGGCGGCAGCAACTCGGCCGCGGTGCTCACCCAGCCCGTGCCCAGCGGGGACTACCTCGTCGAGACGAAGATGACGCTGAACCTGCCCCCGGCGAGCTGCTGCCACAACTTCGTCCAGGCGGGCCTCGTCATCCACGGGGATGACGACCACTACGTGAAGCTGGTCCACGTCTCGTTCTGGGAGACCCGGCAGATCGCCTTCGCCAAGGAGTACCCGTCCCCGGGCCCGGACCTGCCCTTCTACGGGGAGACCTCGGGCGGGCCCGCCGCCGAGACCGTCTGGTTCAGAATCGTCCGGCGCTCCCAGGGCAGCCAGGAATTGTACACCGCCTATTCCAGCATCAATGGTACGGCCTGGACCCGGGCGGGGACGTGGGCGCACCAGCTGGGGCCCAATGCCCGAATCGGGCTGGTGTCGATGTCGAATCCGGGCTTTACCGCCCGCTTTGATTACGTCCGTGTCTACGGACTGAAGGAATAAGGAGACCAACGCATGAGATGGATGATCGCGATTGCCCTCATGGCCCTGGTGGGCTGCAAGCAGCAGTCCCAGGAGACGGCCACGCCGGCCCCCGGCGGTGCCACCCCTCCCGCCGCGCAGAAGAAGCTCTCCGTGGGCTTCTCGCAGGTGGGCGCCGAGAGCGCCTGGCGCACGGCGGAGACGAAGTCCATCCGCGGCGAGGCCGAGAAGCGCGGCGTGGACCTCAAGTTCGCGGACGCCCAGGGCAAGCAGGCCAGCCAGATCCAGGCGCTCACGTCCTTCATCGCCCAGAAGGTGGACGTCATCGTCCTGGCCCCCGTCGTGGAAACGGGCTGGGAAGTGGTCCTCACCCAGGCCAAGGAGGCCAAGATTCCGGTCATCCTGGTCGACCGTGGCATCAAGGTGAGCGACGAGAGCCTCTACACCACGCTCATCGCCAGCGACTTCGTGGAGGAGGGCCGCATGGCGGCCGAGTGGCTCGCCAAGCAGACCAACGGCAAGGCCAACATCTATGAGCTCCAGGGCTCCACGGGCGCCGCCCCGGCCATCGACCGGAAGAAGGGCTTCGAGGAGGCCCTCCAGAAGTTCCCGGACATGAAGATCGTCAAGAGCCAGAGCGCTGACTTCACCCGCGCCAAGGGCAAGGAAGTCATGGAGGCCTTCATCAAGTCCGACCGCGACCAGATCCAGGCCGTCTACGCCCACAACGACGACATGGCCCTGGGCGCCATCCAGGCGCTGGACGAGGCCGGCATGAACCCGGGCAAGAACGTCACCCTCATCTCCATCGACGGGGTGAAGGGCGCCTTCGAGGCCATGGTGGCCGGCAAGCTCAACGCCACCGTGGAGTGCAACCCGCTGCTCGGGCCCCTGGTGTTCGACACCATCAACAAGGTGCGCGCGGGCGAGTCCGTGCCGAAGTTCATCAAGAGCCAGGACCAGCTCTTCGAGCAGGCGACCGCCGCGCAGGTCATCAGCACCCGTGAGTACTGAGCCCATTCTCGCCGCCAAGGATGTCGAGAAGCGCTTCCCCGGAGTTCACGCCCTCGCGGGCGTGAACTTCGAGGTGAGGGCGGGCGAGGTGCACGCCCTCATGGGGCAGAATGGCGCCGGCAAGTCGACGCTCATCAAGATCCTCACCGGAGTCTATGCCCGCGACGGTGGCACCATCACCTTCGAGGGCCGCGACTTCCGTCCCACCTCGCCGGGAGATGCCCAGCGGCAGGGCATCAGCACTACCTATCAGGAACTCAGCCTCATCCCGACGCTGACGGTCGCCGAGAACCTCTGTCTGGGCCGGGCGCCGCGCCGCTGGTACGGCATCGACTGGCGCGCCATGCGGCGCAAGGCCGAGGAGACGCTGGCGACCTTCGACCTGAAGATCGACGTCACCCAGCCGCTGGGGACGCTGTCGGCCGCCGTGCAACAGCTCGTGGCCATCGCCCGCGCGGTTCAGACGGAGGCCCGGGTCATCATCCTGGACGAGCCGACCTCGAGCCTCGACAGCCACGAGACGGAGCTGCTGCTGGGCATCATCGGCCGGCTCAAGGCCCGGGGGCTGGGCATCGTCTTCGTCACGCACTTTCTCGACCAGGTCTACCGCGTCAGCGACCGCATTACCGTGCTGCGCAACGGCACGTTCGTGGGCACGTACGAGGCCTCGCATCTCTCGCGCCTGGACCTGGTCTCCCACATGCTGGGCAAGGTCCCCGAGGAGCTGGAGCCCGCGCTTCACGAGCACCCGGAGCACCAGGGCACCCCGGTCATCACCGCCCAGGGGCTGGAGCGCCGGGGGTTCGAGGCGTTCGATCTGACGATTCACGAGGGTGAGGTGCTCGGCTTCGCGGGCCTGCTCGGCTCGGGCCGGACCGAGGCGGCCCGGCTGCTGTTCGGGGCCGACCACGCCCGGAGCGGCACGGTCAATGGCTCGGTGCCCAAGAGCCCGCGTCATGCCATCGCGCAGGGCATGGCGTTCCTGCCCGAGGACCGCAAGGCCGAGGGCATCTTCCCCGACCTGTCGGTGCGCGAGAACATCGCCATCGTCGTGCAGCGCAAGCTGGGCTTCACCGTGTCGCGCGCCCAGCAGGACGCGCTGGCCCAGGAGTTCGTGACCAAGCTGGGCATCAAGACGCCACACATCGAACAGCCCATCCGGCTGCTCAGCGGCGGCAACCAGCAGAAGGTCATCCTCGCCCGGTGGCTCGCGTACGAGCCGCGGCTGTTCATCCTGGATGAGCCCACCCGCGGCATCGACGTGGGGGCCAAGGGGGAGATCGAACGCCTCATCCACCAGCTCTCCCAGAAGGGGCTCTCGGTCCTCTTCATCTCGGCCGCGCTGGAGGAGGTGCTCCGGCTGTCGCACCGCATCGCCGTGTTCCGGGACCGGAAGAAGGTCCGGGAGCTGACGCGGACGACGCTGCCCGAGGTCATGGAAGTCATCGCCGGAGAGGAGCCCCCTCATGCGCCATAGGAACTTCTGGCCGCTGGTGGCACTGGCGGCGCTGCTGGTCTTCAACCTGATCTTCACCACGGGCTTTGCCCGCGTCGAGTTCCGGGACGGGCGGCTGTTCGGCACGCTCGTGGACATCTTCCAGAACGGTGCCCCCGTCATGCTCCTGGCCGTGGGGATGACGCTGGTCATCGCCCTGGGGGGCATCGACCTGTCCGTGGGCTCGGTGATGGCGCTGTCCGGCGCGGTCGCCGCGCTGCTGATGACCGAGCATGGGCAGTCCGTGCCGGTGGGCGTGCTCGCCGCGCTGGGCGTGGCCCTGCTCGTGGGGGCCATCAATGGCGCCCTCGTCAGCTATGCCAGCGTCCAGCCCATCATCGTCACCCTCGTCACCCTGGTGATGGGGCGGGGGCTGGCCCAGGCGCTCACCCAGGACCAGAAGATCCGCTTCGAGATTCCGGCCTTCGAGTTCATCGGCAACGGGACGGTGCTGGGCCTGCCGTTCCCGGTCCTCCTGGTGGCCGCGGTGGCCGTGGCGGTCAGCGTGCTGCTGCGGCGGACCGCCACGGGCCTCTACATCGAGGCCATGGGCGGCAACCCGCAGGCGGCGCGGCTGTGCGGCCTGCGCGTGCACGTCATCCGGCTGATGGCGTTCATGGCGTGCGCGCTGTGCGCGGGGCTCGCGGGGCTCATCGCCGCCGCGGACATCAAGGAAGCGGACGTCGCCAACGCCGGGCTCTACCTGGAGCTGGATGCCATCCTGGCCGTCGTGCTCGGGGGCACCAGCCTGACGGGAGGCCGGGCCAACCTCGTGGGCTCGCTCATCGGGGCCACCTTCATCCAGACGCTCACCATCATGCTCCAGATGCGTGGGGTCATCACCGAGCACACGCTCATCATCAAGGCCATCGTGGCGCTGACCGTGTGCTTCATGCAGACCCCCTCGTTCGAGCGCATGGTGCGGCGCTTGCGTCCCGCGGAGGGCGCGTGAGCTTCCTGCGCAAGCACATCACCGTCCTGGCGGGGCTGCTGGCCTACCTCGTGCTCTACGCCATCGCGGCGGCACGGTACGACGGCTTCCTGTCGCTGCCCGTCTTCATCAACTTCCTGTCCAACAACGCGGTGCTCGGCATCGTCGCGGTGGGCATGACGTTCGTCATCCTCTCCGGCGGAATCGATCTGTCCGTTGGGGCGGTGATGTCCTTCTCCAGCGTGCTCATTGGCGTCCTCATCATGGACCACCAGTGGAACGTGTACGCCGCGGTGGGCGCCTCGCTCGTCTGCGGTACCACGCTGGGGGCGGTGATGGGGGCCATCATCCACAGGACGGGCATCAAGCCCTTCATCGTCACGCTCGCGGGCATGTTCTTCGTGCGCGGGCTGGCGTTCATCATCCACCTGGAGTCGATCGCCATCGCGGCGCCCCAGCACACCTCCATCGCCATCATGCGTGTGGGCCCGCTGCCGGTGACGGCGGTGCTGTTCCTCACGTTCGTGGCCGTGGCCTGGTACGTCGCGGTGCTCACCCCCTTTGGCCGCAACGTCTACGCGCTGGGAGGAGGGGAGGAGGCCGCGATGCTCATGGGGCTTCCCGTGCAGCGCACCCGGATCGCCGTGTACGCGGTGAGCGGGTTCTGCGCTTCCTTCGCCGGGGCCGCGCTCACGTTCTATCTCTCCAGCGGCAGCCACCTGGAGGGCGTCGGCATGGAGCTGGATGCGATCGCCACCGTGGTCATCGGCGGCACGCTGCTGGCCGGTGGGGTGGGCTCGGTGTTTGGCACGCTCGTGGGCGTGCTGATGCTGGGCCTCATCCTCACGTCCATCACCACGTACGAGGGCATGATGAGCTCGGGGCTCACGCGCGTGGCCATCGGCGCGCTCCTGCTCTCCTTCGTGATGCTGCAGAAGCTGCTGACGCGGCGGATCGCGGGCGCGGGCCGGGCCACCTGAGCCGGACGGCGCCTCAGTCCTCTCCGGAGAGGCCGTACTCCTTGAGCTTGCGCGACAAGGTGTTGCGGCCAATCTCCAGGGCCTTGGCCGCCGCCGTGCGGTTGCCCTTCACCGCCTCCAGCACCCGGAGGATGTGGCGCCGCTCCACCTCCGCCAGGGGGAGCAGCGCGGGGCCCGCCTCCACTGCCTGAGGCCCCGCGCCCACGGAGGGCAGGGGCCGGTCCAGGGTGGGCAAGGGCAGGTGCTCTTCGAGGATCTCGCCCTCACAGAGCACCACCGCGCTCTCGATGCAGTTCTCCAGCTCGCGCACGTTGCCGGGCCAGCGGTAGCCCTTGAGCCGTTCCAGCGCCAGGGGGCTCAGCCGGGGCGGCTCCAGCCGGTGGCGCTTGGCCGCGGTGGCCACGAAGTGCCGCGCGAGCCGCTCGATGTCCTCTGCCCCGCGCTCGCGCAGGGGCGGGAGTACCAGCTCCACGACCTTGATGCGGTAGTAGAGGTCCTCGCGGAACTGGTTCTCGGCCACCATGCGCGACAGGTTCCGGTTCGTCGCCGCGACGATGCGCACGTCCACCTTGACGGTCTGCGTACCGCCCACGCGCTCGAACTCGCGGTCCTGGAGCACCCGCAGGAGCTTGCCCTGCACCGAGAGCGGCAGCTCGCCGATCTCGTCGATGAACACCGTGCCCCCGTCGGCCGCCTCGAACTTGCCCTGCACCCGGTGGTCCGCGCCGGTGAAGGCACCCTTCTCGTGGCCGAACAGCTCGTTCTCGATGAGCGTGGCGGGCAAGGCCGCGCAGTCCACCTTCACCAGGGGCTTGTCCCGGCGCGGCCCGTTGACGTGGATGGCGCGCGCGAACAGCTCCTTGCCGCAGCCGCTCTCCCCGCGCAGCAGCACCGTGGCGTCCGTGGGCGCGGCCTTCTGCACCAGCCGGTAGAGCGCCCGGAGCTGCGCGGACTCGCCGATGATGCGGTTGAAGAAGTAGCCCACCGGAGCCTGCGGCTGCTCCTTGGCGCGCTTGAGCTCCTGGTAGAGGCTGGTGGTTTGTAGGGCCGTGCTGACCTGCGAGGCGATGGCCACCAGCCGCTCGGTGTCCTCGCCGGTGAACGGTCCACTCCCGAGCCGGTTGAGCACCTGGAGCACGCCGTAGACGCTGCCCTGGGCGTCCTGCAGCGGCACCGCCAGCAGGCTCGAGGTGCGGTAGCCCGTGAGCCGGTCGATGTCGGAGAAGAACAGCCGCTCGCCCCGGGGGTCCGAGCTGCTGACGGGCGTGCCCTCCTGGGCCACGTGCCCCGCGGCCCCCTGGCCGAGCTTGACGCGGATCTGCGACACCTCGGGCAGGTGCGCGGCGCGAGAGAACAGCTCGCCGCGCGCCGGATCCAACAGCCAGAGCGTTCCCCGGTCCGCCTGCATGGTGACGGCGATGCGGTCGACCAGCGTCTGGAGGAATGCGTCGAGATCGATCTCCCGGTCCACCAGCCCGCCGACCGACAACAGCACCTGGGTGACATCCTTCGGTGGGGACATGGTGGGCAAGGGCGGAAGAACGAACGCCGTGGTTCCACCATAGCATTCGGAGGTCATCACACCCGGTCTCACGCCGTCACGGTGGAGCCCAGGACAATGCGCTTTCCCTCCCGGGCGGGCTCGCTGGCGGCGAAGTGGGAGCGCGCTTCCTCGGCCATGTTCTCCAGCACGTCGTCGTTGTGCGCCGGATCATGGTGAAACAGCATCAGCCGCCGCGCGCCCACCGCCTGGGCCACCTGCGCGGCATCCACCATGGTGGAGTGTCCCCAGCCCTTCTTGGGGATGCCTCCCGTGCCTGCGTACTCGCTGGGGGTGTATTGCGCGTCGAGGACGAGCGCATCCGCGCCCTCCAGGTAGCGGCCCACCGCCGGGGTGAGGCTGTCGCGCGACAGCTCCACGTCCGTGGCGTAGACGAAGGTGTGGCCATCGGCCTCGACGCGGTACGCCAGGCAGCCCTGGGGATGCGGCACGTCCACGGGGGTGACGCGGAACGGGCCCACTTCCACGGGGCGGCCATGCAGGGCCGAATCAAACGTCATCCGCGAGCGCATGATGGCCATGGGCACGGGGAAGTTCGGCGGCTCCATCTGCTGGGTCAGCACGCTGCGCAGGGCCTGGGCTCCGTTGGCGCCGGGCCCGTAGAGGCTCAGCTCGGTGGTGCCCAGGTAGGCGGGGGTGAAGAAGGGGAAGCCCTGCACGTGATCCCAGTGCAGGTGCGAGAAGAAGAGGGCCGCCTTCTGGGGGGCGCTCTCCCGCATCAATTGCTCGCCCAGCGTGCGGATGCCCGTTCCCGCGTCGAAGATGAGGCGGTGGCCCTGGCTGGTCACCTCCACGCAGGCGGTGTTGCCGCCGATGCGCGAGCCTGAGACCGAGATGCTGCCCCGAACGCCGAAGAACCGGATTTCCATGGTGCTCTTCCTCCCGATGGTGGCGGCTGGGTGTGGCCGCATTCACAGGCGGAAGGACAGAGCAGGGATGATGCCAACGAATAACCCCTGAAATTCACAGGGGTAGGTCCATTTCAGACAAGGGCAGTGCACCAAAACGGATCGACCTGGATCAGGGCGATCTGGCCAATCTGGATCGTCTGGGTTCGCATGGAAGACCCGTTTCCAAACGGACCTCAGGGCCCCCGGCGGAGGATGGTGTTCTGACTGCCCACGACCCACACTTCGTGCGGCCCCACGCCGCCTAGACCGTTGGGAGTTCCGACATTGGGGATGTCATTGGGGGACCAGACCGTGCCGTTGAACCATCTCACGGTATCGTCGCCGACAGCGACGTACACCGCCTTGCTGCCGTAAGCGGTCAGACCTCGGACATCGGGATTTTTGGTTCCCACCTTGGCCAGACGAGGCAATTCGGTCCAGGTGCCTTTCGCCCGCATGAGCACCACGCCTTGCTCTCCTGCCGCAAAAGCCAGTCCATCGTGAACCACATGGACGCTGCTCAGCCTGGGAATCGAGCCCGCTGGGAGGTCCTCCACGGCCCATTGGTTGCCCCCTTCGGTCGCGCGAAGGATTTTCGGAGTGTTTCCGTCGTATCCCACGGCCAGCATGTTCGAAACCTTCGTGCCATGAATGGCGCGCAGGTTGATGGTGGTGTCGGCGATCTGGATCGGCGCGCTCGGGTAGTCCCAGCGGTAGATGCGCCCCCCGCTGTCCACGGCGAAGACTTTCGTGGAGTTTCCCTCCACAAAGCCCACCAGGCCACTGATCCGCGACGTGAAGCCGGAGGTTGTCTCTCCACAGTCTGACTGTCCCGGCACATAGGCGCCGAGCGTGCCCCCTTCGGCGCCGAGGAACACACGGCCCTCCGTGGGATGCGCCCAGGCGGAAATCCAGTCTCCCTTGCAGTGCGTGTACGGCTTGATGTCGTTGTTGCCCTTCACATGGACTACTTTGTTCCCATCGCCCACAACCCACGCATGGCCTTCTCGATAGACGGCCACCGCGTTCCACCGGCTTTCTGGGTCGTCGAATGAGGAGGGAACAGCTTTCCAGGAGACCGTGCCACATCCGATCTCATCCACCTGTCCATTGCAGTTGTTGTCCACCCGGTCGCAGCGCTCCTCGGCGTTCGTGGAGGCGAAGGGTGAGTCGTCGTTATCGCAATCCTGCCGGGGGGTGACCGCTCCCTCCACGGGCGGCTTGCAATCGTCCCCCACGGACGTGCCCGCCTGACCATCCCCGTCCACATCCGTGTACCAGGTGGTGAACGGCTGCGTGCTCACGCACGCGGTCGCGATGCCTTCCGCCGTGCAGGAGAAGGTGCCCTCGCACGCATCCGCCGTGGTGCATGCGAGGCCCACCGCCCCGGGCTTCACCGCGGGGTTGGCGTCGTTGCAATCCGTTCCACCCTCGGCCGTGACCACGAAGCCGTCGTCGTCCAGGTCCGTGGCCCGCAGGTCCAGCCGCACCACCGCGATGCCCTCCTCGGGCACTTGAGCGTCCACGCTCTGGGTGGCCACGCTCTTTCTGTCCTCCACCGCACAGTCGCTTTCGGACGCGGTGGCGGTCACCACGAGGTCACGGCTCCAGTCGTCCTGCCGGTAGACGGCCACCGTCAGCTCCCGGCTGCGCGGGGGCCTGCCGTCCGCGGTCTCCGGCGCGCTGAGCACCTGCACCGTGGACCGGGAGGGGTCCGCCTTGTCGCTCGCCGTCAGGGTGAGGCAGCCCGGGCGGAACGTCGCGTAGGAGAGGTCCACGCGGACAGCCCCTTCGCGCCGGTCTTCGCTCTTGCACGCCGCGAGGGTCACAAACCACAAGCCGAACAGGAATAAACGCATGCCCAGTGCATTCCCGGGCGGTTCAGCGCCCGTCTGGAGGCCGCATTCCCATGGAAATGGGGCCCGGAGAACTCATCGTCCATAATCTGCTGAGCCGGTCACCGTCCAGCCACCTTCAAAGTCCGTGGCCCTGACCTCCTGGCTCCGCTATTTTCTGGCGCTTCGCGTCGCACCCGGGGCTGTAGACATCTCTCGTGTTCTCATGGTTATCGCGCGTTTCCTCCTGGCATCCCTCAGTTCCTGGCTCTTGATGGCCCTTCCGGAGGCCCACGCGCAGGCCCCGGAACCGGCGGTGGCCACCGAACCCCTCACCCTGGAGCGGGCCATTCAGCTGGCGGCCGAGCGGAACGAAGCTCCCCTGGCCGCCCAGCAGCGCTCGGAAGCCGCCGAGGCCCGCGTGGCCCGGGCCCGGGCCTTCTTCTTTCCGGAGTTGAGCCTGACCGGCACGTACACCCGCCGCCTCCGGGAGTCCGTCCGGCAGGTGGGCGGAGAGACCACGGTCATCCAGCGCTACAACGCGCTGGGCGCCTCGGCCACGGCCCGGATGACGCTCTTCGACGCGCGGGGCTTTCCCCTGTACCGCGCGGCCAAGCTGGAGGGGGATGCGGCCCGGCTGGATGCCCGGGAAGCCCGGCGGCTCGTGGCCTTCGAGGCGGCGGATGCCTTCCTGGCCACGCTGGGCGCCCAGCAGGTGTACGAGGCAGCGGTGCGCCGGCTGGACTTCGCGCGCCAGAGCCTCCAGGACGCGCAGGCGCGGGCCCAGGCGGGCCTGGCCAGCACCAATGACGTGACGCGCGCGGAGCTCGAGGCGGCCAGCGCCGAGGTGCAGCTCGCCTCCTCCCGGGGCGAGGCCCAGACGAGCCGCATCGAGCTGGGCTACCTGCTCGTGGCGCCCCCCATCGAAGCCCCCCTGGCCCTCCCCGAGGGGCTGCTGGCCGAGGCCGCCCGGACGCCACCGGCGCGGGCCTCCCTGGCCGAGGGCGCTGTGAACCGCCGCCTGGACATCCTCTCCGCGCAGCTCAAGGTGAAGGCCCAGGAGGCCTCCGCGAAGGAGCCCCTGGCGCGGCTGCTGCCCGTGCTGGGCGTGTCCGGCCAGTACCGCTTCACGAACGAGCAGGGGCTCGCGGGCAACAGCGGGGACGGCGCCTTGCAGGTGGACCTCACGTGGACCCTCTTCGACGGGGGCGAGCGCTACGCGGAGCGGGACGAGCGGGTGGCCCTGGCCCGGGCCGCGGCCCTGGACGCCACCGCCCTCACGCGCCGGGTGGATGTCGACATCCAGCGCGCCCAGGTGGCGCTCGACAATGCCCAGGCCTCCTTGAAGCAGAGTGAGCTGGCCGCGCAGCAAGCGCGCAAGAACGCGGAAGAGACGGGGATTCTGTACCGGCAGGGGCTCTCCACCGCGTTGACGGTGGCGGATGCCTCCCTGCGCCTCTTCGAGGCGGAGGTGGCCCAGGTCCGCACCCGCTATGCCCTGGGGCTGGCGCTGTTGGATCTCCGGGCCGCCGTGGGACTCGACCCATTCGGGAAGGAACCGTGACCGAGATGCGAGCAAGAGCACGGGTGGCCCTGGCCGCCTTGACCCTGGCCCTGGGGGCTGGGTGCGGAGCGAAGGGCGAGGAGACGCCGGGCAAGGCGGGAGGCGGTGGCGGGCGGGGTGGCGGCCGGGGGGCGATCCAGTTCCCCGTGGAAACCGCGCCCGTGGAGGCGCGCGACGTGCAGTACACCGTCTCCGCCGTGGGCGCCGTGGAGGCCTTCGAGCGCGTGCAGATCACCGCCCGGGTGGCTGGGGTGCTGGATCGCGTGGACTTCGCCGAGGGGCAGGTGGTGAAGAAGGGCCAGGTGCTCGCGGAGATCGAACCCACCCGCTACAGCCTCGCGGTGAACCAGGCCCGCGCCGCACGGGAGAAAGCCGTGGCCACCGCCGAGGAGGCCCAGGCGGGGGCCCAGCGCCGGGCCACCGTGAACGAGCAGCGTCCGGGCCTGCTGCCCGCCGAGGAGCTGGAGAGCTTCCAGACGCGGGCGCGCGCCGCGGTGGCCGAGGTGGGCGCGGCGAAGGCGGCGCTGGACAAGGCGGAGCTGGACCTGCGCGATGCCTACGTCCGGGCCCCCATGGAGGGGGTGCTGCAGACGCGCACCGTGCAGACGGGGCAGTACGTCCAGCCCGGCACGGTGCTGGCCACGCTGCTGCGCCGGGAGCCGCTGCTCTTGCGCTTCCGCGTTCCGGAAGGAGAGGCCGGGCGGCTCAAGCCTGGCATGGGGGCGCGCTTCACCGTCCGCTCGGATGGGCGGACCTATGACTCGAAGATCACCTACGTGGCAGCCTCGGCGGACGATCAGAGCCGGATGGTGGCGGTGACGGCGGAGGTGACGGGCGAGGAGTCCAAGGCCCTGCGGCCGGGGGCGTTCGCCACCGTGTCCGTGCCCGTGGACACCGCCCGGGACGCGCCCGTCATTCCCCAGGCGGCGGTGCGCCCCAGCGAGCGGGGCTTCCTGGCCTTCGTGGTGGAAGGGGACAAGGCGCGCGAGCGGGTGCTGGAGCTGGGCCTGCGCACGCCGGATGGGCTCGTCGAGGTGCGCCAGGGGCTCCGCCCGGGTGAGCAGCTGGTGGTGCGTGGCGCGGAGGCCCTGAAGGAGGGCGCGGCCGTGCGCGTGGCGCAAGGGGCCAAGCCCTCCGCCACGGGCGAATCCCGTCTCCCCGCGGAGGCGGGCGGACTCAACGGAGGCTCAGGGCGATGAACATCACCGAGGTCTGCATCCGGAAGCCCGTCCTCGCGTGGATGCTGATGGCCGCCACCATCGTCTTCGGGCTGGTGGCCGCGCAGCGCATCGGCATCAGCCAGTTTCCGGACGTGGACTTTCCCACCATCAACGTCTCGGTGACGTGGGAGGGCGCCTCGCCCGAGGCGGTGGAGAGCGATCTCATCGAGCCGCTGGAAGAGGCGGTGATGCAGGTGGAGGGCGTGAAGACCATCACCTCCACCGCGCGCCAGGGCAGCGCCTCCATCACCGTGGAGCTGGACCTGTCGCGCAACGTGGACCTGGCGCTCCAGGACGTGCAGACCAAGGTGAGCCAGGCCCAGCGCCGGATGCCCGAGGACGTGGATCCGCCCGTCACCTCCAAGACGAACCCCGAGGACCAGCCCATCATGTGGCTGGGCGTGGCGGGCCCCTACTCGCGGCAGGTGGTGAGCGACTACGCGCGCTACCGGGTCCGGGAGAAGCTGCAGACGGTGCCCGGGGTGGGCGAGGTGACGCTGGGCGGCTCGCTGGAGCGCAACGTGCGCATCTGGGCGGACTCCCAGAAGATGGATGCCCAGGGGCTCACCGTCGCCGACGTCATCGCCGCCCTGCAGCGCGAGCACGTGGAGCTGCCCGCGGGCCGCATCGAGACGGAGGGGCGCGAGGTCAACGTCCGCGTCATGGGCGAGGCGCTGGATTTGACGGCCCTGCGCAACATCGTCGTGCGCCAGCAGGACGGGGCGACGGTGTACCTGTCGGACGTGGCGCTGGTGGAGGACGGCTTCGAGGACACGCGGCGCATGTCGCGCGTCAACGGCAATACCGCCCAGGGCCTGGGCATCCGCAAGCAGCGCGGCGCCAACGCCGTGGCGGTGGCGAAGGGCGTTCACGAGGTGCTGGCGGAGCTGCGCAAGGACTTGCCCGAGGGGATGGAGATCGGCGTGAACTTCGACTCGACGAAGTTCATCGAGGAGAGCGTTCACGAGATCGAGTTCGAGCTGCTGCTGGCCTGCATCCTGACGGCGCTGGTGTGCTGGATGTTCCTGGGCTCGCTGTCGAGCACGCTCAACGTCATCCTGGCCATTCCCATGTCGCTGCTGGGCACGGTGGCGGTCATCTACTTCCTGGGCTTCACGCTCAACACCTTCACGCTCCTGGGGTTGGCGCTGGCGGTGGGCATCGTGGTGGACGACGCCATCATGGTGCTGGAGAACATCTACCGGCACGCGGAGATGGGCAAGGAGCGCGTCCGCGCGGCGCGCGAGGGCACCTCCGAGATCACCTTCGCGGCGCTGGCGGCCACGCTGGCGGTGGTGGCCATCTTCATCCCCGTCGTCTTCATGCAGGGAGTCATCGGCCGGTTCTTCCTCCAGTTCGGTGTCACCCTGTGCGTGGCGGTGCTGCTCTCCTATGTCGAGGCCATCACCCTGGCGCCCGCGCGGTGCGCGCAGCTCTTGAAGACTTCACGCGAGCACCGCGGGCGGGTCGGGCAGTGGGTGGACCGCGGCTTCGTGAAGCTCGAGGGGCTGTATGCGCGCGTGCTGGACCGGGCCCTGGCGCGGCCCCTGTGGGTGCTGGGCGGGGCGGTGGTGCTGCTGGGGGCCTCGGCGTTCGTCTTCCAGGCACTGCCCAGCGAGTTCGTCCCCTCACAGGATCAGAGCCGCTTGACGGTGCGCCTGCAGACGGCGGTGGGCAGCAATCTCCAGGAGACGGACCGGCTGTTCCAGCAGGCGGAGGCGGTGGTCAACCAGCGGCCGGAGGTCGTCCGTGTCTTCTCGACGGTGGGCGGCATGGGCGGCTCGGGGGTGAACTCAGGCCAGATGATGTTGACCCTGCTGCCGCCGGATCAGCGCATGTCCCAGGCCGAGTTCCAGCAGGTGCTGCGCAAGGAGCTCAACGCCATCCCGGGCCTGCGCGCCGTGGTGCAGGACCTGTCCCAGAGCGGCTTCACCGCGCAGCGCGGCTTTCCGGTGGAGTTCAGCGTGCGCGGCTCGGACTGGGAGCAGCTCGTGGTGGCCAGCGGGCAGATGCGCGAGACGCTCCAGGCCAGCGGCAAGGTGGTGGACGTGGACACGGACTACCAGCTCGGCATGCCGGAGCTGCGCCTCACCCCGGACCGGGCCCGCGCCGCCGACATGGGCATCTCCATCGAGTCGGTGGCCTCCACCATCAACTCCCTGGTGGGCGGGGTGCGCGTGGGCAAGTACAGCACCGGGGGCCGCCGCATCGACGTGCGGCTGCGGCTGCTGGCCGATCAGCGCGCGCGGCCCGAGGACCTGGGCGGGCTCAAGGTGCGCGCCGCCAACGGGGAGCTGGTGCCGCTCTCGGCGCTGGTCCAGCAGGAGGAGCGCCCGGCGCTCCAGGCCATCACCCGGCGGGACCGGGAGCGCGCCATCAGCATCTTCGCCAACGTGGCCCCGTCCTCGAACCAGGAGGAGGCGCTCGCGCTGGTGGAGCAGGCCGCCAAGCAGCTGCCGGCGGGCACCCGCGTGGTGCTGGGCGGCGCGAGCGTGGCCTTCCGCGAGTCCATGGGCAGCCTCCTCTTCGCGCTCTTCCTGGGGATTGGCGTGGCGTACATGGTGCTCGCCTCGCAGTTCAACTCGTTCCTCCACCCGGTGACGGTGCTCACCATCCTCCCGCTGTCGGTGGCCGGGGCCGCCTTCGCGCTGGGGCTGGCCGGCATGACGCTGAACATCTTCAGCATGATCGGCCTGCTCCTGCTGATGGGCATCGTGAAGAAGAACTCCATCATCCTCATGGACTATGCGCTTCAGCAGCGCGAGGAGGGCGCGGACGCGCTCGAGGCCATGCGGCGCGCGGGCCCCGTGCGCCTGCGGCCCATCCTGATGACGTCCCTGGCCACGATGATGGCGGCCCTCCCCGCCGCGCTGGCGCTGGGCGCCGGCAGCGAGACCCGGGCCCCCATGTCCATCGCCGTGCTCGGCGGCCTGTCCGTGTCCACCGTGCTCAGCCTGCTGGTGGTGCCCGCCTTCTACGTGGTGGCGGACCGGCTCAAGACACGGCTCGGCCGGCGCACCGGACAGGACGAGCAGCCGCCCCACGAGCCTCCCGTGCGGCCGGTCCAGCCCTCGCCCTGACGCAGGGCGGGGCAGGGGGCTTACTGGGAGGGCTGGCTCAGCACGGGCCGGATGCGCGCCTTCAGCTCATCCGGATCGGCGAGGGTGACGGTGACGCCCGGGTGGGTGCCCTCGCCGTGGGCCAGGGTGATGTGGACCACCGTGGCCTCGTGCTCGAGGGTGGCGCGGGCGAAGTCCAGGCAGAGCGACAGCAACACCCTCTCCTGGATGCGCATCACCTTGTCGGTGGCGATGAAGAGGCGGCCCTGCGCCAGCTCCCGGTCATGGAAGCACTGGAGCTGCTCGGGGCTGGAGAAGTGCAGCTCGAAGGTGGGGTTGCCCGTGTGCACCAGGTCCGCCACCACCTCACCCGGGTAGAGGAAGCGCACGCCGAAGCCGTCCTGCTCCTCGTCCCGGAGCTCCGGGGGGACCAGCCGGTGGCGCTGCACCACGGCCTCGAACATCACGAAGTTCTTCGGATCCAGGTGCACCTGGACGTGGATGCGCGTATCGAGCGGTACCAGGTGGTTCGTGACGATGAAGGCACCGCCCTTGGAGATGTCCCCGGTGAAACCGGACTCCGAGAGGTCCTCCGTACCGAAACGAACCGTGTACTGCTGCTTGAACCTCCGGTATCTCCGCTTCTCCACCATCGGGCGTCTCCTGAGAGCCTCGCCTGGATTTGCCGCACCCGGCCCGCAGTGTGCCACGAGTCGTGCCGTTCCGGCTGTATCAGCTTGCTCGGTGCTAAGAACGAAAATCAGGGGGCTTCCTGGAATCCCCCCTCGCGTTTCCGGGTTTCCCCTATCTGCCGCCCAGGCGGCCCTGCCTAGAGATTTCCTTGGATTCCAAAAACGAAAGCCGCATCGCCCTCTTCCTCGACTTCGAGAACCTCGTCACCAATACCGGCATCAGCTCCGCGGGGTTCGACCTGCAGCCCTCCATGGACCGGCTGCTGGAGAAGGGCAAGGTGGTCTTCCGCCGGGCCTACTGTGACTGGTCCCGCTTCGCGGACGCCAAGGGGCGGCTGCACGAGTACGGCGTGGAGCTGGTGGACGTGCCCCCCTCCACGCGGGCGGGCAAGAACGGGGCGGACATGCGCCTCGTCATCGACGCGCTGGAGCTGTGCTACGCGCGCGAACATATCGACACCTTCGTCATCGCCTCGGGCGACAGCGACTTCTGTCCGCTGGCGTACAAGCTGCGCGAGAACGGCCGCACCGTCATCGGTCTGGCGGTGAAGGAGTCCACCTCGCCCCTGTTCGTGAAGGCCTGTGACGAGTTCCTCTACCTGCGCCCGAAGCAGACCACGCCGCGCGGGGAGAAGGAGAAGCGCGGCGGCGAGGAGTCCGCCCGGGGCTCGCGCTCCGGCCGTCATGCGGAAGGCAAGGGGAGCAAGGCCGCCGAGAAGGAGGCCGCGGCCAAGGCCACCCCCAAGGTGCCGGACATCGCGCGCAAGGTGGTCCAGCGCCTGCTGGGCAGCGCCGCGGGCCCCATCAACCCCTCCCTCATCAAGGAGACCATCGTCCGCAAGGAGCCCGACTTCGACGAGCGCGACCATGGCTTCCCCACCTTCGCCCGCCTGCTGGAGGCCATGGAGCAGGAGGGCATCCTCAAGCGGCAGCAGCAGGGACGGCAGTGGTACGTGGTGTCTCCGGAGACGCCCGAGGCCCGGCCCAGCTCCTCGCGCCGCTCGCGAGAGGCCCGGGAGACCAAGCAGGACGAGGAGGTCGAGGACGAGGAGCTGGAGTCCTATCCGGACCCCGAGGACAGCGAGGGCTGAGGCCGGGGCGGCCTCCGGTCAGCGCGTCACGGAGGCCAGGATCTCGAAGGAGCGCAGGCGCGCCGCGTGCTCGTAGATCTGCGCGGTGGTGATGAGCTCGTCGGCCCCCGTGCGCTCGATGAAGGCCTCGACACCGCGCCTCACCGTGCCGGGGGACCCCACCACCGAGCAGGCCAGCGCGCTCTCGACGCCCATCTGCTCCAGGGGTGACCAGAGCGACTCGATGCTGTCGATGGGCGGCTGGAGGGGCCCGGGGCGGCCCCGGCGCAGGTTGATGAACTGCTGCTGGACGGAGGTCATCAGCCGCTTGGCCTCGGCATCCGTCTCCGCCGCGAAGACGTTGAGGCCCAGCATGGCGTAGGGGCGGCTGAGCTGCTCCGAGGGCTGGAAGCCGCTGCGGTACACGCGCAGCGCGTCCATCATCAGGTCCGGCGCGAAGTGGGAGGCGAACGCGAAGGGCAGTCCCAGCCGCGCGGCCAGCTCCGCGCTGAACAGGCTGGAGCCCAGCAGCCAGAGGGGCACGTTCAGCCCGGCGCCCGGCACGGCGCGGACCGCCTGATTCGGCACGGCCTCGCGGAAGTAGAACTGCAGCTCCAGCACGTCCTGAGGGAAGGAGTCCGCGGTGCCCATCATGTCCCGGCGCAGCGCCCGGCTGGTGCGTTGATCCGTGCCGGGGGCACGCCCCAGGCCGAGATCGATGCGGCCCGGGTAGAGCGAGGCCAGGGTGCCGAACTGCTCGGCCACCATGAGCGGCGCATGGTTGGGCAGCATGATGCCGCCAGAGCCCACCCGGATGCGCTGGGTGCCTCCGGCCACGTGGCCAATCACCACCGCCGTCGCGGCGCTGGCGATGCCGGGCATGTTGTGGTGCTCGGCCAGCCAGAAGCGGTTGTAGCCCCAGCGCTCGGCGTGCTGCGCCAGATCCAGCGTGTTGCGGAAGGCATCCGCGGCGGTCGCCCCCTCGATGATGGGGGCGAGATCCAGCACAGACAGAGGAATCATGGGCGACAGGCTCCTGGGGCCCACGGGAAAGACCCGTGCGCACAATCCTGTAATGGTCAGTACAGGTTTGTGGTAACACGCGGGTTCAGCACGGGCAAGCCAGCCGCACGCCCCCCGAGGGCTCGAGGCCTTCCTCGCCTGGAAGCCTAGTTCTGGCTGTCCTCGTTCTCGTCCTCATCCTCGTCATCGAAGGACAGCTGGCAGCCCGAGTCCTCGTCGAGGGCGCCCTGGACGAAGCTCTGGATGAGATCCTTGCCGTTGAAGGCCATGTTGAAGTTCACCTTCTCCCCGCCGAGCGTGGCGCCCTCGTCCATCTGGAGCGTCCCCCCGAGCGCGATGAGATCTCCCTGCACGTGCGCCTTCTTCCGCAGGCGGATGCCTCCGCCGATGGAGACGACCTTCCCCGTCACCACCGCGCCCGCCTCGATGGTGACCTTGCCCTGGATGGCCACCACGTCCTCCACCTCCGCGCCCTTGCGGATGATGATGTTCCCCTCGACGGCCACCGCGTCCTTCGCCTTCTCCCCGGCCTCCAGCACCAGGTCCGTGCCCTGAACGGCGCGGGAGCCCTCCTTGGATTGGATGGCGCACACCACGCGAGGGCTGGGGCCCTTGGGCGCTTCGGTATCCTCCGCGAAGGCGGGGAAGGCCATCAGCGCTGAGAGGGCCAGGGGGGCAAGGGACATGGGGCGCATGAACGAGGCTCCGCGAGAAGAGAGGACCTTCTGCCTACGCGGCGCCCCCACGCCCATTGCACCCGGCCTCAGAGGGCCGGCAACAGCAGCGAGAAGGTGGTGCCCCGGCCCACCTGGCTCTCCACCCGCATGGACCCCCCCATCTTCTGGATGATGGCGTGGCTGATGGACAGTCCCAGCCCGGTGCCGATTCCCGCCGGCTTGGTGGTGAAGAACGGATCGAAGATGCGCGGCAGCACCTCCGGGGGAATGCCGTGGCCCGTGTCGGAGATGTCGATGCGCACCTGCCGGCCCTCCAGCCGCGAGCGGACGCACAGCACGTGCTCCTCCGGGGAGCCCGGCCGCATGGCGTGCACGGCGTTGATGATGAGGTTGAGGAACACCTGCCCGAGCCGCCCCTCGCTGCCGAGCACCATGGGCAGGTTGCGGGCGTAGTCCTGCTTCAGCCGCGCCGTGTGCTTCAGCTCGCCCTGGGCGATGTGCAGCACGGCATCCAGGCTCCGGTGGATGTCCACGGGGTTCAGCTCATCGCCCTGGCCCGTGTGAGACAGCAGCCGCATGCCGCGGACAATGTCTCCGATGCGCAGGCTGCCCTCGATGCAGTCGGCGATGACCGAGCGGGCCTCGGCCATCCGCTCCAGCAAATCCTGCGGGAGCCCCACCAGCGCGGGCAGGTGCTGCTCCAGCTCATCCTCCCACTGCCGCAGCAGATCCAGGTTGGCGAGCATGTAGGAGATGGGGTTGTTGATTTCATGGGCGATGCCCGCCGTCAGCACCCCCATGGCCGCCAGCCGGTCGTTCTGGATACTCTGCTGCTCCAGGCGCCGCTTCTCGGTGAGATCCTGCGCGACGACGAGCTGGCGCCGGGCCTCGCCGGCCTCCTGGAGCGAGCCGATGAGCTGCACGGACAGGCGCTCGCCCTGGGCCGAAAGCAGTCCTTGTTCCTCCAGGCGCAGGGTGCCCCGGACGAGCAGCTCCGCCAGGGAATCGCGCAGCGAGGGGCGCTCGGGCTCGGGGGCCAGCGTGTCGAAGGGCACCCCCAGGAGCTGGGCGGCGGTGCGCCCCAGGAGCCGCTCCGCCACCGGGTTGAGCTCCAGCACGCACCCGCGCTCGTCGAGCACGAAGACGGCGTCCCGGGAGGCCTCCATGAGCCTCCGGACGCGCTCGGTGGCGGCCACCACCTGCGTCTCCAGCAACGCGGCGTACTGCTTGACTTGCCAGAGGGCCTGCTGGAGCGCGGACTCCTGGCGCCGGCGCTCGGTGATGTCCGCGAAGATGCCCAGGATGCTGTGGACCGCGCCGTCCGGAGCCCTCAAGGGGACCTTGCTGGTGAGCAGCCAGCGCTCCTCGCCGTGGAGCCGCTGGAAGGGCTCCTCGATGCCCACGCGGGCCCGGCCGCTCTCCATCACCACGAGATCATCCCGCCGGTAGGCGGCGGCCAGCTCCGGGAGCACGCCCATCTCGAGGTCCGTGCGGCCCAGGAGTTCCTGGGGCGACGAAATCCGGAAGCACTGCGCGAACGCGTCATTGCAGCCCCGGTACTTGCCGTCCCCATCCTTCCAGAAGACGGCGAAGGGGATGTGCGCGAGCACCTGGGTCAGCAGCTCCCAGTGGGAGAGCAGCTCGCGCTGGATGTGCTGGCGCTGCCGCATCTCGGTCTGGAGGTTCTCGTTGAGGGCGTACAGGCGCGCCTGCGCCTCCTCCATCTGGGAGGCGCGGGCCTCGGCCTCCTGGAGCTGCTCGCGCAGGCGCAGCTGCGTCTCCACCTGGCGCCGCAGGTGCTCCAGCAGCCGGAGCTGCTGGGGGCTCAGCTTGCGGGGAACGTGGTCGATGAGGCACAGCGCGCCCACCTGGCACCCGTCCGGGGTCATCAGGGGCAAGGACGCGTAGAAGCGCAGGGAAGACTCGCCCCGGACGAGCGGATGGTTCTGGGTGCGGGTGTCCTCGCGGGCATCCTCGATGAGGCAGGGCTCCCCGGAGCCCTGCGGCGGGGAGAAGCCCACGAAGCGCACGGGATCCGCCAGCGTCTCGAGGCCCACGCTGGCCTTGAGCCAGGGGCGCTCCAGGTCCGCGACGCGGATGAAGGCGATGGGGACCTCGCAAGACTCGGCGGCGAACCGGACGATGTCCTCGTACTCGGGCTCGGGAGAACGATCGAAGAGTCCGGATGGGGAGCTTGCAAGCATTCGCCTCTCACTCATGCGCTCCGGCAGCCCCCCCCGTTGGAAGCATGGCTGAAGCATGGTTTTCGACTATCGGAGAGGGGATGGAAGGGATGCAAGACGCTCTCCATTGACACGTTCATCATTGGCGGTTTCGAGCCCGTCCCCCGCACGGAACATCCAGAACAGAACGTCTCGCGCCCCGTGAGAAAAAAAGAAGCCCGCTCGCCATGGAGGCCGAGCGGGCAGGAAGCGTCACCGGGCCCAAGGGCCCGGGAGGGGGACTACATCTCCACCGCCTTGGACGTGCACCAGGTGCCGTCCGGACGGGAGCTGTCCCAGTAACAGCCCGCGTAGGTGGGGCAGTACCGCTGGGTCTTGTAGCTGTTGCACCAGCTCTCGGGCGGAGCCATCTGCTCGACCTGCTCGGAGCTGGCCGGAGCCTCGGCCTCAGTGGCGGGACCACAGCCGCTCAGCACACCCAGAAGACCAACGATCGCAACGAAGCGCATGTGTGACCTCTTCCTGGAAAAGAAGGGAAGACGCATTGTCTCATCTTCGCAGAGAACGGGAAGAGGTTTTTGGTGGTAGGGTCAAGAGGCGTGTTCCCGCTGCTCTTCCTCTTGTTGACCCAAGTTCCGGCTGTTCCAGGAGAGACGACCTTGGTCTCCTTCTGCAAGCAGGGGAGGGCCAGTGCGTGTGAGGCCCTGAAACAGGCCAACCCTCAGAAGGCAGCCGAGATTGCCCGGGACTTGGCATCACTCAAGCTTGCCGAAGACGCGAGGGAAGCTTCTGACGCTGTCGCCGAGGAGAGTGAACCCGCGCCAGAGCCTCCTGACTGCAAAGGCCAAAAACACCACGTCATTTCACGGCCCATCGCGAAAAGGCTCAAAGGCCATGCCACCCTTGACGGGGTGTATAAACCACGTGATTCCCGGTTTATCGCCAAGGCCAAGGACGATGAATCACACTGTGGCTATCAGGACTGGCATCGAAGAGTAGACAAGGAAGTCATTGACTGGCTGAATGAAAATCCAAAGGCCACGCCAGAGCAGTTCGAAAAATTTCTGCGAGCGATTTACAACCGACCAGAACTGCTCAAGAGGTTCCCCCATGGCTTCTGAAGAACAGGAGGGGACACGGTTCTTCGTCCTCGACGAGGCCACCCTGGGCCCCCATGACATGCAAGCCTACGCCGCCGAGCCTGTTCAGTACGGGGATGCCCCCAGGTGTACTCACTGCCACGAAGTGCTGGCCATGAAGACGTGGCTGCCGCCGTTCCGCGTGGAACTGGAACTGCATGGCAAGGACTTCGGCGACTTCATGAGCGGCCCCGGAAACAGCTTGCTGCTTTCTGAGCGCATGACAGAGGCCTATCTCAAACAAGAATTTACCGGGCTCGTGGGCTTTGAGCCTGTCGACGTGGTCCGCGTTCGCGGGAAGCGCAAGGGCTCCAAGCAGGGGGCTGTCCCCCGGTATCACGTTGCAACTCCCTGCTTCAGCCAGGCCGCCGTGGATGTGGCACACAGCCGTTTACGCTACAACGAGCCTGTGAGGTGCGCAGAGTGCCGCTCCGCGGGTTTGCAGTCCGTTCATGGCTTCGTACTGGAAGCAGGAACCTGGCAGGGAGAGGACGTCTTCCGTGCCCGTGGCATGCCAGGCAAGAACCTTGTTTCTGGCCGGTTCGCCACGTTCGTGGCGCACGCCTCGCTCACGAACATCCAGCTCATTCCCATCGAGGAGTACGTCCGCGATCCCCTTCGGCTGGGCCCGCCCGCAGGATCAGCTACCGGCGCTTCTTGAGCCAGCGGCTCACGCTCACCTTCCGGATCCGGCCTCCGAACAGGTACCAGGTGAACACCGCGCTGAAGAATGCCGCCGACATGGCCACGCCGATGATGCCCAGCACCGGCGTGTTTCCATACATCCATGGCTTCTGTGCGAACGCGATGAACGTGCCCACGATGAAGCCACACGCGCACAACCCCACGAACGCGATGATGGCCGAGCTGCGCAGGTTCTCGTTCAGCCGGTCGAACTGCTCGGCCCTCACCGTCACGCTGAACTTGCCCGACTCCAGGTCCAGCAGGATCTGGGACAGCTGCGTGGGCAGGTCCGTCGCCAGCGACTGGAAGCGCAGGAGCGTGCGCATCAGCCCACCCTGGAGCTGGCTCGGGTCATACCGGCCCGCCAGCAGCTCCTTCGCGTAGGGAAGGGCGACCTCCAGGATGTTCATCTCCGGGTAGAGGCTCCGGAGCATCCCCTCCATCGAGATGGAGGCCCGGCTCAACAGGGCGTACTCCTTGGGAATCCGGATCCGGTACTTCACCGCCAGATCCAGCAGGTCCCGGAGCAGTGTCTGCGCGTCCACCTCGCCCAGCGTCGTGGGCAGGTGCTGTCCCAGGATGGCCTCGATGTCGTTGCGGAACCCCGCCAGGTTCGCCCGCGCGTCCGCCACGCCCACTCGGTAGAGCAGCCGCGCCACCGAGTCGCTGTCCTTCAGCGCCACCGCCAGGCACAGCATCACCAGCGTCTCCTGCATCGGCTTGGTGAGCCGTCCCACCACCCCGAAGTCCAGCAGCGCCAGCCGGTTGCCTTCCAGCACCAGGAGATTTCCCGGGTGGGGGTCTCCGTGAAACAGGCCGTCCTCGAAGAGCTGGCGGAAGCTCCCATCCAGCAGGTGCCGGGCCAGCGTCTCCCGGTCCTCCTTCGCCAGCTGTGCATGGCTGATCTTCACCCCGGAGATGAACTCCAGCGTCAGCACCCGGCGGCTGGACAGCTCCTCGTAGACCCGGGGAATCTTCAGGTACGGCCGCTCGGTGTGGTTGGCCAGGAAGGCCCGGATGTTCGAGGCCTCGTTGATGAAGTCCAGCTCCTCGTGGATGGCCCGGTCGAACTCGTCGACGATGCCCGTGGGCGTGTACACGCCCGTCTCCTCCACCACCGCCTCCAGCAGCCGCGCCAGCGAGCGCAGCACGGTCAAATCCGAGTCGATCCGCTCGGCGATCCCCGGCCGCTGCACCTTCACCGCCACCTCTTCGCCCGACAGCGTCACCGCCCGGTGCACCTGGGCGATCGACGCGGCCGCCAGGGGCACCGGTTCAATCTTCGCGAACAGCTCGCCCACCTCGCGGCCCAGCGACTCGCGGATCTGCGCGTGCACCTGCTCCAGCGGGATGGGATCCACCTGATCCTGGAGCATCGCCAGCTCCTCGATGACCTCGGCCGGGAGCAGGTCTCCACGGGTGGAGAGGATCTGCCCCAGCTTGACGAAGGTGGGCCCCAAGTCGTTCAGCAGCATCCGGAAGCGCCTCGCCGTGGAGGCCCGCTGGGCTTCCGGGGAGACTTCCACCTTCTCCTTGCGCCCCAGCATGCGCCACAGGCCCGCACGATCGGTAAGCTCGCCAAAGCCGTGCCGGGCGGCGATGACCGCGATCTGACGCACTCGGTTGAGATCCTGGAGAATCACGCGCCGCAGACCTTCCCACGGCCGGGCCACGCCCGCAATCCAGCGAATTCCAGGGTGTTCAAACCGCTGGAGAGGACCGGTCTGTACACTCCATCAGGAGTGCTCCTACCGTCCTACATGCGTCTTGCCCAGCCTATGCTCCTGCGAGCATGAACTCCGCGAGTGTCCCCATCGTTCCCTGGCCGTTGCTTCTCCTCGGGATTTTAGCGGGAGGATGTTCAACGAAGGCGCCTTCCACCGCACGCCGTACCCCGGCTTCGAGTTCTCCAACCTACGTGGCCCAAACCACTGCCTGTTGGAACACGATGAGCTGCTGCATCCAGAAAAACCCCCTCACTCCCGCTGCAAGCTGTGGGGCATCGGCCCAGGACATCGCAGAGGCGCTCACCGGCGCCAAGGCGCTCCATCAAGCGGCGAAGATGGAAGAGGCCGCCTCAGCAGACGCCACCCGTGAGCAGGAGGATGACTTCGCCAACAACGCCCACTTGCCAGAGTGGAAGCAGGAGTGCATCCGGAACTATGTGGCCTGCCAGAATGAAACCGACTGGCAGGGCCCTTGTTACGACTGCCTCAGGCGCTGCGAGGGTCAGCAAGACTGGCCCTTCGGAATGTGCTGGCCGCTTGGCAAGAAGGAGAAGTGAGGCCGATGGAGAAGAACCTGGAGGACGATTGGTATCCCATCCGGATGCTGGACAACCGGGTCCAGCAGGGGGAGCCACTCGTCCTCACGACTGAGGTGCGCGGCCTCCTTCAACGGACCGCCCCCACGGTGGCGATCAGCGAGGCAGAAGCAGAAGCTGCCCTGGCGAGCCCAGAGCAGGCCACCGCGCTCCTCCAGGAAATGCGGCGCCGCATCACCGAGGGCTCTCGTCGGCTCTCCCGTGCGCTGAATCAGATGTACAAGCTACGGGATAGGCGGGACCTCGAGGGGGCACGTCAGCAGCTTCGAGACGTGCTCGCCGTGGAAGTCGTGCCGCACTACCGGAACATCGCCCAAGGGCAGTTGGAAAACCTCGGCGATTAGCTGGTTGCTGGGGTGGCCGCTCCCCGGGGGCCGAAGCGCAGGAGCAGGTAGCCCACCACCGCGGACAGCAGCGAGCCCAGGAGAATGCCCAGCTTGGCCTCCGTCAGCAGCTCTTCCTTCCCCACGAACGCCAGGTTCGCCACGAAGAGCGCCACCGTGAAGCCGATGCCGGCGACCACCGCCACGCCGTGGAGCTGCGACAGCGGCGCCCCTCCCGGCATTGGGGACAGCTTCGCCTTCACCGCCACCCAGGTGAACAGGAAGATGCCCAGCTGCTTGCCCACGAACAGCCCCAGGATGATGCCCAGCGGCAGCGGCCTGCCCAGGTCCGCCAGCGACATGCCCGCGAGCGAGATGCCCGAGTTGGCCAGCGCGAACAGCGGGATGATGGCGTAGCCGATGTAACCGTGCCACAGGTGGACGAAGCGGTTGAGCGGCGGCTCGATGTCCTCCAACTGCTCCTCGATGGCCAGGAGCTGGGCGCTGCGGACCGCCTCGTCCTCGGGCTCGTCCACGCACTTGGCCACGTAGGTGGCCAGCTGCCGGAGCACCTCCCGGCCCGGACGGGTGGGGCGCGCCGGGATGAACAAGCCCAGCACCACGCCCGACAGGGTGGCGTGCACCCCGCCGTGGTGCATCGTGTACCAGAGCGCCGCGCCCAGCACCGCGTAGACCAGGCCATTGCGCACATAGAAGCGGTTGCACCCGCCCAGCAGCAGGGCCACCCCGCCCGCAGCCAGCAGCCACTCGGCGTGAATGCCCGTGCCGTAGAAGAAGGCGATGACGAGGATGCCGCCGATGTCATCGAAGATGGCCAGCGCCGTGAGGAACACCACCAGCGGGTGGGACACCCGGCCTTTAAGCAGCGTCAGGCACCCGATGGAGAACGCGATGTCCGTGGCCATGGGAATCGCCCAGCCCCCGGCGGCCGGTGTCCCCGCGTTGAAGGCCAGGTACAGGGCGGCCGGTACCACCATGCCGCCCAGCGCCGCCACCAGGGGCAGCAGCGCCCGGGCCGGGGTGCGCAGCTCGCCCGCCGCCAGCTCGCGCTTGATCTCCATCCCCACCAGGAAGAAGAAGAGCGTCATCAACCCGTCGTTGACGAACTCCTGAAAGGTGAAGGCCCCCCGAAACCCGGCTATCTCCAGGGCCAGGGGCGCCTCGAACAGGGCCGTGTAGAGCGGGGCCCACGGGGAGTTGGCCCACACCATGGCCACCCCGGCGCACAGGGCCAGCAGAATCCCGCTGCTGGCCTCCAGCCGGAAGAAGGCCTGGAGGGGGGCGAGCGCGGCCTTGAAGAGGGCGGGGACGGGGGGCGGGGGACGGGGATCCATGGCGGGCGGCAGGTTGCCCTGCCGGGGGCCGGACGTGAATTGGTTTCGGCTCCAAGCAAGGCGGATTTCTCCAGGGACTGTTAGAGGAAGATCCGGGTGACGTGAGGGGTAGGACGCCGGAACGTTGATCCGGCAGGGTGGGCGTGAGACAAGGGAGACAATGGGCGTGACGCAGGCGAAGACCGTCAAGGATGTGGAGTCAGAGGCCGTGGCCACGGCCAACCCAGCGGGTATGGAGGGCGGGAGCGAGCCGGCCGGGGCTCGGGAGCTTGCCTCCCTGACCCCGATGATGCGGCAGTACCTGGAGACCAAGGCGCTCAATCCGGACGCCTTGCTCTTCTTCCGCCTGGGGGACTTCTACGAGCTGTTCTTCGAGGACGCCGTGAAGGCCTCGGAGCTCTTGCAGATCACCCTCACCGCGCGCTCCAAGAGCGGGGACCGCATCCCCATGTGTGGGGTGCCCTACCACTCGGCGCGGCGCTACATCGGCCGGCTCATCGAGCAGGGCCTCAAGGTGGCCATCTGCGACCAGATGGAGGCACCGGGCAATGGGCCCGGCATCGTCCGGCGCGAGGTGACGCGCATCATCACCCCCGGCATGGTGCTGGATGACGAAGTGCTGGAGCCCCGCGCCAGCAACTTCCTGGCCGCCGTGCACTGGGGCGAGCGGGGCTTCGGGGCCGCGCTGCTCGAGGCCTCCACCGGCGAGTTCTTCACCGTGGAGGCCCCCAGCGCGCAGGAGCTGGTGGAGGCCCTGTCCCGCGTGGAGCCCCGGGAGCTGCTGGTGCCCGAGGGGCTCACCGGCGCGGCCGAGGTGGGCTTCCTCGCCGCGCGGCTGGCCCACGCGCCCGCCGTCGCGGGGATGGACAAGGCCGCCTTCGAGCCTGCCCGGGCCACGGCCTACCTGCGCGCGCACTTCGCGGTGGCCTCACTGGAGGCCTTTGGCCTGGCCGATGCGCCGCTGGCCACGGGCGCCGCGGGCGCGGCCCTGCGCTACCTCAAGGACACCCAGAAGACGTCCGCGGCGCACGTGGACCGGCTCAGCCGCATGGAGCGCGCTGGGCACATGCTCATGGACGAGTCCTCCCGCTCCAACCTGGAGGTGCTCAAGACGCTGCGCGATGGGGCCCGGAAGGGGAGCCTCCTGGGCGTGCTCGACCGGACCGCCACCTGCATGGGCGCCCGGAAGCTGGCCCGCTGGCTGGCCGCCCCCCTGTGCGCCCTGCCGGAGATTCACGCCCGGCTGGATGCCGTGGAGGAGCTGTCCCAGCGCAGCGTGTGGCGCGAGGAGCTGACCACGCTGCTCAAGGAGGTAGCCGACCTGGAGCGGCTGTGCGGCCGGCTCTCGCTGGGCGCGGGCAACGCGCGGGACTTGCGCGCCCTGGGCGTGTCGCTGGCGCTGCTCCCCAAGCTCTCCAGCGCGCTGTCCCGGTGTACGGCCCCGCTGCTCCAGTCGCTCGCCGGGCCGCTGGGGGCCTTGCCCGAGCTGGCGGAGCTGCTGCTGCGCGCCGTCGTGGACGAGCCGCCCCTGGTCATCAAGGAGGGTGGCCTCATCCGCCAGGGCTTCCACGCGGAGCTGGATGAGATCGTCGCCCTGTCCACCTCGGGCAAGGACAAGCTGCTGGAGATCGAAGCCCGCGAGCGCAAGCGCACGGGCATCGCCTCGCTGAAGGTCCGCTACAACAAGGTCTTCGGCTACTACTTGGAGGTGACGCGCAGCAACCTGGAGCTCGTCCCCAAGGACTACATCCGCAAGCAGACCACCGTGGGCGCCGAGCGCTTCATCACCCCCGAGCTCAAGGAGTTCGAGGAGAAGGTGCTCACCGCGGAGGAGCGGCGGTGCGCGCTGGAGCTGCGCCTGTTCGAGGAGCTGCGGGCCCAGGTGGTGGCCGCGGCCCCCCGCATCCGCTCGGCGGCGGAGGCGGTGGCCACGTGTGATGCGCTGCTGTCCTTCGCGCGGTGCTCGGCGGAGTATGGCTACACGCGGCCGGTGGTGGATGACTCGGAGCTGTTCTCGCTCACCGGCGGGCGCCACCCGGTGGTGGAGCGGGTGCTGGCCGCGGGCGATGCGTTCGTCCCCAACGACGTCCGGCTGGACCCCAGCGACGCGCAGCTGCTCGTCATCACCGGCCCCAACATGGCCGGCAAGAGCACGGTGATGCGGCAGGTGGCGCTCACGGTGCTGATGGCCCAGGCGGGCTGCTTCGTCCCGGCGCGGGCGGCGCACATCGGCCTGTGCGACCGGATCTTCACGCGCGTGGGCGCGGCCGACAACCTGGCGCGCGGCCAGTCCACCTTCATGGTGGAGATGACGGAGACGAGCCACATCCTCCACCACGCCACGCGCCGCAGCCTCGTCATCCTGGATGAGATTGGCCGGGGCACCTCCACGTTCGATGGGCTCTCCATCGCCTGGGCGGTGGCCGAGCACCTGCACGACAAGATCGGCGCCCGGACGCTGTTCGCCACGCACTACCACGAGCTGGTGGACCTGGCGCGCGAGAAGCCCCGGGTGAAGAACCTGTGCGTCGCCGTGAAGGAGCAGGGCGGCAAGGTACTCTTCCTGCGCAAGCTGGTGCCGGGTGGGGCCAACCGCTCCTACGGCATCGAGGTGGCGAGGCTCGCGGGGCTTCCCCAGGAGGTGGTGGGCCGCGCGAGGGACATCCTCCAGAACCTGGAGTCCGGCGAGCTGGACGAAGCGGGACGGCCCCGCGTGGCGGTGCGCCGGGGCGCGAAGACCCCGGCGGGCCAGCTGGGGCTCTTCGCGGGCCCCGCCCCGGTGGCCCCGGCGGTTCCCGCCGCCCACCTGAAGGTGCTGGAGGCGCTGCGCGACACCGCCCTGGACATCACCACGCCCCTGGAGGCGCTCAATCTCCTGGCCCGGCTGCAGAAGGAGCTAAAGTAGGGCCGCAAGGAGCCCTCCCACCGTGCAGTTCGCCATTCCCCACGCGCCCCGTCCCGTCCGGTTCTCCCAGGTGCCGGGCGCCCTCGGGCGGCTGCTGCGAACCGTGGCCCTGGGGGTGGGGCTCATGGCGGTGCTCGGCGTAGGGGCCTCCCTCGTGGGACGCTTCTTCCTCCAGGAGCGCGCCTTCCTCGGCCGGGCCCAGCCGGTGCGTGGCCTGATCGCGGGTGTGCGGTTGCCGCCCAAGGCGGAGCGGGAGAATGCCGAGGCCACCCTGGAGGTGCTCTACAGCCACCAGGGCAAGCAGTACTCGGCGGGTGAGGTGCGCACCACCGCCGCGTATGCCGAGGGGCTGGGGCATGGGGCGGAGGTGACGCTGCTCGTGGACCCCGCGCAGCCAGACCGCCCCCGGGAGGCGGGGTTTGCCCGGTCTCGGGCCGGGGCGGTGAACCTGCTGCCCTGGGCCCTGGGGGTGGGCGCGCTGGGCGCCCTGGCCCTGTTCGTCTGGGAGCTGCGCCGCACCCTGCGCGCGGAGGTGGAGCCCCTGCGGCTGGGCGCCCTGGTGTGGCTCACCCCGGAGGGGCCGCTTCCGGAGACCCGGAAGGAAGTCGTCTTCCCGGCCACGTACTGGCGGCAGGACGTGAAACACACCGTCCAGGCCCGGGCCCGCCCGGGCCGTGCGCCCGTGCGCAACGGCGAGAAGGTGCTGGCCGCGGTGGTGCCCCGGCAGCCCCGCTGGGTTCGCGTGATTGACGAGGATCTGGCCCGGACGCTGGGGTGGATTCGCTGATCCGGCAGCCGGGGCAGGGGGGCCGAAAAGTTGCGGGTGAGGTGGGCCCATGACACACGTCTGTAGCGGTTATTGCCTGTGTCTTCGGAGGCCTTATGCGCACCCGGCTCGTTCTCTGCCTCCTGCTGCTGTCGAGCGTCGCCGCCGCGGCCAAGCGGGACGCGGCCGAAGAGGCCTATCAAGAGGCACGCACGGCCTATTACGCCCTGAAGGGGGATGCCGCCCGGCGCAAGCTGCGTCACCACTGGCTCAGCGTGGCCCGCCGCTTCGAGGCCGTGGCCAGCGAGCACCCGAAGAGCACGCGCGCGCCGGACGCCCTCTTCACCGCGGGCGAGCTGATGAACGAGCTCAGCCGCATCTCCTTCCTCGCCGAGGATCAGCACGCGGCCGTCACCGACTACTCCAAGCTGCTGGAGGCCCACCCCCGGCACCGGCTCGCCGATGACGCGGCGTTCCTGCTGGCGCGCATCTACCTGGATCGCCAGGACCAGCCCGAGGCCGCCCGCCGCGTGCTGACGGAGAGCCTCGCCGTCACCTCCAAGGGCGACCGGAGCCGTGAAATCAAGGAGCTGCTCGCCTCGCTGCCCGCGGCCAAGGCGCCGCCCGCGCGCAAGCCCTCTGCCCCCGCCGTGGCCGAGGCGACTCCTGCCCGGCACGAGCCCGCCGCGCCTTCCCTGGCGGAGGCCCTCTCCAAGGCAAGCCGCGAGGCCACGCCCGCCAAGCCCTCGCCGGAGCCCGCCCCCGTGGTCGTCGCGGTGAAGCTGTCCGAGGCCTCGGCCACCGCCGCCGTCGCGCCGCCGCCCCCGCCTGCCGCGGAGCCGCCCCCCGCGCTCGTTCTTCCTTCGCCCGCAATCGCCGTGGCGCAGCCGAAGCCCGAGGCCGAGGCCCTGCCCGCGCCCGTCACCGCCCCGGTGGATCAGCACGTGGCCGAGAGCCGCCTCAAGACGGCGGCGAAGATGTCGCGCCAGGCGCAGCTGACGCTCGTGGAGCAGCTGGGCCTCAAGGTGCGCCGGGTCGTCATCGACGCGGGGCACGGGGGCCATGACACGGGCGCCATCGGCCGGGGGAACACGCGCGAGAAGGACATCACGCTCGCCATCTCCCAGAAGCTCGCCGCCGAGCTGCGCGGGCGCGGCCTGGAGGTGATCCTCACGCGCGAGGACGACCGCTACCTCAAGCTGGAGGACCGGGCGGCCTTCGCCAACGAGGCGCGGGGCGACCTGTTCATCTCCATCCACTGCAACTCCGCCACCAACCGCAAGCTGCGCGGCGTGGAGACCTACACGTTGAACCTCTCCTCGGACCGCTACTCCATCCGGCTGGCCGCCCGGGAGAATGCCTCCACGGAGAAGGGCATCAGCGACCTGCAGTTCATCCTCGCGGACCTGGCCACCAAGGCCAACACGGGCGAGTCCACGCGCCTGGCCACCCAGGTGCAGAAGAACCTCGTGAGCCACCTGGCCAAGGACTTCCCGGGCACGAGGGACCTCGGCACCAAGGAGGCCCTCTTCTACGTGCTCCTGGGCGCGAAGATGCCGGCCATCCTCGTCGAGACGGCCTTCCTGTCCCACCCCGACGACGAGAAGCGCCTGGGCACCGCCGAGTACCAGGACACCCTGGCCAAGTCGATCGCCCAGGGCGTGGAGGACTTCCTCAACGACCGGAACCGGCTGGCGAAGATCAACTGACGGGCAGGGGAGGCCCCTCGGCGCGCCCAGGAGGCCCTGGCGCGGGCGCCATGGGCTCCGGGGGCTCCGGAGGCGCCTCGGAGAGCTCCCGGTAGATGCGGCGGCCCAGCAGCCCCCCCAGGACGAGCGAGCCCACGAGCCCCACCGCGGACACCACCGTCATCCACGTGCGGCCCTGGGCCAGTCCACTGCCGAACTGAACCATGAGGAACGTGCCCGGCAGGGTGCCCAGCAACATCCCTGCCACCGAGGGCCAGAAGCGCGCCCCCGAGGCCGCCGCAGCGATCAGCATCGGATCCGTGGGCAGCAGGGGGTTGAGGGTGGAGAGAAACGCGAATTGGAAATCGTGCTTTCGTGCAACCCGGACGAGCGCCCCATAGCGGGGGCCCGCCAGGCGGCGCAGCGGGCGCTGGCCCAGCTTCCGGGCCGGAAAGAAGAGCACCGCCGCCCCCAGGAAGCTGCCAAGCAGAGCGTACGCTGTGCCTGCCAGGGTGCCGAAGAGCATGCCCCCCACGGCGGCGAACACGTGCCCGGGCAGCAGGATGAGGGGCCGCAGCCCCAGTGCCAGCACGTACACCCAGGGGGCGGCCTTGCCCAGCGGGGCGATCCACCGCCGCAACTCCTGCTGATCCAGCGCATCTGGACCTAGCAGGCGAAGCGTGGCCAACCCGCCCAGGGAGAGCACCAGCGGGGCCAGCACCCGGAGCCACCCTTTGAACCTTTGCGACGTGAACATGCTCGGCCATTCCCCCTTGGGCGGCTGAAAGTGGGAGCGAAGGGAGGGAATCGGCAACGTGGGTTGGTGTGTTTTGGACATGAAAGCATCCTGCCGGGCAGGCATTAGCCCGGCCCGGATGCCCAGCGGGCCTCTATAACATCGCGGAACTATTGAAGTTGTAGGGCAGTGTGTCGGGTTCGAACGGCTGGCGGTGTACGGAGCTTGCTTGCATTGGGACGCTTCCATCCCAAGCTTTGAGGCACGGGGCACTAAGGCGAGGCGTCGGGCAGCATTCGAGAGGAGACGGAAAATGTCAGACAAGGACAACAAGGGCAGCATGACGGTGGCCGAGGCGGGACGGAAGGGTGGAGAGACCGTCCGCAATGAGCGCGGCCGCGAGTTCTACGAGACCATCGGCCGCAAGGGCGGTGCGACCGTGAAGGCCGAGCGGGGCCGCTCCTTCTACGAGGAGATTGGCCGCAAGGGCGGCGAGACCGTGAAGGCCGAGCGCGGCGCGAAGTTCTACGAGGAGATCGGCAAGAAGGGCGGCGATCGCGTGAAGGCCACGCGGGGGCCCAACTTCTACGAGGAGATCGGCCGCAAGGGTGGGCAGAAGGTGAAGAAGCTCATCGAAGAGGGCAAGCGCGCGGCCCGGGCGGCGATGGCCCAGCCCGAGGCTGCTGCCGCGGCGCCGGAGACCGCGAGCAGCGCCCCTGCGGCGGCGGCCCCGGTGGCCCCAGTGCCCACCGAGGGCCAGGAGCCCCAGCGCGAGTAGCGTGACGGGGAGGCGCGGACCCGCTAAGACGGGGCCGTGTTTCTCCTCATCACGATGCTCGAACAGGTGGAGCAGCTCGAGCGGGCCATCCGTCGGCTCCGGGACTTTGGTATCCCGGAGCCGTGGGTGGTGCGAGCCCGGAGCGCCGCGGCCGCGCTGTCGGCCGAGGTGCCCGTGTTCGCGGGGCTGCGCAGCCTGGCGCTTGGCGCGGATGAGGACCGGCTCGTGCTCTTGAGCCTGTTGCCTCAATCCGCCGAGGAGATTGAACGGTTGGTGAACCGGGTCCAGCTGGAGATGGACGCGGATGAGCCTCCCATGGGCCGGCTGATCGCCCTTCCGGTGATTTCCGCGCCCCCCTTCCGGCGAGAGTGACGAACACCCCCTGGGCGGTGTAAGCACGGCACCGTGCAGGCGCTGCTTGTCGTCCTCGCCATCGCGGCGCTGTCCCTGCTGGCTTCGAGCCGGACGTTTCTGGACGCCGCACGTCTGCCGGGGCTGGCCCAGTTGGCTGCCAGCGGACTGCTCTTTCTGCTGTTCGGTGCCGTGCTGGGCCCCGGCCAGGCCGGGATTCTCACCGGCCCGAACCTGGAGTCCCTGCGGCCCGTGCTGGCGCTGGGGCTGGGGACGGTGGGCGTCATCCTGGGCCTGAACCTGGATCCGCGGCTGTTGCGGCTCCTGCCGCGCGGGGTGTTCACGGCGGCCCTGGCGCACGCGGGCGTGGCGTTCCTGTTCGTGTCGGTGCCGCTGGCGGCGGTGCTGCTGCTCACCACCGGCCTGCCCCTGGCCACGGCCGTGGGCGGCGCGGCGCTCCTGGGCGCGGCGGCCAGCCTCTCCTCGGGCCATTTCGCCGTGCTGGGCTACCGCAGCGGGCGCATGGAGCGCGCGCACGGGCTGGGCGTGGCGCTGCTCACCATCCTGGACGATGGCGTGGGGCTGATGGTGCTGGCGCTGGCGCTGGTGCTGGGCGCCTCGGCCAACCCCGCGGAGGGGCTGGGGCTGGTGAGCCTGGCCATGCTGCTGGGGATGATGTGCGGGGCGCTCATCGCCTTCCTCACCTATGGGCTGAAGGATCCCGCGGAGCTGATGGCCGTCACCCTGGGCGGCGTGGCGCTCGTGGGGGGCGCGGCGGCCTACCTGCGCGTGTCCGCGCTGCTCGCGGGCGTGGCGTGTGGGGCGACGCTGGCGCTGGTGGGCGGCCGGGCCGTGGAGCAGGTGGCGCGCTCCCTGGGGCGCTTCGAGCGGCCCGCGTACCTGGTGCTGGTGTTCCTGGTGGGCTGCCACCTGCAGGGCCGGGACGTGGATGCGTGGATGCTGCTGCCTGGGTACGTGACGCTGCGCTTCGTGGGGAAGATTCTCGGGGGCGCGCTCGCGCGGCGCTACGCGGCAAACGTGCTGGAGCTGCCCCCGCGCCTGGGCTACGCGCTCATCTCCCAGGGGGGCCTGGCGTTGTGCCTGGTGGCGGAGTACCTGCTGCTGGTGCCGGGCACGCTCTCCCAGCAGGTCTTCGACATCGTCGCCGTGGGGGCGATCATCAACGAGGTGCTGGCCAGCCGGGCCTTCCGCCGGGTGCTGGAGCCTCCCGGGAAGCCGAAGGCCCCGGAGGGCGCGGCATGATCGGCGCCATCATCCGGCTGGTGCTGCTGGTGGTGTTGCTCGCGGGCATCTCCCGGGCGCAGCTGTGGCGTGAGGACTCGGGCACGCCGGTGCTGCTGGCGGCCGGGGCGCTGCTGCTGTGCGGGCTGTTCGCGGGCAAGGTGGCCAAGGGGGTGGGGCTGCCGCGGTTGACGGGCTACCTGCTGGTGGGGGTGGCCGTGGGCCCGTACGCCATGGGCTTCATCCCGGGCGAGGGCGTGAAGGGGCTGGAGCTGGTGAAGGGGCTGGCGGTGAGCCTCATCGCCCTGGTGGCCGGCACGGAGCTGCACCTGGGGCTCATCCGCCGGGTGGGCACCAAGGTGGCGGTGCTGTGCGCCACCGTGTGCGGGGTGACGTTCGCGGTGTGCTTCGCCGCCGTCTTCGCCCTGAAGCCGCTGTTGCCCTTCCTGGCGCCCATGACGGTGCCCCAGGCGCTGGCCGTCAGCGCGCTGGTGTCCACGGTGGTGGTGTCCTTCTCGCCCACGGTGACGATCGCCATCGTGCAGGAGACCGCCGCGCGGGGCTCCTTCACCGAGTTCCTCATGGCGCTGGTCATCATCGGGGACCTGTTCGTGATGGTGGCCTTCGCGCTGGCCGCGGGCGTCACCCGGGCCAGCTTCGGGGGCGGCTTCGACGTGGGGGGGCTCTTGAGCGGGGTGGGGTGGGAGCTGTTCGGCTCGGTGGCGGTGGGGGCCGTGCTGGCGCTGGGGATGCTCGTCTACATGCGGCGGGTGAACCGGGAGCTGCCCCTGTTCCTGGTGGGCATCTGCTTCGCGGCGGCCGAGGGCGGGGCACAGCTGCACCTCTCGCCCCTGCTGGTGGCGCTGGCGGCCGGGGCGCTCATCGCCAACCTGGACGAGCGCCAGAGCCGCAACATCCACCACGCCATCCAGTTCGCGGGCCTGCCGGTGTTCGCGCTCTTCTTCGCGGCGGCCGGGGCGGGGCTGAAGCTGGACACGCTGGTGACGGTGGGGCCCGCGGCGCTGCTGCTGGTGGTGCTGCGCGCGGTGGCCATCCTCCTGGCGTGCCGCCGCTTCGCCCCGGCGGAGGACCCCCGGCTGCGGCGCTACCTGTGGATGGGGCTCATCTCCCAGGCGGGCGTCACCTTCGGACTGGCGGCGCTGGTCTCCCGCACCTTCCCGGATTTTGGCCCCCAGGTGGAGGTGCTCATCGTGGCGATGATTACCACGCACGAGCTGGTGGGCCCGGTGCTCACCCGGCGCGCCCTGGAGCGCAGCGGCGAGACACGGGCAGACGAGCGCCCCAGGACAGCGTAAGGAGGTAATCTCCGGGAGCCCAGGAGGCATGTGATGGCGGCACCCATTCTCGAGGTCGATCTGGACAACCCCCAGCCGCGCCACGTGGCGCGGGCCGTGGAGGTGCTGTCCCGCGGGGGGCTCGTGGCCTACCCCACGGACACCTACTACGGCCTGGGGTGTGACTTGCTGTCGAAGAAGGCCATCGAGCGGCTGTACCAGCTCAAGGCACGGGACAAGAAGAAGCCGCTGTCCTTCCTGTGCCCGGACCTGTCGGATGTGGCCAAGTACGCGCACGTGAGCAACTTCGCCTACCGCACCATGAAGGGGCTGACGCCGGGGCCCTTCACCTTCATCCTCGAGGCCACGCGGATCGTACCGGACATGATGATGACGCGGCAGAAGCAGGTGGGCATCCGCGTGCCGGACGCCCCGCTGGCGCGCGCGCTGGCGGCGGGCCTGGGCCATCCGCTCGTCACCACCTCCGCGAGCGACGGAGAGGACGAGCCGCTCATCGACGCGCGGGGCATCAAGGAGCAGCTCGGGCACGGGTTGGACCTCATCCTCGATGGGGGGGTGACGCTGATGGAGGCCTCCACGGTGGTGTCGCTCATCGGCGACTCGATCGAGATCCTCCGCCAGGGCAAGGGGCGGCTGGACACCTAGGGAAGGGGAGTTTGTGGGGACCGAGCACTCGCACGAGGTGGCACAGGACGCTCCGAAGCGGGTCCCCGGACCCCTGGCCTTGCTGTGGCTGCTCCTGTGGCGGCCGGTGGACCTGCACTACCGGCTGCACGGCGCGGGCATCCGCACGCCGGGCGGCCGCATCGGCCAGCTCTGGCGCGAGCAGGGGGAGGGCAACCGCGCCGCGGGGGCGTACGTGCGGCGGATGTTGTTGCTACTGCTGGGCGTGTCGCCGGTGCTCACCTTCGCGCTGGGCCTGGGCCTGCATGCGCTGGGGATTCCGCTGGCGGCGGGCTGGGGCATGACGGCGGTGCTGTGCTCGGCGATGGGCCTGTTCCTGGCGCTCACCACGGGGCTGGCGGCCGGGGTGCTCATGGGGATGCTGGCGAGCCTCGCCATGCTGGTGGGCCTGCACGTGGTGGTGGCGGAGGCCTTCGGGCCCCGGATGGGGGGGCTGGCCGGGGCCATCATGGGCGGCTGCCTGGGGCTGGTGGGCGGCGTGTGCGCGGGGAGCATCGGCGGGCTCGCGCGGGGCCAGGGGCTGTCCGTCAACCGGGTGCAGGTGGGCGCCATCGTGCTGAGCCTCGTGCCGATGCTCGTGTGGGGCTCGGGCGGGGCGTGGCACGTGGGCGGGGCCGTGGCGGCCAGCTCGCTGGTCATGTACCTGGGGGCCGCGTTCCGCCTGTTCGTCTATCCCGTGGAGGTGCTGCTCCAGACGGTGGCCTTCGCGGTGGAGCGGTGGACGGGGCGGCCCACGCTGCGCTGGTCCCCGGTGCTCCACCACAACCTGGGCTACCTGCGCTACCCCTTCCTGCGGGCCCACCTGGCGCTGGCGGCGCGCACCCGTCCCAAGGAGGTGCTGGACGTGGCCAACGCCTGCCTCAAGTCGCCGGGCAACTCCATGCTGGGGTGGCCCTGGGTGCTGGCGGCCCTGGCGCAGGCGGAGGCGGCCACGGAGGCGAGGAAGCGCGCGGAGGGCGAGCGGTGAGTGGGGGGCTGGAAGGGTACCTGGACGCGTTCATCGCCTTCATCCGCGCGGAGCGGGGGCTGTCCGGCAAGACGGTGGACGCCTACGCGGCGGACCTCACGGCCTACTTCGAGGACCTGCGCGCCAGAGGCGTGCTGGATGCGGCGAAGGCGAAGCAAGAGGACGTGACGGCGCACCTGATACAGTTGGGGGCGAAGGGCCTGTCCAAGCGCAGCCAGGCGCGGCACCTGGCGGCCGTGCGCGGCTTTCACCGCTTCCTCATCGCCGAGAAGCACGCGGAGAAGGATCCGACCGAGGACCTGGACACCCCGCGCGCGGCGCGAAAGCTGCCGAGCTTCCTCACGCTGGAGGAAGTGGAGCAGCTGCTGGCCGCCCCGGACGAGCGCAACCCCACGGGCATGCGGGACAAGGCGATGCTGGAGCTGCTGTACGCCACGGGCCTGCGCGTGAGCGAGCTGTGCACGCTGGGCATCAACGACGTGCAGCTGGGCGCGGGGTATTTGATAGCGAAGGGGAAGGGGAGCAAGGAGCGCATCGTCCCGGTGGGCAGCATCGCGGCGGAGAAGGTGCAGGCCTACCTGGGCGGGCCCCGTCAGCACCTGCTGGGCAAGCGCCAATCGCGCTCGCTCTTCATCACCCCGAGGGGTGGAGCTTTCACACGGCAGGGATTCTGGAAGCTGCTGAAGCGCTATGCGCTCAAGGCGGGCATCCGCAAACCCATCTCCCCGCACAAGCTGCGCCATTCCTTCGCCACCCACCTGGTGGAACGGGGGGCGGACCTGCGCGCCGTCCAGGCCATGCTGGGCCACGCGGACCTGGCCACCACGCAGATCTACACCCACGTCAACAGCGCCCGGCTGCGCGCCGTCTACGACGAGCACCACCCGCGCAGCGAGACCGCAGCCCCCCCACGCCCCAAGCGGCGCAAGCCGGGGGCATAGGGTTGGCCGAGTGCTTTCTGCGCTGTTTCTCCGCCTTCCCCCCCGCGCCTGGGCCCGTGGAAACGGGAGGCAGCCCCCTGAGCACACTGGGGGAACCTGCGGCCCGAGAGAGTCACGATAGGCTCTGAGAAAATCGCCACCAAAAACCCCGGGGCGTTCCTACGGGGTTTGTCTTGGCAAGCAACAATCAAACAATCAACTGACACGGCTGTCAGTCTTCAAGTGGACTTGGAATCTCTTCTTCCAACTCTTTCCGATCAACGCTGGCGAGTACAAAGAATTGGCGAGTATCAACAACCTTGAGGCGCCGCGCATTACCATCAAAATACAACAGTGGTGGCTGCATGTTTTCCTGAAGCGAAGGAAGGTGGTTCAACAGATTGGTCACATCGCCGTTCCGAATCGTTGACTTATCCTCGCGATGATGAGCATTGCGGAGCAATTCCAGTAGAGTTTTCTTGTCGATCCCATCACGGAGTTGTTGAAGATCGACCTGAAGAATCACCTTGACCAAGTAGTAAGGAAGAATCAGGGAGTCGGTGTCAGTCCGAGTCCGACTCCTAGCTGCAATACCCGTTAGGCTCTGCAGAAAAGTATTTCGCTGGTCCCGCAGTTTGTCGTCGAAGGTGCTTTTGACGGCCATCATGGCAGAAAGAGTCTGCTTGGCATCCAGAGTCTCCTTGACGCCACAGTGGAGGCAGAAAATCTTCAAGAACTCTTGAAACAAACCCACGTTGCCATAGGCGCTCTCGATGAACTTATCGACAATTACTGATGTAATCTCGATGTTGAGCTTCTGGCATCCCCGTTCGACAACGGTCTTTAGATCTTGCGAAAGCCAAGGCTCGACGGGAATTTCTATAATCCTGTCTTGCAGATCATTGTTGAACTGAAGAAGGAGGTTTGCCTCGCGCCAGATTCCGAGAATAATAAAACGAATCCCGATCTCATGAAAAGTTTTGAGATCAAATGCAAGCTGTTTCTGGGTTTCGGCGGACAGATAGTGGAAGTTCTCTATTACGACATATCTTTTGAAACGCACTCGCTGCAACAGTTCGCCAATCGACTGCGCCTCGCTGAAATCGTATCCAATGAACTCGTAGCGGAATTCCAACTGCTTTGAGCGCTTCGCCTCTCCCTCCACCGAGGCGTCAGCACCACCAACAAAGGGAAGCAGTGCTTTGAATCCAGTTTTGACCCTCCCTGTCGCCCCAGTCTCCGTGCGGGAGGTTTCGACCGTTTCGATCTTGATGTCAGCACTGCGAAGAATTGAGGAGTAAATGCCCTCAATGGTTGTCCGCGGCGATGGACGCACGATTGCGCAGTCTCTGCGGTCATCAAGGTGCTTCTGTCGCAGAGCGGTCTTGCCCTGTTTGGAAGAGCCATAGACAACGATGTGATGATCCGTTTTTAGAGCATGCTCGAAAGCGCCGTCTACGTTAGCCCGCTCTACATAGCTAAGAACCGGTTCTGTTCGGATACCAAAAACTTGCTCGGCCTTCACTTTGGAAGCCACACGTATCGCCTTTCCTCTCGTACAGACTCAACCTAAGTAGTGCATTATATATACCTCTCACCATTTCCCAAGTGTGATGTCCGAGTAAACGGCCTACCGTGACAGGCCATCTGTGCGCGGAGCGCCCCCTTTGTGGGCATCGGCTACCAATCCAGCTCTGCCAGGGCCTCCAGGAGCCCCTCAGGGCCACGATTCTGACCATCCCGTAGTGTCCAGCAGGTGCTACAGACTCGCCACGGGCGCCACGCGTGGCAGTGCCAGGGTGAAAACGGTTCCCTTACCCAACTCGCTCTCCACGTTGATGTGGCCTCCGTGGGCCCGGACAATTCCATACGCCACGGAGAGTCCCAGCCCCATGCCTACCCCGGGCGCCTTGGTGGTGAAGAATGGCTCGAATAGCCGCCGCTTCGTCTCCTCGGACATGCCCGCCCCTGTGTCCCGCACCGCCACGAGCACTTGCTCGCCCTCGCGGCGCGTGGTGATGCGCACCCGTCCGCCGGGGGCAGTGGCTTGCCCCGCGTTGACCATGAGGTTCACCAGCACCTGGACGAGCTGCCTCGGATGGCCCACGACCCGGCCGACCTCGCCCAGCTCCTTCTCCACCTGGACATGGCCGAGCTGCACCTGCGCGATGCGCAGTCCCATCTCCACCTCGGCGTTGAAGTCGTAGTCCACGTGGTGGTCGAACCCGCCTCCCGAGAAGCGGCGCAGGTCCGCGACAATGGAGTTTACCCGCCGGATGCCATCCAGCGTGGACGGCAACACGTCGTCCACGTACTCGCGCATCGCCTCGGACAGCGCTTTCTCCTCCTTCAGGTCCCGGAGCATCGAGCCGACATTGCTCGTCACGAAGCTCATCGGGTTGTTGATCTCATGCGCCACACCGGCCGCGAGCAGTCCCAGGCTGGAGAGGTGCTCCTGCTTGAGCGCCCGCTCGTGCATCCGCCGCATCTCCTGGTGGGCGGTATCGAGCTGCACCATCGCCTCGCGCAACATCTCCACACGGCGCTCGGACACCAGGTAGCCGATGATGCCGATCAGGGAGAAAGCCAGCGCCATGGAAGGATCGGCCCCTGTGAGCAGCGCCACCGTGTTCACCATTCCCAAGTAGACCACCATGCGCAGCCGGACCCACCGGCCGACCCCGAAGGACCAGAACATGTTGTAGGGAACGAAGACCCAGAGCAGGGCGTGCCACCCGGTAGAGAGGCCCACCGCGCACACGCCCACCGCGTTGACGCCCATCCGCAATGCGTCCACCCCGAGAGACAAGAACCTCGCGGACAGCCAGTCGAAGATGAGGGTGTTGAACAGGGTCAGCCACAGGCCGGCACACACAACGAGGCCGACCACACGCCACTGCCCCCAGAAGGCGCAGATCAGGGACAGGTTGACTGCGCACGCACCCACCCCCGCGAACCGCTGAACGGCGCGCCGGGCCTGCTCTGAATCCGCCAGCCGGGCGGCTCCTCCCACAGCGATCAGCTCGTGTTTCATGGTGGGACGAATGGTCCTGCTCCTGTTTCCCGTGTCTATTGAACCGGAATCCAGATGGCACCCGTTGAGACGGGCGCTGCTTACAATCCATCGTTCTCCGGGGAACCATAAAAAGAGGGGCGGCCCCTCGCCGGGCCGCCCCTCCTCACTTCCGGAAACCGCTCCTTCGCCCGCGACTACTTGGTGAAGGAGAGGGGCCCGTTGGACAGCGTGCTGTTGTTGGCGCCATCCACCGCGCGCACCCGCCAGGTGTGAGCCCCGGCGGCCAGACCGCTCACCGAGGTCTGCTCCGTGCCCACGCCATACACCTGGAACTCCCAGAACGAGTAGCCAAACGTGGTGAAGCGCTTCACGCCGCGCATCCGCACGTACCGGCCCACGCCGCTCAGGCCCGTCAGGTCATCGGTGCCACCATTGCCGACGTTCTCCGTGTAGAGCGCCTTCCAGGTGGTGCCATCCAGCGAGGCCTCGATGACGTACTGGGAGCCGTACGCGGCCTCCCAGTGAATCACCACGCGCTTGAGGGAGTACACGCCGCCCAGATCCACCGTGTAGGTGGCCGCGTCCGGGTTGGTGCCCGTGTTCACGCTGGACCAGCGCGTGGCCATGTTGCCATCCACACCGTCGTTCGGGCTGCCGAACTCGGTGGAGGAGGCCACGGCGTTCTTGCCCAGCGCCAGGTTGGTGGTGATGCCCGTGTAGGCCGTCCCCGTGATGGCGGGCGTGCGGTCCACGTTGTCCACGATGAGGACGTACTTGGACACGCCGGCCCCCACGTCCGAGGTCTGCTCCCAGATGAACTGCGTGGGATTGGCAGAGGCCGTGGAGCCCGCCGCAGGCACCAGCGCCGAGAAGGCCGCCGGGGGCGTGGTGTCGCTGAGCGTGAAGCTGAACGTGGCCGAGGTGGTGGAACCGTTGGCCCAGTTGTACGCCTTCACGTACCAGGTGTGCGCGCCATTGGAGAGCGCCAGGCCCGGCACTTCGGCCGTGGTGCCCTTGGTCGTCGCCGACGGGATGAGGATGCCGTCGATGAACAGCTCGTAGCGCTGGATGCCCGTCTGCGCGTCGCTGCTCGCCGTCCACGCGAACGGAGGCCGCGTGCCGGTGATAGTGGCGCCGTTGGCGGGCGTCTGGAGCGTGAACGCCGCGGGAGGGGTGGCGTCCGTCAGCCCGAAGCCCTGGATGCCCGCGCCATACTGGAAGAGCGGATCCCCGTAGACGGGCAGGATGCGCTCACCGGCGGCGATCTTCTGCCGGATGGTGGTGCGCTGGGCCTCGGTGGCGCCCAGGTCGAACGGCAGGTCCCACTTCTCCAACTGGTTGTTCGGCACGTCGGTGCCGATCTGCGCCATGGAGCGCGGCAGCTGCCAGGGCAGCTGGCCCCGGGGCAGCACGTCGCCGAACAGCAGGTCGGCCACGGCGTAGCCGCCCATGTCGCCCGGCCGGTAGACCGCCAGCAGCGCGTTGGTCTGCGGCACCACGTTCGTCAGGATGTAGGGGCGCGGCAGGATGAGCACCGTGGTGGTGGGGATGTTCTTCGACTTGAAGCTGGTGATGACGCCGTACTGGTCTCCCCACTTCGCGTCGTGCGCGGGGCCGATCGGATCGCCCGGCAGGTAGGGCTTCTCCTTGTCCCACTCGGTGCCGTGGGTGAAGTAGCTCTCGCCCACCACCACGATGGCGGCGTTGGGCGTGACGCCTGCAGGGGCCGCGTCCTTGTACACGGTGATGCCCGCCGCCTCGGCGCGTGCCTTCAGGGCCTGGTAGATGGTGGGATCGCCGAACTCGGTGCCGTGGAAGTCCGAGCGCCAGGTGACCATGCCGGCCGGATCATCGGCGCGGGGGCCCGCGATGACGATCCGTGAACCGGCCGCCAGCCGCAGCGGCAGGGCGCCGTCGTTCTTGAGCAGCGTCAGCGACTCCTGGGCGGCGCGGCGCGCCAGGAACTTGTTCTCCGCGGTGTGCCACGCGGAGGTGCCGGCGGCGCCCTCGCGGTACGGGTCCTCGAACACGCCCAGGCGGAACTTCAGGTCCAGCACGCGGCGGACGGCCTCATCGAGGCGGGCCAGCGGAACCGCCGTCTCGAAGTTGCCCATCTGGCCGGGGTTGGCGCCGCCCATCACGTCGGAGCCCGCCTTGGCGGCGTTGATCCACGCGCTGTCGGGCAGCCAGTCCGTGCAGATGATGCCGCTGTAGCCCATGTTCTGGCGCAGGTAGTTGAGGATGCCGACGTTGTCGCCGGCACCGCCGCCCTCGGGCCCCAGCAGCGAGCTGCCGGCGTAGCCGGGCATGATGCCGGAGGTGTTGGCCTCGATGGCCGCGTGCCACGGACGCATGTGGTAGTGGATGGAGGTGCCGTCGTAGACGATGCCGCCCTCGCCACCGGCGCCCTGGCCCGGCCAGTGCTTGGTGGTGACCCACACGGAGTGGGGGTTCACCTCGGGGCCGCCCTGGAGGCCGGCGATGAGCGCGCGCGTGAGGCCGGCGGCCAGATCCGCGTCCTCGCCGCTGCCCTCCTGGATGCGGGGGTAGAGCACCTTGGTGCCCACCTCGGCGAGCGGCGACAGGGTGCCGCGGCTGCCCACGGCGATCTGCTCGCGCCGCTGCATGTCGCCCATCTCCCAGGCGTTCTGGATGTTGCGCGAGGCGGCCAGGCCCGGCTGCGTGGGCCAGCTCGTCTTGAAGCCGTGGATGGAGTCACCCGCGTCGACAATGGGGACACCCAGGCGCGTCCCGGCAGCCGTCACCTGGAAGTTGGTGATGTCCTCGGTGGACAGGGGGCCCATGGTGAAGCCCGCGCCCGGGAACTCCTTGGCGTTGAAGAACAGCTGCAGCGCCTTCTCGTGCAGCGTCAGCCGGCCCATCAAGTCATTGACACGCGTGGCGATGGGGTTGCGCCAATCCTCGTACGGCTCGATCGTGCCGTTCTTGTTCATGTCACGCGCGCCGTTGATGAGGTTCACGCCGTCGTTGGCGGTCTCGACCTTGGGCAGGTAGACGCTGAAGGTGCGCAGGTTGGAGCGGCTGGTGCTCCCGCCCGACAGTTGGGCCACGACGTACCACTTGTACGTCCACCGGTCGACGAGGTCCTGGTTGAGCGTGAAGGAGGTGCCCGTGACGTTGCCCACCTCGGTGAAGCGGTTGAGCAGGTTGCCCGGGGCCATCCAGTCATAGTCGTTGCGGGTGATGTTGACGTAGACCTTGTAGCTGGAGGCGCCGGTGACGGCGGCCCACGAGAGCGTGGGGCGACGGGTGGTGGTGATCATCGCGCCCTCGGCGGGAGCGCTCAGCGCGAACGCGCCCGTGGTGGGCGGCGGGGCCGGCCGCACGTACGGATCCGGGATGATCGGGCCGCCGGGGGGAGGCGTTGTGGTGCCCGTGGAGAACACCTCCACCTGCCACAGCGCGTCCTGCACGGCGAGCGCCGTCACCGTCTGGGCGCGCTGGGTGCCCGAGGACGTGGTGACCACCAGGCGGATGTCGGTGTTGGGCACGGAGCCCGAGTACTGGTTCTTGGACATCGTCACCGTGGTGTTGGGCGGGAAGGTGAGCGTGTAGGTGAAGACGCCCTTGTTGACCACGGACGGGGTCGCCATGCCCTCAGGGGGCGTGGGCGAGACGCTGAGGGGCGTGGGCGAGACGTTGATCTTCGCGTAGGCCACATCCGGGAACGTCAGTTTGATGGTCTGGTTGCTCGTCTGCGGCGGGGGCGTGGTGCCGCCACCGGACTTGTAGACCTCGAACGACCAGATCGAATAGCCATAGCCCGTGCCGCGCTCGCCACCGAGCATGCGCACGTAGCGCGCGGTGCCCGAGACGTTGATCTCCTCGCGGCCCGGCGCCCCGCTGGTGATGGAGGCCAGGGTGGTCCAGTTCACGTCATCCGTGGAGCCCTGGATGGAGTACGTCTTGGCGTAGGCGCCCTCCCAGTCGAGCACCACCTGGCCGATCTGCTGGGCCGAACCCAGGTCCACGCGGATCCACTGGGCATCGAGCGAGGCCGAGGACCAGCGCGTGCCGGCGTTGCCGTCCACCGCGTAGGTGGCCGCGAGGTTGGGATCGTTGTTCTCGGTGCTGGAGGCGGTGGCGGGCCGGCCCTTGGCCAGATCCCCCGTGGGGGTGGTGCCGCCGCTGCCGTAGACTTCGAACTCCCACAGGGAGTAGCCGTAGCCGATGGCGCGCTGCACGCCGAGCATGCGCACGTAGCGGGCGGTGCCGGACACGGTCAAATCGTCGAGGCCGCCGTCCCCGTTGGTGACGGTGGCCACATCCGTCCAGCTCGTCGCGTTGGTGGAGAGCTGGATCTTGTAGCTCTTGCCGTAGGCGGTCTCCCAGTTGAGCGTCACCCGGCTGATGGCCGTGGAGGCGCCCAGGTCCACGTAGATCCACTCGTTGTCGGTGAAGCCGCTGCTCCACCGCGTGCCCCCATCGCCGTCCACGGCGGAAGGACCTATGAAGACACCGTCACTTGAGGACACGGTGACGGGCTTGCCCTTGGCAAGATTGACTTGGGCTTGCGCGGCCGCTGGCGAGAGCGCCATCAGGCCCACGAGCAACAGGCCCGTGGACGCGCACGCCCACCGGCTCCAGGCGCTTCGCGCGCCCTGGATGAGATGAGGGATTGGATTCATAGAGGGAGGGGAGGGCTACGAGGGGTGGAACAGCAACGACAGACTCGACTGCGGCACGGCCCATCCCCCTCCAGCAAACCACACCAGAGAGGGACGGGCCGCGGTGAAGCACGACAGACTGCGGACGGAGACGGCTACTTCAGGTCGAGGTAGTCGACCGAGAAGATCCAGCCGTTCGCGTGGGTAACACCCGCCAGGCACAGCGTGCCCGTGCCGCTGGCGGAGATGCCGGTGGAGATGTCCGTCAGCGTGGGGCTGCTCCAGCCGCCCGTCGCCGTGGCCAGCTTGAGCGTGCCGATGACGGTGCCGTTGAACTTCAGCTGCGCCTGGCCATTGGCGTAGGGCGCGCCCACGTGCGCCGTGGCGGAGGTCCGGCCCGTCAGGGTGACGTTGCTCCAGCAGATGGTGTCGTTGCCCTCGTAGGCCACGACCTTGCCACCGCTGTCCCCGCCCGCCTCGGCGAAGCAGCCGGTCAGCGTGGCGTTCTCCGCCTCCAGGCGCACGGCCGTGGGCGTCGACGGGGTGCACTGGCCGGAGGTGTTGCAGGTGGTGCCCGAGCCGCAGGTGCCGCAGGTGCCGCCGCAGCCGTTGCTGCCGCACACCTTGCCGGAGCACTGCGGGGTGCAGGTGCTGGGGGTGCACTGGCCGGAAGCGTTGCAGGTGTTGCCCGTGGAGCAGGTGCCGCAGGTGCCGCCGCAGCCGTCACTGCCACACGTCTTGCCGGAGCAGGACGGGGTGCAGGTACCGGAGGAGGCGGTGCACTGGCCCCAGCTGCCGCAGGTGGTGCCCGAGCGGCACGAGCCGCACACGCCGCCGCACCCGTCGCTGCCGCACGTCTTGCCCGTGCACTCGGGCTGGCAGGCGTTGGTGGTGGCCGCCAGGTACATGTCATCCACCCAGATCTGCGAGCCGTTGAAGGCGGCGTTGCCCCCCGCGGTGATCTCGAACTTGTAGATGCCCGTGGCCTGCGGGGTGAAGTTCGGGCCGGTGCACGTCGTCCAACCGGTGCCCACGTTGCAGTTGAAGGTGGCGATGACGCCGTAGGGCGCCGCCGGCTGGGCGATCTTGATGGGCAGGGTGCGGGCCACGCTCGACTTCACGTCCACCTTCCACTTGTAGGTGGTGCCCGCGTTGAGCTGGAAGCCCTCCTGGCGGATCTGCACGCTGTGCGGCTGCCAGCCGCTGTTGTCGATGCGCACCCACTGCACGTAGCCGCGCGAGCCGCCCTCGTTGTTGATGTCGGTGAGGCCCTGGCCGCCGTCGAAGAACAGGTCGCTGCGGTGGTAGGTGTAGTCCTCGTTGAAGCCGCAGTTGCGGATGATGTTGTCGGCCGTGCCGTTGCCATCACCGTCCTGGCACGCGGCGCGGGGGGCCTGCGGGTAGCCGGAGTTGCGGTGGAACCAGCGCACGTAGTCCACCTCGAGCTTGGCCTTGTCGCCGTGGGCCGCCCAGTCGATGTTGATGCACGAGCTGGGGGTCTCCTGGCACTTGCCGCCCGAGCACGCCGCGCCGTTGGCGCACTGCGCGCTGGAGGTGCAGGTGCGGCTGGACCAGCCCAGGCACCCGAGCTCACCGCCCACGGCGTTGTTCAGGATGAGGTACATCGGCTGCTGGAACTCGGTGGAGCTGTCGCCGTTGGTGAAGGTGCCCACGGGCGTGCCGCCGTTGTACGGCATGTTGTCGATGTAGATCTTGAAGCCCTTCTCGTCCCAGAGGAAACCCCAGGTGTGCCACTGGTGGTAGTCGAGGGTCTTGCCCGGCCACTGGGCGCGCGCACCGCCCACGTCCCCGTCGCACTTGGCATCGCCGCCGTTGGGCCAGTCGCTGCACGCGTTGGCCTGCCAGCCACCGGGGGCCGCCGCCATCTCGCCCGCCTCGGGAATCTCACGCCACAGGGCGTTGAAGCCCATGGCCTCGTTGGTGGGGTAGAGCGCCCTGTTCTCCTTGATCTGCGTGTACTCCATGATGTCGATCTCGCCGTTCATCGGCCAGCCGACGCTGTCGTCGCGCGTGCCGTTGGCGATGGCGCCGTTGGCGCCGAGCAGCCAGATGGCCGGCCACATGCCGCTCGGCGGCGTGGCACCCGCGGGCAGATCCGCGAAGGGCATGCGCGCGCGGAACTCGATGTAGCCGTAGCGGAACTCGACCTTCTCGTCGCTCTTGATGCGGCCCGAGGTGTACTGCTGGCCGTTTGCGGGGAAGTTGGAGATGCCATCCGCCGACGCGCACTCCTCATGGTCGAACACGCCGTTGCGGTTCTGGTCGTAGACGCAGTAGCCGGTGGAGGCACAGGTGCCGTTGGTGCCGCACTGGCTGGTGGCGGTACATTGCTGCCACACGACGCAGTCCAGCGGCTCCTTGCGGGCAAGCAGCGTCAGCTTGCCGTTCTCCACACAGTAGTTCCAGTTGGTGGGATGGGTGACACATTCCCGGTTCGTATAGGCCTGCTGCTCGAAGTTGACGCCCAGGTTCTCCTTCTTCCAGTTGGCGCTGTTGAGCAGGGACTTGGGCTGGCCCTTGTTCAGGTCGCCACCGAAGTCATCCTCCCACGTGAGGGTGAACGGCTGGCCCGCGATGGTGAGCGTCCGCGAGCCGTAGGACTCAAGCGGTGCCTCACTCTGAAGCACCTCGGCCTCTTCCGGGGCCTGGGTGTCGTCCACCACGCAACTCACCGCGCCCAGCCCCAAGGCCCAAACGCTGCTTCCCAAAACCAGCCGCTTCCAGGCGGCGCTCCAGCCAGGTTTCATAATCTCAGACTCTTTTCTTGAAGGTCGGGAAACGGGAACCAGTCCGTAAGACCCGATAAAAAAGTTTATATCACTCTCCAGTTCCGGGAAATGTGAATCAACTGACGCGTTGCGGCACCGGAGGGCAGTCCGATACAAACATTCACATTGCCCTGCCGTGACTTGCCGCGTCATGTCTACAGGGCGCGCCTCAAGGGCAGGAAAACCCGCACCCTGAGTGAATTCTCCGCTCGACAATGACGCGCACCGTCATTCACTCTGGGTCCGTGTTGGTGTTTCAGTCTTCGAGGCCTCGGCGCCCGAAAACAATCGAAACGTTTTCATTCACAGACAGCCAATTCGTCCGCTCGCCCACAATCGGCAGCGCCCGGGCAGGGGATGTCTGAGTTTTCGGGGCCAGCCCGGAGGCCAGGGACTTGAGGTTGGCCCCGCAGCATCTAGGCTGGGGGCCGTGACTTCCCGCCTCCTCAGGCTTCCGGATTCCGGCCGGCTCCTGGTCGCCACCGACATCCAGGGAAACCTGCGGGATTTTCAGCGCATGGTCACGCTGCTGGAGCGCTCGCCCGAGGACAGCCTCCTCGTGTTCACCGGAGACATGGTGCACGGGCCGGACCCGGTCACGGAAGCGCACTGGCCGGACTACCTGGGCACCCCCTACAAGGACGAGTCGCCCCAGGTCATCCAGGCCTTCCTCCAGGCCCAGGCCCGCTTCCCGGGGCGCGTCCACTGCCTCATGGGCAACCACGAGCACGCCCACGTGGGGGGCCCGCGCACCGCGAAGTTCCACGCGGACGAGGCCCAGGTGCTGGAGGAGCGCATGAGCCCGGAGGAGGTGAAGGCGCTTCGCCGCCTCATCCAGGAGCTGCCCCTGGTGGCCGCGGCCCCCAACGGCGTCGTCCTGCTGCACGCGGCGCCCTCGGCGCCCCTGAAGAACCTGGCCCAGCTCGAGAACGTGAAGCTGGATGGCTACTTCGGCTGGGGCATCGAGGAGTTCTTCCGCGAGACGGTGCTGGGCCCCATGCTCTGGAGCCGCATGGCCACCGCGGAGCAGGCCCGCGCGTTCCTGGCCACGCTGGGCGGGCGCATCGCCATCTACGGCCACGACGTGGTGCGCGAGGGCTACGAGCGCATGGGCCTGGAGCAGCTGTGCGTCTCCACCAGCTTCGCGCTCCTGGACGAGCACAAGACGTACGTGCAGCTGGACCTGGGCACGGTCTACCCGGACGTCCAGATGCTGCGCGAGGGCATCGAGCTGCGGCGGCTGTACGGCTGAGCGGGCCCCCGGAAGGGCCCGCCCGCAGGCTCAGACTTCCAGCGTGGGCAGGAAGCCGTAGGGGTCCGTCTTGCGCTGCGGCCCCAGGTCATCCAGCGGCGGGGCGATGCGCAGCAGGCCCATGGCCAGCAGCCGGTGCATCGACCGGGAGGCAGCCGCCTCCCCCATGGCCGCGGTCCGCAAGGCCTGGCGAATGGTGCCGGTGCCCCGGAGCTTGGAATACAGGTAGAGATCGTCCGCCGTGAGCGAGGGCGGCAGCGGGCGGGGCAGGGGCTCGAAGTGCAGCCGCCCATCCAGCGCGAACAGCTCGTCACACGAGGCCAGCGTCAGGGAGACCTCCGCCGCACGGTACAGCGCGTGCGCCTCCTGGACCGGACCCCGCTCGAGCACCTGCGCGGCCACCTCCAGCGCGTGCTCGTACTTGCCGATCTCCATGAACCGCCGGGCCACGGAGAGCATCTCCGGCACGTCCGCGGCCTCGCCGATCTGCGAGTGCCGGTCCACGTGGGGCGAGATGGCCCCGCGCCGGTACAGGTGCAAGAGCCGCCGCGCCACGTAAATGCGGGGCTCCGCGCCCGAGGCGAGCAGCTCCGCCAGCGTGGCGCCGCCCTCCGCGCGGCTCAGCAGCGAGGACTCCTCGTCGGAGAAGCTGCCCAGCGCGTACTCGTGGAAGACGCGGAAGGTGGTGTCCATGCCGGTGAAGATCTCCCGGAACACCTTCCACTCGCGCAGCCGCTCCAGCGCGTCCCGGTGCAGGCTCGCCAGGGACAGCTTCAGCTCCACCGCCTGCTCCAGGGAGGGCATCTGCAGGGTGAACTCCACCTCGCCCGAGTCCCAGTTGTAGCAGTCGAAGAAGGCCTCGCGCGCCTTGTGCTCCAGCGCCTCCTGGAGCCGGGACAGCTCCACGAACTGCTGCCGCACCAGGAACGCCCCGTAGGGCAGCCGCGCCAGCTCCGCCGCCTCGTACGCCAGCGCCGCCCGGGGCGCATCGAGGATGTCCAGGTCCACCAGCACCTGCGCCAGGTGCTCGGCGGGCACATTGGAGCTCTCGCCCACCACGTAGCCGTCGCGGAAGAGGAAATACCGGGCCACCGCGCCACGCTCCACGCGCAGGGTGCCTTCGACCTTCCGAGCCAGGAGGGCCGGCACCGTGACGTCCATCGGGTAGTGGCTCAAGCTCCCCTTGAAGTGCTCCATTCGACCTCTCTCCCAGGCGGACGGCGGCCTGCGCGCAACACAGATGAGATTAGCGTTCCCCCTGCCGCTTCACAACCCACTGAAATTTCAGCCTTTTTTATGCAGTGGACACAAAGATCCAGTGGGAAGTGCCCCCCTGCGTTGATTGACGAACGTGGGGTGTTCTCCAGCGCACCCGGAGTCCGGGGGAAAAGGCGGTTGCAGTGTGGGCTTCGGGTATGCGAACGAGGGCCCCTCCCTTTTCCCGAAGCGGGCGGTTCACCCATGCGGATTCTCTCCGGCGTTCAATCCTCGGGACGGCTGCACATCGGCAACTACTACGGCGCCATCCGGCAGTTCATCCAACTGCAGAGCGAGGGCGAGGCGCTCTACTTCATCGCCGACCTGCACGCGCTCACCACGGTGAGGGATCCGGCCAAGGCGCGGGAGTTCACCCGCGAGGCGGCGCTCGCGTACCTGTCGCTGGGGTTGGACCCCAGCCGGGCCATCCTCTTCCGGCAGAGCGACGTGCGCGAGGTGACGGAGCTGTACTGGATTCTGGGCACGGTGGTGCCGCACGCGAACCTGGAGCGGGCCCACAGCTACAAGGACAAGACGGCCAAGGGCATCAGCGCGGACTTCGGCCTCTTCGCCTACCCGGTGCTGATGGCCGCCGACATCCTCCTGTACAGCGCGGACGCGGTGCCCGTGGGCAAGGACCAGGTGCAGCACATCGAGTTCGCGCGCGACTGGGCGGTGAAGTTCAACCTCACCTACGTGCCGGGGTACGACCCGGCCGACCCCGAGGGCAAGGAGAAGGGCCACGCGCCCGGCATCCTCAATCTGCCCGAGGCCCGGCTCCAGGAGAACACCGCCACGGTGATGGGCATCGACGGGCAGAAGATGTCCAAGTCCTACAACAACACCATCGACCTCTTCGGGGACGAGAAGGAGATCAAGAAGCGCTTCATGAGCATCAAGTCGGACTCCACCCCGGTGGAGGCCCCCAAGCCCACCGAGGGCAGCGCGCTCTACGACTTGATGAAGGTGATGCTGCCGCCAGCCGAGTTCGCTGCGGCGGATGCCACCTGGCGCGCCGGGGGCAAGGGCTATGGGGAGTACAAGAAGCTGCTCCTGGAGGCCTTCCACGCCACCTTCGGGCCCGCGCGCCAGCGCCGCGAGGAGCTGCTCAAGGACCCGGCCGAGCTGGATCGCATCCTCCAGGATGGTGCCCGGCGGGCCCGCGAGAAGGCCGCCCCCCTGATGGACCAGGTCCGCCGCGCGGTGGGTATCTCCTGAGGTTGGCCCGGGGCGGTCGAAAGTTTGACCCCTTGGGAGGCCACTGCTAAGGGGTTCAGTCCGATGTTCCCCAAGGATGACCGGTGACCGATGAGCGCCGGGAGCCGCCCGAAGAGGGCTCCGGCGACACCGAGGTGCCCCGCTCGCCCGGGGACGCCTTCCGGATTGCCCTGCCCAATTTCGAGGGTCCGCTGGACCTGCTGCTCCACCTCATCCGGGAGCACCGCCTCGACATCTTCAACATCCCCATCGCGCTGATTGTCGAGAAGTACCTGGAATACCTGGAGCGGATGCGGGAGCTGAACCTCGACATCGCCGGGGAGTTCCTGGTGATGGCCGCCACCCTGGCACACCTCAAGAGCCGCATGCTCCTGCCGCGCCAGGAGGCCGCCCCCCTGGAGGCCACCGAGGCAGCCGTGGAGGAGGCGAACGATCCGCGCGCCGAGCTGGTGCGCCGGTTGTTGGAGTACCAAAAGTACAAGGACGCGGCGGAGCAGCTCGCCCGGCAGGACCTGCTGGGCCGGGACGTGTACACGCGCAACGTGCCGGTGGAGGCGGTGCCCATCCCCGAGGAGGAGGTGGGGCTGCAGGAGTTCTCGGTCCTCAAGCTCATTGAGGCGTTGGACCGGGTGCTCGAACGGCTGGTCCCCAAGGTGCAGCACGAGGTGGTGCTGGAGCGGGTGAGCCTCTCGGATGCCTTGCTGAAGGTGGCCGAGCGGGTGCGCGCCGAGGGCCAGGTGGTGTTCCTGAGCCTGTTCACCGAGGCCAGCACGCGGCAGGAAGTCGTTGTGACGTTCCTCGCGATCCTGGAGATGGTAAAGCGGCGCCTCATCCGCGTGGTTCAAGAGGAACCGTTGAAGGACATCATCCTGACCGCCAACGGCGACGCCCTGGAGCGTCTGGTCCCCACGGAGGTGGACGAGAGTGACTACCGGTAGGAAGACGGACAAAGGACCGCCGGCAGGCCCGCCCGCTGGGACACCCGGGGGCCCCGGGCCCTTCTCCGAGGACGAGATCGCCGCCGTCACCGGGCCCGGGGGCGAGAGCGACCTGGACGAGGTGGAGGCCATCGCCATCGAGGAGGACGCCGGGCCGGACCTGGAGACGTCCTTCGAGAAGCTCGTCCAGAAGAGCCGCCGGCTGTCCGAGGACCGCATCCGCACGGTGCTCCAGAGCGTGCTGTTCGTGGCCGACAAGCCGCTCACGGTGGACCAGCTCTTCGAGAGCACCGGCATCGACCGGGAGCTCATCGCCAAGGCGCTCAACCAGATTTCTGGCATCCACCGGGATGGCGTCAACGGCATCGTCCTGCACGAGGTGGCCGACGGGTGGCAGTTCCGCACGGACCCGCATTCGGCGGAATACGTGCGGCGCTACCTCCGGGTGAAGCCGCAGCGGCTGACCCGGGCCGCGGTGGAGACGCTGGCCATCATCGCCTACCGGCAGCCCGTCACCCGGCCCGAGGTGGAGGACATCCGCGGCGTGGATTGCGGAGCGGTCATCAAGGCGTTGATGGACCGGAAGCTGGTAAAGATTCTCGGGAAGAAGGAAGAGGTGGGACGGCCCATCCTCTATGGCACCACGCGCGAATTCCTGGAGTTCTTCGCGCTCAAGGACCTGGCCTCCCTGCCCACGCTCCGGGAATTCCACGAGCTGACGCAGGAGCACCGGGAAATCGTCGAGAAGGAAGCCGCGCCGGTGCCCGGGGCCGCCGGCACGGTGGAAGCCCTGTCGGACCCAGGCTTTCAGAAGCGCCTGGACAAGAACGCAGCGGCGTCAGAGGCCGCGCTGGACAAGCTGGAAGAGGCCATCGCGGCCGCCGAGAAGACGCAGAAGGCCACCAGCGGCCTGTTGACGAACACGCCCCCGGCACCTCCCGAAGAGGGGAGCCCGGGGCCCAAGCCCGAATAACGGGCACGAAGGCATCACGAGAATGGCTGAACGATTGCAGAAGTACCTGGCCCGCGCGGGAGTCGCTTCGCGCCGGCACGCCGAAGAGCTCATCACCGCCGGCCGGGTGATGGTGAACAACCAGAAGGTGACCGAGCTGGGCAGCCGGGTGGAGCCCGGCACGGACCTGGTCAGCGTGGACGGCGAGCTGGTGTCGCTGCCCGAAACCTCTTCCTACTACCTGCTGTACAAGCCGGCCGGCGTCGTGACGACGCTGTCGGACCCCCAGGGCCGGCCCACGGTGGCCAACTACGTGGAGTCCACCGGCAAGCGGCTCTTCCCCGTGGGCCGCCTGGACTATGACGCCGAGGGCGCGCTGCTCTTCACGGACGACGGGGCGCTGGCGCACAAGCTCACGCACCCCAGCTTCCAGGTGCCGCGCACGTACCTGGCCAAGGTGAAGGGCGTGCCGGACCGGGCCACGCTGGAGAAGCTGCGCGGCGGCGTGCGGCTCGAGGACGGCATGGCCACCCCCCTGTCGGTGGACCTGTTCGAGCAGGCCGAGCGCAACACGTGGTTGAAGATCGTCGTCGCCGAGGGGCGGCCCCACCTCATCAAGCGGCTGTGCGCCGCGGTGGGGCACCCCGTGGTGCGCCTGTTCCGGCCGGCCTACGCCGGGGTGGGCGTGAGTGGCGTGCGCCCGGGTGAGCTGCGCGCGCTGTCCGCCACCGAGGTGCGCCTGCTGCAGGACGTGGCCGAGGCGCGCACGGCCCCCCCCGAGGGCGAGCTGAACCTGCCGCCCCGGCGGCATGGGCGTGCGGCCCCGGGCTTCGAGGTGGACGACGACGACGAGGGGTTCGAGGTGGGGGATGGGGCCCCGGCCGCCGCGAAGAAGGCGCCTGCCCGGTCCGCCGCGGCGAAGCGTCCGGAGCGCAAACCGGCTGGGAAGACGGCTCGCAAGGAGGAGGGTGGCAGCCGCCTGGTGCGCTTCGACCGGACCCGGCCCGCGCCCCAGGACGAGGAGGACAGCGATCGTCCCCGCCGCGCGGAGTGGAAGAAGGAGGAGGGCAGTGCCCGTCCGGAGCGCAAGGAGTGGAAGCCTCGCGGCGAGGGTTCCGAGCGTCCCGAGCGCAAGTCCTACGCGCCTCGCGGTGAAGGCGCGGGCCGTCCGGAGCGCAAGCCCTACGCCCCCCGTGGCGAAGGCGCGGGCCGCCCCGAGCGCAAGCCCTACGCGCCCCGTGGCGAAGGCGCAGGCCGCCCCGAGCGCCGGGAGTGGAAGCCTCGTGGAGAAGGCGCGGGCCGCCCCGAGCGCAAGCCCTACGCCCCCCGTGGCGAAAGCGCGGGCCGTCCCGAGCGCAAGCCCTACGCGCCTCGTGGTGAGGGCTCCGAGCGTCCCGAGCGCAAGTCCTGGGCGCCCCGTGGCGAAAGCGCGGGCCGTCCCGAGCGCAAGGCTTGGGCTCCCCGGGGTGAAGGCGCGGGCCGTCCCGAGCGCAAGCCCTACGCGCCTCGCGGTGAGGGCTCCGAGCGTCCGGAGCGCAAGTCCTGGGCGCCCCGTGGCGAGAGCGCGGGCCGTCCCGAGCGGAAGTCCTACGCGCCTCGTGGTGAAGGCGCGGGCCGTCCCGAGCGCAAGTCCTACGCGCCTCGTGGTGAAGGCGCGGGCCGTCCCGAGCGCAAGCCCTACGCCCCCCGTGGTGAAGGCGCGGGCCGTCCCGAGCGCCGGGAGTGGAAGCCTCGTGGCGAGGGCTCCGAGCGTCCCGAGCGCAAGCCCTACGCCCCCCGTGGCGAAGGCGCAGGCCGTCCCGAGCGCAAGCCCTACGCCCCCCGTGGCGAAAGCGCGGGCCGTCCCGAGCGCCGGGAGTGGAAGCCTCGCGGTGAGGGGCCGGAACGCCCGCGCGCGCCCCGCTTCGGTGGTGCCGCGGGAGCGGACCGTCCTGCCCGCCGGGCCCCCCGCGCCGAAGGCGGCGAGGGAGGCGGCAAGGGGTTCACCGACTGGAACAAGAACAAGAAGCGGGGGACGGAGACCTCCTGGGATTCCCGCCGCCCCAGTGCGGCCGGAAGCCGGGGGCCTCGCAAGCCTCCGGGCCCCCGCCGCCCCCGCTGACGCGCGGGAACGAGGCTCCCGCCGTGGGGACTGATATAAACAGGTTCCCCACGGCTTCCCTCGGAGTGCGATGAGACCCGGTGTTCGCTCCCTCTTCGTCGTCCTGACCCTCGGCCTGGCCCCCGCGTGCCAGGGCAACCGGGATCAGCTCCTCGCGGATCTCCAGAGTCCCCGGCCCGAGGTCCGCGCCCAGGCGGTGCAAGCCCTGGCCAAGCAGGGCAACGCCGACGACCTGATCCTCTTCACGCGGTCCGCCAAGGACATGGCCTCCATCGTCCGGGGCGAGGCCGCCGAGGCGCTGGGCGGCAGCCAGGATCCCCGCGTGGTGGATCTGCTCGGCGAGCTGCTCGAGGACCCTGACGAGAGCGTCCAGGGCCGCGCCGCCATGGCGCTCTCGAAGATCAAGAACGACAAGGCCAAGGCCTACCTCACGCTCCAGTACAGCCGGCGGGCCCGGAACACCCGGCAGATCATCGTCCAGGCGCTCAAGTCCGCGAACGTGCCGGGCGCCATGGCCGAGGCCGTCGCCGCGGAGTCCAAGGCCATCTGGGAGCGCAACCTGCTGACGCTCCACGAGGGCTCGCTCCCCGAGCGCGTGGGGGCCGCCGAGGAGCTGGGCAAGAGCGGCCGCCCCGAGGCCATCACCCGCCTGTTGCCGCTCGTCCGGGACAGCCAGGTCATCCTCGCCGCCGCCGCCGTGCGCGGCCTGGGAGACGCGGGGGACCGGCGCGCCGTGGCCGCCATCCTCCCGCTGCTCGACGAGAACTTCCCCCAGTTGCGCGAGGCCTCGCTCACGGCGCTCAGCAAGCTCCAGGACCCCTCGGCGGTGGCCCGCCTCCAGGCGGTCGCCCTGGAGAAGAGCGCCGTCAGCTCGCTGGCCAGCGACGCGCTGATCTCCATGCCCCGGGGGCCGGAGACGAACGCGGCCCTGTGCACCATCTCCCTGGAGGGGACGCTGGCGGAGTCCCTCGCGGCCGGCCGCGCCATGCGCGCCCACGGCGGTTGCCCGCTGGAGCCCATCGCCGAGCGGCTCTCCCGGCCCGCGGGAATCGACAGCGGCCTGCAAGCGGTGGCCGGCCTGGGCCCCGCCGCGCAGCCCCTGCTGTCCCGGGTGCTGCCCTTGCTCGCCTCGGCGGATCCCCACCAGCGGCGGCTCGCCTTGGAGGCCGTGACGGCCATCGGCGATGCGTCCGCGGCCCCCGCCGTCCAGAAGCTCTATGAGCAGGAGACCAAGGCGCTCGAGCCCCTGCGCCAGGACTGGGTGCCCTCCGCGCTGCCGCAGACCTACGCCCCCGGGTTCGACCCTTCCGCCCCTCAGGACGAGAAGGACGCCCGGAACACGAAGACCGCCCAGCTCTTCGACCGGGTCCGCAACCTCAACGCCCAGCGCGCCCGCGAGGCGGGCCGGGTGCAGGTGCAGGCCCGGGTGCCCTCGGAGCTGTATGACGAGGTGGAGCCCCAGCGCCTGGAGCCGCTCGCCGCCGTGCTGCGCGCCCTGGGCGCGGTGAAGGCCCCGGGGGCCCTGGAGGTGCTCAAGCAGTACGCGGGCGACTCCAGCGTCACCCTGCGCTCCGCGGCCCTGGCCGGACTGGCGCGCCTGGGGCCCGAGGGCGTGGAGGTGGCCAAGGGCGGCATGTTCGAGTCCGAGCGCGAGCTCCAGAAGGCGCTCGCCCAGGCCCTGGCGGAGCAGGGCGAGGCGGGCCAGTCCGCGCTGGTCTCCCTGCTGCCCCAGTTCTCCAGCGAGAAGCTGGTCCTGCTCGATGCCCTGAACCGCTTCGGCGCGCCCGCGTCGGCCTCGCCTGTCCTGCAGGAGGTGGTGCGCGGCGGGGGCGCGGAGGCGGTGCTGGCCGCCAGCATCCTCGGCAGGCTCCAGGCGAAGGACGCCGTGGAGACGCTCATCAAGGCCCTGGAGGATCCGGCCGGCGTGGCGCGGCGGGAGGTGCTCCTGGCCCTGGGCGAGATCGGCGACTCGCGCGCGGCCGAAGGGGTGGCGAAGGATTTGTACTATGATCAGCCGGAGATCCGGGCCGCCGCCGCCACGGCCCTCCAGCGCATGGGCACCAGCGCCCAGGCCGAGGCGCTGGATGCGCTCAAGAGCGACTACTACCGGCGCGTCCGCGAGGCAGCGAGCGCGGCGCTGGCCAAGGGCGGTACCGCCGGGGAGGGCGCCCGCTGACATGGATCCCGGCTCGCTCCAGGCACAGGCCGCCGAGGCCTTCTCGCAGGGCCGCTTCTCCCAGGCCGCGGAGTTCTACGAGCGGTATTGCCAGGGGCGGCCCGCGGACCACTTCGCCCAGGCGCGCCTGGGCGAGTCCTGGGCCCGGACCGGCCAGCGGGCACGCGCCGCCTCCGCCTACCGGATCGCCGCCGAGGGCTTCGCCCGCGAGGGGCTCCTGCCGCGCGCGCTCGCTGCGAGCAAGCGGCTCCTGGAGCTGGATCCCTCGCAACGGGGCGTCCCGCAGATGCTCGCGGATCTGTACGCGCGCCGAAGCGAGCCCCCGGAGGAGACCCACTTCGACGTCGACTTGGGGGAGGGCAGGCTGCAGTTGGCCCTGAAGGCCGCCGGCGACCTGCTCCTGCCGCATGCCGCCGTCTGGAGCCCCCCGGCGCCCGAAGCCGCCGCCCCCGAGGCGCCACCCGCGCCGGAACCCGAGTCCACGGACACGCTGCTCCAGACGGTGGAACAGGCCGCGCGGGCGGGCCTGCGGCAGCAGGGCACCGGGGTGTCCTCCTCTCTGGAGGAGGCCCTCTTCAGCCTCGCGGAGGAGGTGTCCTCGCGGACGCCCTCGCTGGAGGCCCTGCCGGACATCCCCCTGTTCTCGGACCTGCCGCGCGATGCCTTCATCGAGTTCTTCGAGGGCTGCCCGCTGCGGCACTTCGCGCGGGGCCAGCAGGTCTTCGAGCGGGGCAGCCGGGGCACGGCCTTCTACGTCATCTGCGAGGGCTCGGTGCGCGTCTTCCGGGACGAGGACAAGGAGCTCGCGGCCCTGGGCAGCGGCGCCTTCTTCGGGGAGATGGCGCTCCTGTCCGGCGCGCCCCGCATGGCCACGGTGGAGAGCACCTCCGACGAGACGCTCCTCCTGGAGGTCCCCGCCTCGGTGCTGGCGGACCTGTCCCGCCGCTATCCCCAGGTGGCCCGGGCGCTCAAGAAGTTCTGCCGGGACCGGCTGCTGACGAACGTGATGAGCACCTCGGCGCTGTTCCAGCCCTTCAGCCGCAAGGACCGGCGCATCCTCGTGGAGCGCTTCCGGGCCCGCGACGTGAAGAAGAACGAAGTCGTCGTCCGGGAAGGGGACCACGTCGAAGGGCTCTACGTGGTGCTCTCCGGCGAGGTGGAGGCGAGCAAGGGCGGCCAGGTCCTCTCGCGCCTCCGGGAGGGCGAGCTCTTCGGGGAGATCTCCCTGCTGCTGAAGACGCCCGCCACGGCCACGGTGATGGCCACCCGGCGCACCTCGCTGCTGCGGCTGCCGCGCGAGGACTTCGACTCGCTCATCCTGACGCACCCGCAGGTGCTGGAGCTCGTCTCCCGGCTGTCCGAGCAGCGCCTGCGCCGCACCGAGGCGCTCACGAGCGGGCCGGACACGGCCCCCCCCGCGGAGCACCTGCTGGTCTGAGAGGCGCTCAGGAGCGCGAGACGTTGCGCATCCGGGCGAAGTACTCCTGGCGGGACACGGTGCCCCCGGCCTCCAGCATCTCGATGAGCGTGCTCAGGGAGCGGGCCTGGTTGGCCACCATGCGCTCCAGATCGGCCACCTGCTGGGTGAGCACCTCCACGCGCTGCACCAGCTCGGCCTCCCGGGGCGAGCGCGGGACGGGGGCCGACGGTGGGGTGAACTCGTAGAAGGGCTCCTGGAACCCGAACGCCTCCGGCGGGGCGGTGGGGGTGCCGGTGCCGCCGTGGTAGTGCTGGCGGATGGCGTGCTCGATGGCGGAGACGCTGCTGACCACCACCTGGATGCGGTGATCCGTGTGGAAGGCCAGCTCGTGCAGGGCCTCCACGTTGGTGGGATCCTCGCTGGCCAGGGTGATGACCTTCTGGGGCACGTCCACCGCCACGGGGAAGACGGTGTAGCGCTCGGCCAGCGCCACCGGGAAGAGCTTGAGCAGGTGCGCGGGCGGCGTCACCCGGGAGAGATCCACCGAGGGAATCTGGAGCTGGCGCGACAGGGCCTGCACCATGGCGCCCTCGTCCACGAAGCCCATCTGCACCAGGGTGTGGCCGAGCTTGCCGCCCCACTTGCGCTGCTCGGCCAGGGCCGTGCGCAGCTGCGTCTCGGACAGCAGGGCGGCGTTCAGGAGGATTTCGCCGAGCCGCTTCTTGCGGACAGGAGGAGACGGATTCGAGGCGCTCATGGTCCCAAGGTACCAGGGGCGCCCGGGGCCGCAACTCCGGGGGCCCCCATGGGAAGGGACCGGCGGCACGGGTTGCGATATGTGTAGGGCATGACGCGAGGCTCGGCCTTTCTCCTTCTGATCCTTCTCTCGGCATGCACGTCGTCCCGGCTGTCCGGCGCGAACCTGGACCGCGTGGTGCAACCTGCTTTCGTCTCCCGCATCGAGGATGGGGCGGGCCCCAAGAGCCTCGTCTTCCGGGAAGACGGTTCCTACTCGGAAAAGCTCAAGAAGCTGGAGCCCAAGGAGGCCGACCGGCGCCTCCAGGCGAAGCTCGCCGCGGCGGTGACGCGCTTCGAGATCTCCGAGCGGCTGCGCGTGAACACCATCAACCAGCTGCCCCGCGAGCGCCCCTGGACGAGCATCATCGATCCGGCGCGGGTGGCCACCGCGCTGGAGAGCTTCCTCGTGGAGGAGGTGCCCGCGAACGCGCCGGACTATGACTTGCTCGTGCCGCTGGGCGCGGATGCCATCGTGGAGTTCGTCGTCCAGGACTACGGCATGCGCAGCGAGAAGGGACGGGCAGGGGCGTACATCAAAGGCTATGGGCGCATGTTCTGGCTGGATGGCCGGACCGAGGTGTGGCGGCGGGCCTTCGATGCGGATCAGGTCCAGCTCGGCGACGAGCACCTGGATCCGTTCCGGGTGGGCAAGAACCCGGAGCTGTTCCAGCGGGCCATGTCGTCCCTGGTGGACACGGTGTCGGCCCAGTTCACCCGGGACCTGACGCCCAAGGACCGCCGGGGCGGGCCGCCGCTGCCAGAAGGGGTGGCACCGGCCCTGCCGGACAGCACCCACCGCACGGGCCGCGAGAACCAACTTCCGCCCGCGCCCCAGGGCCCGGAGCTGGCCCCCGGCGAGCTGCCCGACCCGGACCCCTGACGCGCTTGCCCGCCTGCTGCATGGGCAGTCAGGAAAGCGAGCCCCGTCCCGGAGGAAATGCGTTTCGTCCATTTCCCCGCCCCTGAGCGCTGAAAGGGGTGAAGGAACAAATTCCCAGGAGGGGGACACAGATGAAGACGGGCCCAGGGCGGCGGTGGGAGCAGGGCGGCGGGAAGGTGGGGCGGGGCTGGAAGGCGTGCGGTCTGGCGCTGATGCTGGCCGCATGCGGTGGGAACGAAGTCTCCAGCGGGGAGGAGCCGCCTCCCGTCGAACGGGGAGCGGACACGCCCACCCCCGAGGTGCCCTCCGGCGTCTTACCCACGCCGGAGCCCCCTGCGGCGGCACAGCCCGATCCGGCGCCTCCAGCGAACACCATCCCGGAGGTAACGACCACCTGGCCGCGTCACTATGGCGGCAAGGGTGTCGAGTGGCTCCAGGCCCTGGCCTCCGATAGCTCGGGCGGGTTCGTGGCGGGGGGCCTCTTCGGCAGCGTGCCCTTTCCGCAGAACACCGGCTTCGCGCTGGCGCGCTACTCCTCCACGGGCGCCCCCGTGTGGGTCCGGCAAGTCACCACCGAGACTGTCCAGTTGAGCGCCCTCACCGTCACCCCCGAGGGCAACATCCTCGCGGTGGGCAATTACCGGGGCGCGCCCAACCTCGGCGCGGGCACGCTTCCGTATGCCGGCTCGCATTTCGGCTCGAGCCCCTATTCAGGCGCCTTCATCGCGAAGTTCTCCCCCAACGGGAACATCGTCTGGAGCCGGGGCTTCGTGCCCACCTACTTCGATGAAGACCGGGGGCAGCTCTACTACTGGGCCATCTCCGCGGACTCGGTGACCACCGATGCCAACGGAAGCCTGATTGTCGCGGGCAACTTCCACGGCGAGGTGAACTTCGGCACGGGCACGCTCTACGCGGGTGAGGCCAGCACCTATGGGGAGGACCCCTATCCGGGTGGCTTCGTGGCCAAGTTCACCTGGCAGGGAACACCGGTTTGGTCCCGGGCCTTCCGGGCCACGCCCAACGAGCCCGTCAACCTGGTGCGCACCGTGACCACCGACACGGCGGGCAACATCCTCGTGGGAGGCCGGACAGGCGCCGGAGCCAACCTGGGAGATGGGCTGCTCCCGTACACCTCGGCCTTCATCGTGAAGTACGCCCCCACGGGTGGGCTGCTCTGGAAGCGGCTGTTCAGCAATGCCTACGGCGAAGTCACGGCCCTGCGCACCCTGGCCACGGGTCAGGTGGCGTTCACCGCCAACCTCGGAGGCAGCTTCTCGTTCGGCGGGCAGGGCTACACCGGAGGCGATCCGGATGACCAGGGCTATCCCCTGAACCGCAGCGGCTACATCGGCGCGCTGAGTGCCCAGGGGGCCGATCAGTGGATCCGCGATCAGGGGCTCTTCACGCTCACGGGGCTCGCCACGGGGGACAACGGCACCGTCACCCTCACGGGCTTCCGTCCCGGTGGCCCCAGCTCCCACTTGCTCGTGCGCTACAACACCTCGGGCAGCCTGCTCTGGACCCAGAGCATCGACGGCAACTTCGGCAAGAACTCCGCGCCCCGTAGGCTCTTCCTGGTCCCACAGCCGGGGGGCTCCGTGGTGGCGGGTACCGACTTCGAGGGGACCGTCCAGTACAACGGGACGGCCTACACCTCGCGGGGCGCCTCGGACCTGTTCTACTTCCAGGCCGCCCCGTAGCCCGCCCCACTCAGGAGCCGCCGGTTAGCCGGGAGTGCAGCACCGCCCCGAGCAGCTCGGCGGTCTCCGGGGGCAGGCGGGACAGGTGGGTGTAGAGCAGCGCCTCGGCCTGGGCGAGCGCTTCGGGCGCCGCCCCGGCCTCCCGCATTCCCGCCAGCACCGCGTAGGCGGCCACCCCGAGCCGCCCTGCGTAGCCGCACGACTCATCCCAGAACTCCTCGAAGCAGGGCAGGGCCTCACCGGCCGCCACGCGGGACAGGCGCTCCAGGCTGGCCTTCCAGTAGGCCCGGTGGGCCTCCAGGGCCTCGGGGCGCGAGAAGGGCCCCTGAATCACCTCGAAGCGGGTGCCACCCCCGTCCGGGTGGAAGCGCAGCTTCGCCCGCGTCACCTCCGGGCCCCCCAGCGGCCCGCCCTCCCAGGACATCTCCAGCTCCAGGCGCTCGGCGGGGACCACGTCGAGGATCCGGCCCCGCTGCACGAAGGGGACACCCTGCGCGTCGATCAGGTTCACCTGGAACGGCTCGCCCGTGCCCACGTCGCCCTCCGCCCCGGTCCGGAAGCAACCCGGCGGGGCCCCGTACCAGCGGCGCAGCAGGAACGGCGTCTCGAAGGCCGCGAAGACCTGGCTTGGAGAGGAGGCCATCCGCACTTCCATCACCAGCTCGCTCATGCCAGGGCTCCCGAGCGGGTGCGCAGCTCGAAGGTGGGCAGCCGCGCCTTCACCGAGGCGGGCACGCGGTACTGCTCGACCACCAGGCTCACCCGGGCCTCCGAGAGCACGGGGGCCCCGGCCTCCACCGCCACCACCTCATGGGCCACATCCCCCCGGAAGGTGACGAGCGAGCGCGGCAGCGGCGTCAGGGCCGCCACGCGCTGGCCCCGGTGGTACAGCCGCAGCTCGCCGCCCGCGAGCCGCTCCGGCACCTGCACATAGAGGACGCTGACGGCGATGGGGCAGCCGGTGCCCGCGCCGTAGAACTCCAGGCTCCGGTCGATGTGGGCCGCCACCCCGCGCCCGTTCTGGATGAGCAGCGGGTTGAGCAGGAACGCGTCACAGTCCGGCAGCAGCGCCTTGTCCAGGAACGGGGCGAAGGCAGGAAAGCGGTCCTTCACCTGGCCCAGGGCCTCGCGCACGAAGGTGATGGAGAAGCCATAGGTGCCCGAGAACTGCCGGGACAGGTTCGTCTCCCCGAGCAGGGGAGAGCCCAGGATGGTCTCCCGGATGGCGTCGATGGCCGGAGCGGGCAGGGCCTCCGGCGTGCGGTGGACGAAGCTCTGGAGGCGAAAGGCCCCGCCCCAGGGTGGCTGGAAGGACATGGTCCCGAGATTATCGCAGGGCCCGGCCTCGGGATGCCTCCCCGGCGCCTTCCTCAGAACAGCGCGTGCTCCGCCAGCAGCACCGCCAGGCCCACGGCGAAGCTCAAGAGCGTCACCGGCACGCCGATGCGCAGGTAGCCCATGAAGGACATCTTCACCCGGCCGCGCGCCGCCTCGAAGACGATGAGGTTGGCCACGCTGCCCACCAGCGTGAGGTTGCCAGCCAGCGTGGAGCCCAGCGCCAGCACGTGCCAGCCCAGCTCCACGTTCTGCAGCGTGGGCACCCACGTGCGCGCCAGCATCACGAAGGGCACGTTGCTGAACAGGTTCGAGGCCACCAGCGTCAGCGCCGCGAACCCCAACGTCTCGCGCCACGGGGGGCCCGCCATCAGCGGGGCGAACAGCTCGCGGATCTCCCCGGCCCAGCCGTGCTTGTTCACCCCGTAGACGACGACGAACAGGCTGGCGAAGAACACCAGCAGCACGTAGTCCACCCGCTCCAGCGCCGCGCGCGGCTCGCGGCGCGCCAGCGCCATCACCAGCACCGCCCCCGCCAGGGCGCTCCAGCTCATGGGGAACCCCGCGAAGAAGGCCACCACCACCCCCGCCAGCACCCCCAGCGTCACCCCCATCAGCGGCCGGTCCACCGCTGGGGGCGGAGGTTGAGGGTCAAAGCGCCGGGAGGGCAGCTCCTTGCGGAACAGGTACAGCAGCACCGCGATGACGATGGCGGTGGAGAGCAGCGCCGGCAGGGCCATGTACGCGGCGAAGCTCGCGTAGGACAGCCCCGAGGCCCCCTGGATGAGCATGTTCTGGGGGTTGCCGGTGAAGGTGGCCACCGAGCCGCTGTTGGAGCCCATGCACACCGCCAGCAGGTAGGGCACGGGCGGCAACCGGGCGTCGTCCACCACCACCAGCACCAGGGGCGTGAGCATCAAGCACACGGTGTCATTGACGAGGAAGGCGGACAGGAAGGCGCTGATGGCCGTCACCGCCACCAGGAGCAACCGGGGCGTGTGCGCCAGCCGCACCGTGTACGCGCCGCACGCGCGGAAGAAGGACGCCTGGGCCAGGTACTCCGCCAGCAGCATCATCCCCAGCAGCAGGATGAGGGTGTCGAAGTCCACCGCGTGACGGGACGGGTCGTCACTGTGGTTGAAGACCTCCGCGGGGGTGACGGCGCCCAGCACCACCATGAGCACCGCGCCGAGCAGCGCGCCCCCGGGGCGATCCAGCTTGAGCCCGGGCAGGCGTGCCCCGGCGATGAAGACGTAGGTGAAAAGGAAGATCGCGAGCGCCACGAAGCCGGACGGTAGCCCAGAGGCTTCTGCTACGCTGTAAATCCCACGTGGTGTCACAGGGAGCGTCATGACCGGCCCCAGCAGGTCCGGAGAAGACTGGGTGCTGCTGGACGGGAGCGGGGGAGAGGCGGGAGGTCAGCTCCTGCGCTCGGCCCTGTCCTTGTCACTCATCACCGGCCGTCCATTCCACCTCACCGGCCTGCGGGAGCAGCAGGATCCCCGGGGCCTGCGCCCCCACCACCTGGCGTGCGTGCGCGGGGCCGAGGCCATCAGCGAGAGCACCAGCGAGGGGGCCGCCGTGGGCGCCTCGGAGCTGCGCTTCACGCCGGGGCCCGTGCGGCCCGGGGACTACATCCTGGAGGCAGGCACCGCCGGGGGAACGCCCCTCGTCTTTCAGTGCCTCTTCTTCCCGCTGGCGCTCGCGGGGGGCGGGCGGCTCACCCTGCGCGGGGGCACGCACGTGGCGCATGGGCCCAGCTACCCCTACCTGAGCAGCGTGTGGATGCCGGCAATGCACGCCTATGGGCTGGGCGCCTCGCTGAGCCTCACCCATGCCGGCTTCTATCCGGAAGGGGGCGGCGAGTTCCAGGCGGAGGTGCTCGCCCCCGAGCCGCCCCCGGTGCTCGTGGAGCTGCCCTCGCGGGGCACGCTGCACGACATCGCCGTGAGCACCTACGTGGGGGGACTGCCCTTTGCCCTCGCCGACCGGCAGTCCCGCGCCGCCGAGGCCGCGCTGCGGGAGCGGGGGCTCTACTGCCACACGAAGAACCGGCCCTTGCCCGTCACGCGCTCGGCCGGCAGCGCCACCTTCATCCTGGCGCAGTTCGAGAACACCTTCGCCGGCTTCGAGGCCCTGGGCGAGCGGGGCCAGTCCCCGGAGGAGGTGGGGCGTGAGGCGGCCGGGCGGATGACGCGCTTCATGGAATCCGGCGGTGCCATCGACGAGCACCTGGGCGATCAGCTCCTGCTGCCCGCGGCGCTGCTGGCCTCGGGCCGGCTCGGGCCCGTCACGCCGGGCACCACCCGCTTCACCACCGCGCGCGTCACCGAGCACCTCCAGGCGCAGGTACGGGCCGTGGAGCACTTCCTGCCCGTGCGCGTGGAGGTGGAGCCAGGCGGCGAGGTGTTCATCCGGCCCGCCTGAGCGGACCGCCGGGCCTTAGGACTCGTCTTCGGCCTGGCGCGAGTTGCCGAAGGTGTTCGCCCCGGCGATCTCGTGCGAGGTGTTGCGGTAGGCCTTCCACGCGAAGGGGACCGCGGCCAGCAGCACCAGCGCCCCCAGTCCGAGGGCCGCCCAGGGCACGGGCGTCTCTTCGATCTGGATGTCGCGGTTGTAGGAGTTGATGTTGCCGCCGAGCTCGCGGACCTTGTTGGCCTCCCGCTGCTCCTTCGTCATCTCGGGCGGGGGCTGGTACTCGGTCACGGGACGGCCCGCGAGCGCGGCCCCGCCAAAGAGCAGGGCGGACACAATCATGAGCTGAGAAAGCGGACGCATGGGCGCCAGCCTACCACGTTCGCCCCCATGAAAAGTTCCAGGCGGCCCACCAGGGGCCACGCCCCCTGCTCAAACCCTGCTTGCGTCCCCGCCAGCCGTCCATTACGCGCCAGCACACCTATGGTGCGACTTGTCTTCGTGGCCCTCGCCAACCTGTTCTTGCTCGCACGGACCCTGCTCGGGCTGCCGTTCCGCCTGCTGGCGTCCCGGCACCGCCCCGCCTATGTGCGCTTCCGCCTCTCGGGGGACTTGCCCTACCGCGAGCGGCGCCGCAACCGGTGGCGCTGGGGCCTGAGGAACGCCGCGCCCGAGCCCGCCACGGTCTCCTCGCTGGAGGCCTTTCGGGAAGCCCTGGGCTTGCTGGCGAAGGACCCCCGGGTGAAGGGCATCCTGCTGGAGCTGGAGGGGCTCGCCGTGCCGTCCGCCAAGAAGGACGCGCTGGTGGAGCAGCTCCTGGCCTTCCGCGCCGCGGGCAAGCGGGTGGTGGGCTGGGCCGTCAGCGTGGACAACCTGGGCTTCCAGGTGCTGTGCGCGGCGGACGAGGTGCTGCTGGCGCCCGCGGGCCGGGTGGACCTGGTGGGCTACGCGGCGGAGGCCACGGCGCTGGGCGAGGGCCTGGCGCGCGTGGGCATCCAGGCGCACTTCATCCGGCGCGGGGCCTACAAGACGGCGCCGGAGCTCTTCACCCACGGGGAGATCTCCGACATCCAGCGGCAGACGCTGGAGACGTTCCTGGACGAGCGGTACGCGGAGCTGGTCCAGGCGGTGGCCACCGGGCGCAAGCGCTCCCCCGAGGAAGCCCAGGCGCTGATCGACGGGGGGCCCTACAGCGCCCAGCGCGCGGTGACCGCGGGGCTGGTGGACGCGCTGTGCACCGAGGCGGAGCTGCCGGCGCGGCTGAATCCACAGCCTGCTGGGAAGAAGGACGCGGACGCGGACGAGGAGCCCCTGGAGTCCATGGAGAGCTGGCTGGGGGCGGTGCCGTTCCCGCCGGTGAAGTGGCGGCCGGTGAGGCGCCGGCCCCGGCTGGGCCTCATCTCGCTGTCGGGGATGATCGTCCCCGGCAAGGGCTCCAGCAACCCGCTGGGCCCCAAGACGGCGGGCTCGGACGCGGTGGTGAAGGCGGTGCGCGCGGCGGGGCGGGACAAGCGCGCCAAGGCGGTGGTGCTCTACATCAACAGCCCCGGGGGCTCGGCGCTGGCCTCGGAGCTCATCCTGGAGGCCATCCAGCGCGTGGCGCGCAAGAAGCCGGTGATTGCCTACGTGGATCAGGTGGCCGCCAGCGGCGGGTACATGGCGGCGCTGGGGGCGCAGGAGATCTGGTCCTCCCCGCACGCGGTGGTGGGCTCCATCGGCGTCTTCGCGGGCAAGTTCGAGGCCTCCGGGCTGCTGGAGCACCTGGGCATCCACCGCACGCTGCTCACCCGGGGACAGAACGCGGGCATCTTCTCCGTCTCGCGCGGCTTCACCCCCCACGAGCGGGCCTCGATGGAGGCGGAGGTGGAGGAGACGTACCAGGCGTTCCTGGGCCACGTGGCCAAGGCCCGCGGCCGGACGAAGGAGGAGATCCACGAGCGCGGCGAGGGGCGGGTCTACTCGGGCACGCGCGGGCTGGCCGCGGGACTGGTGGACCGCCTGGGCAGCTTCGAGGACGTCTGCCGGCATGCGCTGGAGCGGGCCGGGGTGAAGACGGAGCACTTCGAGCTGGCCTTCTATGGCGGCGCCGAGCGCCGGGCCTCCCTCCTGCAGTTGCTCCTGAGCGGGGCGCGCACCCAGCTCTACGCCTTCTGCCCGGCGGCCTGGTCCCTCACGGGGGAGACGGAGCGGGGAGGGCCTTAGCCCTCCGAGCCCCCGAGGGCCCGCGCCATCGTGAGGCTCTTCAGCTCGGTCTCCCGCCACTCCGCCTCGGCCTTGGAGCCCGCGACGATGCCCGCGCCGACGAAGAGCCGGGCCTGGGCGCCCTTCACACGCGCCGAGCGCAGCGCCACCATCTGATGGGCCCGGCCCGGGCCCACCCAGCCCACGGGCGCGGCGTACCAGCCCCGGTCCAGCCCCTCGTGCTCGAGCAGGAAGGACATCGCCACGGCGCTGGGAGTGCCGCCCACGGCGGGGGTGGGGTGCATCGCCGCCACCAGCTCGGCCACCCCCACGCCCTCGCGCAGCGAGGCCCGGATGCCGGTGCGCAGGTGCACCATGCCGCGCAGGGTCAGCAGCAGGGGCGCCGCATCCGCGTCGATGTGCTCGGCCAGGGGGCGGAGCACCTCCAGGATGTAGCGCACCACCGCCTCGTGCTCGCGCCGCTCCTTGTCCCGCCCCACCAGCTCCAGGGCCTGCGCGGCCGGCGCGGTCCCCGCGAGCGCCTCCGTGCGCAGTTCCCGGCCCTCCACCCGGCACAGCGTCTCCGGGGTGGCGCCCAGGAAGGCGGTGTCATCCGGGGCGCGGAACAGGAAGGTGGCGCACCGGGGGTTCTGCTCGCGCAGCCGGGCCAGCACTTCCACCTGGTCGAAGGGGCGCTCGCCCTCGATTTCCACCGCCCGGGCCAGAACCACCTTCTGGAAATACCCGCTGGCGATGGCCTCCGTGGCCCGCTCCACGCTCTGCTCGAAGGCGGAGCGGCCAGCGGACACGCGCAGCGCCTGGGGCTCGCTCCGCACGGAGAGGGGGCCTGCCGGAAACTTCGACCCGAGGCCCACCAGCATCGACCGGACCTTGTCCTCCGCGCCGGGCCCCTGGGGGACGAAGACGGCCGCGGCCAGCCGGTCCCCCTCGCGCCACACCAGCCGCTCCGGCAGGGTCCAGCGCCCGAAGCCAAACGCCCCCCAGCCCGCATCCGTGGCCTCCGCCGCGAAGCGCCTGCCCCCGAACCAGGGCCCAGGCAGGCAAGCAGGCGCCTGGTCCAACCAGCGCACCGTGCTGGCGGAGGACAGCCGCTGGAGAATCTCCTGGGCCTCCTGGGCACTGTGGGCCTCCAGGGCCCCGGCCTCGCCCCAGCCCGCCACCACCTCTTGGGCGGGGGGGTAATCCCAGTAGACTGAGGGCTCGCCCAGCAGCTCGGCCCCGGCCAACGGGTCCACCGCGGCCAGGTAGCGCATGCCACCGACCCAGGATTCCTGCTCAGCCCGTAAGGGCGATGCCGCGGATGCGCTTCCAGGAGATGCTCCGGCCACTGCGGCTCCTAGCCTCGCCTGGGGCCGAGCCCCGCTGAGCGGCGAGATGCGATGTATAAGCCTTGTTTGTTTCAAGGCTGTGTACACCCCCCGCCGAGGGGGCGCGGGAAGGCTTCAGCTTCGCCTGGGCCGGGCGCCGAGTAAAGACTCCCCGCCCCCGGCCACCGGGGTGATACCCTCCCCGCCGATGAACTCCCCAACCCGCCCTGTGCCGCCGCAGCCGTCTGACATCAACGGTTCCGGGAGGATGTTCGACCAGATCGCCCCCCGCTACGACTTGCTCAACCGGATGATGTCCCTGGGCATCGACCAGCGCTGGCGCCGCAAGACGGTGAAGGCCCTGGCGCTGAAGCCGGGCTACCGGGTGCTGGACCTGGCCACCGGGACGGGCGACCTGGCGCTGAAGGTGCTGAAGTACCACCCGGACGGGACGGTGGTGGGCCTGGACCCTTCCGAGGGCATGATGGAGATCGGCCGGAAGAAGGTGGCCGAGCAGGGGCTGTCCGCCCAGTGCGAGCTGAAGCGGGGCGATGCCCAGGCGCTGCCCTTCGAGGACAACAGCTTCGACGGCATCTGCATGGCGTTCGGCATCCGCAACGTCCCCGACCGGCCCAAGGCCCTGCGGGAGATGGCGCGCGTGACGCGCCCGGGCGGCCGCATCGCCATCCTGGAGCTGTCCGAGCCCCAGGGCGGGCTGCTGGGCCCCCTGCTGCGCTTTCAGATCCGCACGGTCGTCCCCTGGCTGGGCGCCAAGCTCTCCGGCTCCGGCGAGTACCGCTACCTCCAGGAGTCCATCGCCGCCTTCCCCCAGCCGGAGGCCTTCGCGGACATCATGCGCGAGGCGGGCCTGGAGGTGCTCCAGGTGCACAAGCTGACCCTGGGCGTGTGCTGCCTGTTCGTGGCCCAGCCGCGCGCGAAGCCGTGAAGACCCCGGGGGGCACCATGACGTTCCGTCACCCGCTCCTAGGGCTCCTGGCCCTGGCCTTCACCGGGTGCGTCACCGCGCCCCGGGGCCCCGAGCGCACTGCGGAGGCCTACGCGAAGGCGCTGGAGGACAACCGCCTGCCCCAGGCCTATGCCCTCACCACCGGCCTGCCCGAGGGGGAGGCGGCCTTCCGCGGCCGCTATGCGGACCCGGCCGCGCGCCGGGAGCGGGCCGCCGCGGTGCGCGCGGGCCTTCCGCTGCTGGAGGGCCATGCGCCGGCGCTGCGGCTGGAGCGCCGGGAGTCCACCTGGCGCGTGGAGGAGACGCTGCCCACGGACGAGGTGAAGGCCACCCTGGCCCGCTTCCTCAACGCGGCCGAAGGCACGGACTGGGAGAAGGCCTGGAGCCTGCTGAGCGCGCCGCTGCGCGCGCGCTACACCCCGGACCGCCTGCGCGAGGACTTCCAGCGCGAGCCCCTGGCCCGGGAGCGCCTGCGCCGCGCCCGGCTGGCGCTCAAGGGCGAGGTGAAGGTGCAGGGCACCGAGGCCACGCTGCCGCTGGGGGCGGAGCGCGCGGTGCGGCTGGTGTTGGAGGGCGAGGAGTACCGGGTCGCCGCCATCGAGTAACCGGGAAAACCCGGGCAAGGCGTGCGGACGAGCGTCGGCCCGGCCCGTGCGCGGGGAGGGCGGCGGCGTTAAACGTCGTTGACAGGCCCCGAGGGGGCCGACCATCCTCCGCGCCCCTCCCGTCACGCAACTGCGCGATTTCCAAAAGGTTTCAGGTGTACCGATGAGCGTTTCCGAGCGCGATGTCCTCGCGGCGATGTCCAAGGTGATCGATCCCGAGCTGCACGTGGATCTGGTGAAGGCGGGGATGGTCAAGGACATCCGCATCAGCGGCGACGCGGTGAAGCTGAAGATCGAGCTGACGACGCCCGCCTGTCCCATGAAGGGGAAGATCCAGGCGGACACGGAGGCGGCGCTCAAGGCGGTGCCGGGGCTGAAGTCCTTCGAGCTGGAGTGGGGCGCCCAGGTGCGCGCCACGGGCGGCGCGGGGCAGGGCCCGGGCCAGGCGCTGCTGCCGGGCGTGAAGAACATCATCCTGGTGGGCGCGGGCAAGGGTGGGGTGGGCAAGAGCACCGTGGCGGTGAACCTGGCGGTGGGCCTGGCCAAGCACGGCGCCAAGGTGGGCCTGCTGGACGCGGACTTCTACGGCCCGTCCGTGCCGATGATGACGGGCATCACCGAGAAGCCGGTGAGCCCGGATGGCAAGACGCTCACCCCCATGAACAAGCATGGGCTGAAGGTCATGTCCATTGGCTTCCTGGTGGAGCCGGACCAGGCGCTCATCTGGCGCGGCCCCATGCTGCACGGAGCGCTGATGCAGCTCGTGCGGGACGTGAACTGGGGCGAGCTGGACTACCTGGTGCTGGACTTGCCGCCGGGCACGGGCGACGTGGCGCTGTCGCTCTCCCAGTCGGTGCGGGCCGCCGGCGCGGTGCTGGTGACGACGCCGCAGGACGTGGCGCTGGCCGACGTGGTGCGCGCCAAGAGCATGTTCGACAAGGTGCACATCCCGGTGCTTGGAATCGTCGAGAACATGAGCCAGTTCATCTGCCCGAACTGCTCCCACGCGACGAACATCTTCCACCGGGGCGGCGGCCGCAAGGCGGCGGAGATGTTCCAGATCCCGTTCCTGGGCGAGGTGCCGCTGGAGCTGAAGGTGCGCGAGGCCGGGGACGCGGGGCTGCCCGTGGTGGCCGGTGCCCCGGACAGCCGCGAGGCCCAGGCCTTCCTGGAGATTGCCCGCAACGTGGCCGGCCGCGTCTCCGCGCAGAGCGTGCGCTCGATTCCACTGCCGGTGATGCAGGCGCGCTAATGTCCTGAGCAACCGAGGTGCCCCATGCCGGGTGACAGAGATGAGTTTCCGCCGGATCCGCTGGATGACATGCACCACCCCGATCGCGAGGGCCGGCCCGGCTTCGTGCCGGAGTTCGTGCGCAAGGCCGCCGTCGCCGGGCTGGGTGCCATCTTCATGACGGAGGAGGGCATCCGGGGCCTCGCCGGGCAGCTCAAGCTGCCCAAGGAAATGCTCGGCCACATCGTCAACCAGGCCGAGAAGACGAAGGACGAGATCGGCCGCGTCGTCTCCGAGGAGGTCCGCCGCTTCCTCCAGTCGGAGAAGCTGCGCGAGGAGTTCATCAAGCTCCTGTCGGGGATGACCCTGGAGGTGAAGGCGCAGATCCGCCTCCTGCCCCCGGACGAGAAGTCCCTGGAGACGAAGGACGCCTCCGGCGAGCCCGCCGCCCCGGCGCAGGCGGCCCCCGCCCCCGTGCCCAAGGTGGTCGTCTCGGAGATCAACACGCGGCGCGGCGGCAAGCGGACCCCGAAGAAGGAGTGAGGGTGGAACCCGACGCCAAGCCCGCCCGGGGACGCCACCCGCTCTTGCGGCGCCTGCCGCTCCTGGCGCTCGTGGGCGTGGGCCTGTGGCTGTGGCGGGCCACCGAGACGCCCGAGCACTCCCTGGTCTGGCGGCTCGACGGCGCAGGTTGGAGCGCAGTGCGGGGGCTGGAGTTTCAAGTGACCGGGCCGGACGGGCAGACCCTCAAGCGCGAGGAGCACTTCTTCCCGGCGGCCCCGCCCTCGGAGGTGACGGTGAAGGTGGACCTGCCCGAGGGCTCCTACCGGGCGCTCATCTTCGTGAAGGAGCCAGGACAGCCGGCCCGGCCCCCACTTGTAGAGGGGCTGACGATTGGCGAGGAGCCCTACATCCTGAAGACGCTGCGCCTGCCCGCGAGCCGTTGACCGGCCGGGGGGTGGCGGCTATAGGCGCCAGACTCTCTTTTGACCGGGAAATCGAACGCCATGGCAACCACCCAGCACATCGTCGTCGTCGGGGCAGGGCAGATGGGGGCGGGCATCGCGCAGGTCGCGCTGCAAACGGGGCTGCGCGTCACGCTGGTGGACGTCTCCGAGGACGGACTGGCCAAGGGCGCGAGCCGCATCCGCGCGGGCCTGGCCAAGCTCGTGGAGAAGGGCAAGCTGGACGATGCCCGGCGCAAGGCCGCCGAGGCGAACCTCGCCACCTCCCCGCGCCTCGCCGAGGTGAAGGACGTGGACTTCGCCATCGAGGCCGCCACCGAGAACGAGGAGCTCAAGAAGCGCATCTTCCGGGACCTGGACGCGGTGGTGCGGCCCGGCGGCGTGCTCGCCTCGAACACCTCCTCGATTCCCATCACCCGCATCGCGGCGGTGACGAAGCGGCCCGAGTCCGTCATCGGCATGCACTTCATGAACCCGGTGCCGGTGATGCAGCTCGTGGAGATCATCCGCGGGGCGGCCACCTCGGATGAAACCTACGCCACCACGCGCGCCCTGGCCGAGCAGATGGGCAAGACGACGGTGGTGTCGCGCGACATGCCTGGCTTCATCGTCAACCGCATCCTCATCCCCATGCTGAACGAGGCGTGCTTCGCGCTGATGGAGGGGCTGGGCACGGCGGAGGACATCGACACGGCGATGAAGCTGGGCACCAACCAGCCCATGGGCCCGCTGCAGCTCGCGGACTTCATCGGCCTGGACACGTGCCTGTCCATCGCCGAGGTGCTCCACAAGGGCCTGGGCGATGACAAGTACCGCCCGTGCCCGCTGCTGCGGCAGTACGTGGACGCCGGCTGGTACGGCAAGAAGAGCGGCCGCGGCTTCTACAAGTACTAAGACTTCTTTCCCCCCCTCTTCGAGGAGCTTTCCCATGGCCTACGACAACATCCGGCTGGAGAAGCAGGGCGCCATCGCGACCCTCACGATTGACCGGCCCAAGGCGCTCAACGCGCTCAACACCCAGACGTTCCACGAAATAGAGGCCGCGCTGCTGTCGCTGGGCACGGACACCCGCGTCCTCATCGTCACCGGCGGGGGCGAGAAGGCCTTCGTGGCGGGGGCGGACATCGCCGAGATGGCCACCATCCCCGCGGACAAGGCCCGCGAGTTCTCCGCGTTGGGACAGCGCGTCATGGGCCTCCTGGAGCAGCGGCCCTTTCCCACCATCGCGGCGGTGAACGGCTTCGCGCTGGGCGGCGGCTGCGAGCTGGCCATGGCGTGCGACCTCATCTACGCCTCGGAGAAGGCGAAGCTGGGCGTGCCCGAGTCGACGCTGGGCGTCATCCCCGGCTTCGGCGGCACACAGCGGCTCACCCGGCTGGTGGGGAAGATGCGCGCCAAGGAGCTCATCTTCACGGGCAGTCACGTGACGGCGGCCCAGGCCAAGGAGTACGGGCTGGTGCTGGACGTGCTGCCCCCCGAGAAGCTGATGGAGCACTGCCTGGCGGTGGCGGGCAAGCTCATCAAGAACGGCCCCCTGGCGCTTGCCCAGGCCAAGCGCGTCGTCGAGTTCGGCGCGGACCAGGACCTCCGCTCCGCCAACGAGCTGGAGAGCCAGGGCTTCGGCGTCCTCTTCGGGACCGAGGACCAGCGCGAGGGCATGAAGGCTTTCCTCGAGAAGCGCCCCGCGGCCTTCGCGGGTAAGTAACACCGTTTCCGTTCTCTAATAGGCACGGCAATTCCTCCTCCAGGGCAGGTGCCTGGAGGGGCCGCCATGCCCCCCCGGGCGCCGCGTAGACTGCGGCCGCGCCTTGCCCCCAGGAGTGCCATGAACTTCGAGCTGACCGACATCCAGCGGGAAACCCAGCGGATGTGCCGCGAGTTCGCCGCGCGCGAGCTCATCCCCAACGCCCGGAAGTGGGACGAGACCCACGCGTGGCCCACCGAGGCGGTGAAGAAGCTCGCCGAGCTGTCGCTGCTGGGCGTGGCGGTGCCCGAGCAGCACGGCGGCGCCGGGCTGGACAACGTCTGCTACGCCATCGCCATGGAGGAGATCAGCCGCGGCTGCGCCTCCACCGGCGTCATCATGAGCGTGAACAACTCGCTCTACTGCGATCCGGTGTCCAAGTACGGCACCGAGGAGCAGAAGAAGGAGTTCCTCACCCCGTACGCCAGCGGCGAGAAGCTCGGCTGCTTCGGCCTCACCGAGCCCGAGGCGGGCAGCGACGCGGCGGCCCAGCAGACCGTCGCGGTGCGCAAGGGTGACGAGTACATCATCAACGGCTCGAAGAACTGGATCACCAACGGCCCCAAGGCCGACGCCATCGTGCTGTTCACGATGACGAACAAGGAGGCGGGCAACAAGGGCATCACCGCCTTCATCGTGCCCACGAACACCCCGGGCTTCATCCGGGCCGAGCCCGACAAGAAGATGGGCATCAGCGCGGCGCACTCCTGCTCCATGTTCTTCGAGGACATGCGCGTGCCGGCCAAGTACCTCCTGGGCAAGGAGGGCGAGGGCTTCAAGGTCGCCATGAGCACGCTGGACGGGGGCCGCATCGGCATCGCCGCGCAGGCGCTGGGCATCGCCCGGGCGGCCTTCGAGGAGGCGGTGCGCTACTCGGGCGAGCGCAAGACGTTCGGCAAGCCCATCCGGGACCACCAGGCCATCCAGTTCATGCTGGCGGACATGGCCACGGAGATCGACGCGGCGCGCCTGCTGGTGCACCAGGCCGCGGTGCTCAAGGACAAGGGCGTGCGCCACTCGATGGAGAGCGCCATGGCGAAGCTGTACGCCAGCGAGATGGCCAGCCGCGTGGCCAACAAGGCCCTCCAGGTGCACGGCGGCATGGGCTACAGCAAGGAGATGGACGCCGAGCGCCACGTGCGCGACGCGCGCATCACCGAAATCTACGAGGGGACGAGCGAGATCCAGCGCATCGTCATCTCGGCCAACCTGCTGAAGGAGTAGCCATGAGGGGGATTTTCGCCGCGGCGCTGTTGCTGGCCTCCACCGGGGCGCTCGGGCAGGACGAGCCCGGGGAGAGGCCCGCCAAGAGGAAGAAGGCCGCGCCCAAGGCCCGCGAGGTGCTGGATGCGAGCCGGCTGCCGTTCACGCCGGACTCCATCCAGCAGGTGATTGCCTACCACCGGGAGAAGATCCAGGCCTGCTACGAGGACACGCTCGTGGAGCAGGACAAGAAGGTGGAGGGCAAGCTGATGACGTCCTTCACCATCTCCGCGGTGGGCATGGTGAAGAACGCGAAGGTGCTCAAGAAGGGCACCACGCTGAAGGACGCCGGGCTGCACGACTGCGTGGTGGCGGTGCTCACGGCGATGAGCTTCCCCAAGCCGCCGGATGGCCGCGACTACCCCATCGAGTACCCTTTCAACCTCAAGGCCATCGAGTAGGACGCCCCCGTGAACCTCGAGCTGACCGAAACCCAGACGCTCATCCGTGACACCGCCCGCAAGGTGGCCCGCGAGCGCGTGGCCCCCCAGGCCCGCGCCGCCGACCGCGAGGAGCGCTTCTCGCCAGCGCTCTTCAAGGAGCTGGCGGAGCTGGGGCTGATGGGCGTGAACCTGCCCTCGCGCTTCGGCGGCTCCGAGGCGGGGGTGGTGTCCTACTCGCTGGCGGTGATGGAGCTGTCGGCCGCGTGTGCCTCCACCTCCGTGGCCATGGCCGTGACGAACATGTGCGGGGAGCTGATCAACGCCTTCGGCACCGAGGCCCAGAAGGAGAAGTTCCTGCCCCGGCTCACCTCGGGCGAGGCGGTGGTGGGCGCGTTCGCGCTCTCCGAGCCCCATGCGGGCTCGGACCCGGGCGCGCTGCACACCACGGCGGTGCGCCAGGGTGACAGCTGGGTGCTCAACGGCAGCAAGCAGTGGATCACCTCCGGGGCGTACGCGGGGGTGATGGTGGTATGGGCGCGCACCTCGGGCACGGGCAACAAGGGCCTGTCCGCCTTCATCGTCGAGGGCGGGACGAAGGGCCTGCACGTGGGCAAGCACGAGGACAAGATGGGCCTGCGCGGCTCGAACACGGTGGGCCTCACCTTCGAGGACTGCCGGATTCCGGCGGACCAGCTCCTGGGCAAGGAAGGGGAGGGCTTCAAGCTGGCGATGGTGGCGCTGGATGGCGGCCGCATCGGCATTGCCTCCCAGGCGTGCGGCGTGGCGCGGGCCGCGCTGGAGGCCTCGGTGCGGTACACGAAGGACCGCAAGGCCTTCAACCAGCCGGTGAGCGAGTTCCAGGGCCCGCGCTTCATGATGGCGGACATGAAGGTGCAGATCGCCGCAGCGGAGCTGCTGACGTTCCGGGCGGCCGCGCTGAAGGAGCAGGGCAAGCCGTTCACGCGCGAGGCCTCCATGGCGAAGCTGTACGCCAGCGAGATGGCCAACCGCGTGTGCGACAAGGCGGTGCAGCTCCACGGCGGCTACGGCTACATCGACGAGTTCCCGGTGGAGCGCTACTACCGGGACGCGCGCGTGCAGACCATCTACGAGGGCACCAGCGAGGTGCAGCGCATGGTCATCGCCCGGGAGACGTTCAAGCTCTTCAGCTAGCCGACTCCTCGCGGGGCATCTTGGGCCATGCTCCTAGCGATGATCGAAACCTACTACGCGGGTTCCTACTGGCTTGCCCGGCCCGAGCCCGCTGAGGCTTGTGCGCACCGCGCGGAGCGTTTCTTCCACCTCCTGAGGCACTGCGATCCGGCGTGGACCCGCTGGCATCCGCCAGGCCGCTCGTTCGAGGAGGCACGCCAACGCCAGGTCCACACCGACGCCGCGAGTTTCCAGCGGCTGTTCGCGGCGAGGGAACATCAGATCGATGAGGGCTTTTCTTTCGGACTCTGGGCGGGCGGCAGTCCCCAGGAGACATCCACGGTTGATGTGCGCTGCGGGTTTGCGGCCCCCTGGCTTTCGTCCGCCTGCGTGCTCAAGCCCTTCCAGGAAGGGGCTGCCGGTGAGCGGGTCCTGACCGCATCCAGCATGACCCAGGTGTTGCATGCCATGGCCCTGGCCTGGGATCCGGAGTGGGCCATCGCCACGTCCGAGACACACCGGGACAGCGTCACGGAGAGAGCGAAGCCAGGCTCCTTCGTGGGCTGGGGGATGTACTTCTCGCGGCTGCGCGGCACTGTCCCTCCACTGCCTGCCCCCGTGCGCATCGAACCCGTGGAGGACAAGGGCTCGCTCGTCGTCCTCACCCCCGAGCGATTCACCGCCTCCAACCCGGAACACACCGCCCTGGCCGCTCACGTTCACGAACTGCTGGGCCGGGCTGGCCTGCTGAGGCCGTTGCAGCCCTGGCCAGTAGCATGAGGACCATGACGCCTTCACTGCGCGGACACTTCGAGCGGGAGTTCGGCGCTTCCCGGGAGGCCGAGGCGCGCGGGGAGCTGGCCGCCGCGTGGCGGTTCCTGGAGCGGGCGCACATCCTGAGCCAGGCCCATGCGTGGCCGCACCTGAAGGTACACGGGGCCATGTTCGCGTTCGCCTGGCGGCGGCGGGACTGGCGCGAGTGGCTGGGACAATGGCCCCGGCTGCTGCTCGCGGCCCCCGGCTCGTGGACCGGGAGGGCCCCCCGGGGCAACACCGGGGGAGCCAACGTGGGAATCTTCACCCCCATGGCCATTCCCGAGGACCTCCAGGAATGGCTCCGGGAGGCGGCGGCTAACCCTTCACGGCGCCCGCAGTGAGGCCGGAGATGATCTTCCGCTGGAAGATCAGCACCAGCACCACGAGCGGAACGGTGACGATGACGGAGGCGGCCATGATGATGCCCCAGGGCGTCTCGAACGCGCTGCCACCGCTGAACAGGGCGATGGCCACCGGCACCGTGCGGACATCGTCCGACAGGGTGAAGGTGAGCGCGAAGAGGAACTCGTTCCACGCGGAGATGAACGCCAGGAGGCCCGTGGTCGCCATGGCGGGCCCCAGCAGCGGCAGGAACACCTTCGTGACGACCATCCACGGCGTGGCGCCGTCCACGATGGCCGCTTCCTCCAGGTCCTTCGGCAGCTCGCGCATGAACGTGGTGAGCACCCAGATGGTGAAGGGCAGGGTGAGGATGAGGTTCGAGAGGATGAGCGACGGCAGCTTGTTGTAGATGCCCAGCCACCGCACCAGCTCGAACATGCCCGACAGCACGGCGATCTGCGGGAACATGGACACGCCCAGCACCGTGAGCAGCAGCGTGCTACGGCCCCGGAACTGGATGCGCGCCAGCGCGAACGAGGCCGTCAGCCCCAGCAGCAGCGACACCAGCACCACCGCGGTGGCGACGATGACCGAGTTGACGATGTTCTGCCCGAAGGGCTGGGCGGTGAACACCGCCGTGTAGTTGCTCCACTCGGGCTCCTTCGGCCACGGGGAGACCTCGAACAGCTCGCTGCCCGTCTTCAGGGACGAGACGATCGCCCAGTAGAAGGGAAAGAGCGTGTAGACGGCGACCACCAGCAGCAGCAGCCCAAAGGCGATCTTCTTCAGCCAGCCCATGCCCTAGTCTCCCAGCTTCACCCGGCCCACCACCATGTAGAGGGCGGTGAACACGGCGATGATCGCGAACAACAAGGAGGCCGCGGCCGAGCCGACCCCGATCTCCTGGTACTCGAACATGCGCTGCCGCGCGTAGCCCGCCATGGGCATCGTGTCCGTGCCACCGCCGGTGAGCACGAAGAAGATGTCGAAGACGCGCAGCGCATCCAGGATGCGGAAGATGATGGCCACCATCAGCGGCCCCTTCAGCATGGGCAGCGTCACCTGGAAGAAGGCCCGGATGGGCCCCGCCCCGTCGATGCGGGCCGCCTCGTAGACGTCCCCGGGCAGCATCTGCAGCGCCGCCAGGATGAGCAGCGTCATGAACGGCGTCGTCTTCCACACGTCCACGGCCACCACCGCCCCGAAGGCCAGGGAGGGCTCGGCCGTCCACGCCATGGGCTCGGAGATGAGCCCCACGGACATGAAGATGGCGTTCACCACGCCGTAGATGTCGTTGAACATCCAGGCCCACATCCTCGCCGAGACGACGGTGGGGATGGCCCAGGGCACGAGGACCGCGGCGCGCAGCAGGCCGCGGCCCCCGAACTTCGCGTTCAGCGCCAGGGCGATGATCATCCCCAGCACCGTCTCCAGAAAGACCGACACCCCCGCGAACTTGAAGGTGGTGGCCACCGTGGTCCACCAGTCCGGATCGTCCAGGACCTGACGGATGCTGTCCAACCCCACGAACTGCGAGGCGGCCATGTCCGTGAGGTTCGCGTCCGTGAACGAGAACCAGAAGGTCCGCGCCAGCGGCCAGCCCGCCACCAGCAACATCACCACCAGGGTGGGGGCCAGGAACAGCCAGGCGGCGCGGGTGCGCTCGCGCAGCAGGGCGGAGGCGCCTTCCGGCGGTCCGGAAGAGCCCCCTTCGCCAGGAACGATCGGGGTCGCGGGGTGGGCCATTACCGCCTCCTTACCACTTCCCGTTCTTGCCCAGGCTCTTGAGCTTCGTCTCCACGCGCTTCAGGTTGTCGGCCGCCTTACCTTTGCCCGACAGCGTGGAGTAGACCGCGTTGCGGAACTCGGTGCTCACCTGGTTGTACTTGATGCCGGTGATGGTGGGCCGCGGCACCGCGTTCACGAACGTGTCGTAGAGGCTGCCGAAGAAGGGGTTGGCCTTGAGCAGCTCCTCGTCCTTGTAGAGGCTCATGATGGTGGGGTTGAAGGCGCCCACCAGCGCGCGGCGCTTCTGCTCCTCGGGGCCCGTCAGGTACTTCACCAGGTCCACGGCGATCTCCGGGTTCTTGGAGTACTTGGACACCCCGAGCTGCCAGCCGCCCAGCGCGCCCGTGGCCTTGCCGTCCGCGCCGCCCTTGGGCAGCGCCATCACTTCCACCTTGCCCTTGATCTGGCTGTCCTTGGAGTTCGCCAGCGCCCAGGCGTACGGCCAGTTGCGCATGAACACCGCGTTGCCGGACTGGAACGCGCCGCGCGCGCCCTCTTCCTCGTAGGCCAGCACACCCTTGGGCACCACGTTGCCCACCAGCGAGGCCATGAAGTCAACGGCCTGCACCGCCTTCGGGTTGTTGATGGTGACCTGGCCGCTGGCGTCCACAATCGTCCCGCCGCCGAAGGAGTCCACCCACTCCAGCGCGTTGCACGTCAGGCCCTCGTACGACTTGCCCTGGAACACGAAGCCCACGAGCTTGTCGTTGCCCCCCTTCTTCTCCGCGTCCACGATGGTCTTGGCCGACTGCGCCAGCTCCTGCCACGTGGTGGGCGGCTTCTGCCCGTGCTTCTCCAGCAGGTCCTTGCGGTAGTAGAGCAGGCCCGCCTCGGTGAACCAGGGCATCGCCACCAGCTTGCCGTTCACCGTGTTGTTCTTCACGATGGGCTGGAAGTGCTGCTTGAGCACGTCCTCGGGGAAGTGCGGCTTCAGGTCGATGAAGTGGTTGGCCACGATGCCCGGCCAGATGATGTCGATGCGCACCACGTCCAGGTCCGTGGAGCCCGCCGCCAAGAGCTGCTGGAACTGCGCGAGCTGCTGCCCGGCGTCCGTCGGCACGCTCATGATCTGCACCGTGTGCCCGCTCTTCTTCGCCCAGGCCTGAGCCCCCTGGGTGCAGAGCTCCTGCTCCTGGCCCACGCTGCCACAGGCAATGACGATCTTCTCCGCCTGCGCCAGCTCCGGGGTGATGAGTGCCGCCGCGGCCACAAGCCCTGCCAGTACCTTTTTCATACGTGTTTCCTCCAAGGAAACGCTCCGCCCCTGGAGCGTCGAGAACGCGTTCACACGGGCTGGGCAAACCTTGACGCGCGAGGTCAACGTTTTGCTGAGCAATCTTTGACGCGAGAGGTCAAGAACGCTCGCAGCGGCCCACCCCATGGGGCGTGCAACCCGTATCACGATTTATCCATGATCAAGAGACTTGAATAGAACAACTATCAAGTTCTATGAGGAGGCCCGCTTTGGCCGGCCCACCGAGGAAGGGAGAGGTCTCCCTCCGGTCTCACTCCTCACATCTCGACTTTTGTTGTCTGCCACACGTTTGGGGGCTGCATCGTGCTTTCTTCCCGAAGACTGCGTTCTTGCGTCACCTCGTTCATCTCCGCCGCGACCCTCCTGGCAGTGCCCACCACCGCTTCGGCGTGGATTGGCTCTGAGAACCTGGAGATCGGCATGTACGGCCGCATCGGCGCCTCCTGGAATCCCCAGACGGGCCGGTACGTACACGGCAAGTCCCTGAACCTCCTCGGCAACCCCCTGGGTGGCCGCTTCGAGGAAGGCGACTACATGGAGCCGACGATCAAGCTGCACATCGTCAAGCCCGTGGTGGAGGAGCCCACCAAGCCCTGGTACCAGGTGGTGGTCACCCCCGCCTTCTACTCGAGCACGGGCTCGTTCCTGGGCGCCTCGCCCCCGGGCTTCTCCATCTCGCAGGCGTACCTGGAGGCGGGCAACGTGCTCACCCCGGACCTGACGATGTGGGTGGGCCAGCGCTTCTACCGCAGCACCGACGTGCACATCGCCGATATCTTCTTCTTCAACCAGCTGGTCTCGCAGGGCGCGGGCGTGAAGTACAAGGGCCTGGACCTGGCGGTGCTGCTGCAGACCTCCCAGGCGCCCGGCCTCTACAGCGTGCCGGCGGGCCCGGAGACGGGCAACATGCGCATCGACCGTCAGCGCACGGTGTTCGTCGGCCAGTACGTGCTGCCGGTGGCCGAGAAGCACTCGCTGAACTTCCTGGCCGAGTTCCACCTGCTGCCCTCCAGCAAGTCCCTGCTCACCGATGAGGGCACCACGGTGCAGGAGGCCGACATCGGCTACGTGGGCGGCGTGAAGGGCCGCCTGGACCTGGGCAACGGCAGCTTCAACGAGCTGTCGGTGCGCGTCGGCGGCGGCATCGCCAACGGCGCCTTCAGCGCCTCGCCCACCTTCGCCACCTTCGGCCGTGCCAACGAGGACGGCAAGTACAGCGGCGCGATGGGCATCGAGGCGGTGGAGCACCTGCTCATCAACGTGAACCCGATGCTCACCCTGAATGCCTACGGCATCCTCGAGTACAGCAAGGGCGCCGATGACGGGGACCGGGCGTCGGCCACCACCGCCATCAACAACGGCACGAACTTCGCGGTGGGCGTGCGCAGCTTCCTGTACCTGACCGACAACTTCCACCTCATCAACGAGGCGACGTTCCAGGGCTTCAAGGCGGAACTGCCCGAGGGCGTGGAAGACCCGGGCATGCCCACGGCCTTCCGCTTCTCCATCGTCCCCACGCTCGTGCCCTCCGGCCTGCGCTCGGCCTGGGCCCGCCCGCACATCCGCCTCATCTACTCGCTGGCCGTCTACAACCAGGCCGAGGTGGACCTCTACACGGACCGCGGCACCCTTGGCCTGCCCGTGTCGCCGTACCTCAACGACTTCGGCGCCAAGAAGTTCGGCCACTTCGTGGGCACCCGCGCCGAGTGGTGGTTCTAGCCACTCGCCTCGCTTCCGGGAGGGCAAGCAGCCGTCCTCCCTGGAAAGTTCCGCCCCCCGGGCAGCTTGCACGGGGGAGCAGGCGTTCCTAGAACTCAAGGGGCTTGTGAAGTGTGAGCCGGGAAACGCGTCCGGTTCGCCAGGCAGGGCCCCCGGCAGTGCTTCAGCCCCCCCCAGACGGCCCCGGGCGGGTGTTTTCCGCAGGTCTGTAGGACTTTCGCGTGCTCGCTTGACTGCCGGAATCACCGGCGTCTAGGGTGCGCGGCTTCTTTTTTTCAGTCCCCGAGGTGGGGACACACGTGGCCTCCGTCGCGCCCCGCGGCTGGCCCACGTGAATCAACAGGGGCTGCTGTACCCGTTTCAAAGGACTTCCCATTCATGCAGCAGAACGTGAACCAGCAGATTGGACCGGAGGCAGGCGACGAGGATTTTGCCGCGATGTTCGAGGCGTCGCTCAAGGAGCGCGGTGGTGACGGCATCCTCAAGGAGGGTGAGATCGTCAAGGGCACCGTCGTTCAGGTGACGAAGGACTACGCGATCGTCGACATCGGCTACAAGTCCGAGGGCCAGGTTCCGATCTCCGAGTTCACCAGCCCCCGCGGCGAGATCACCGTCAAGTCCGGTGACGCCGTCGAGGTCCTCCTGGAGAGCCGCGAGAACGACACCGGCATGGTCGTCCTCTCCAAGGAGAAGGCCGACAAGATGCGCATCTGGGACGAGATCAGCGCCGCGTGCGAGCGCGATGAGATCGTCAAGGGCACCATCGTGGGCCGCGTCAAGGGAGGCCTCTCCGTCGACATCGGCGTGAAGGCGTTCCTGCCCGGCAGCCAGGTGGACATCCGCCCTGTGCGCAACCTTGACCAGTACATCTCGAAAGAGTTCGAGTTCAAGGTCATCAAGTTCAACAAGAAGCGCGGCAACATCGTCCTCTCCCGCCGCGTGCTCCTCGAGAAGCAGCGCGAGGAGATGAAGAAGGAGACCCTCAAGAACCTCAAGGAGGGTGCGGTCCTCAAGGGCGTGGTCAAGAACCTCACCGACTACGGCGCCTTCATCGACCTGGGCGGCATCGACGGCCTGCTGCACATCACCGACATGTCCTGGGGCCGCATCGGCCACCCGTCGGAGATGTTCAACGTGGGTGACGAGGTTCGCGTCGTCGTCCTCAAGTTCGACCCGGCGCAGGAGCGCGTCAGCCTCGGCCTCAAGCAGATCCAGGAGGACCCGTGGCACCGCGCCGACGAGAAGTACCCGGTCGGCACCCGCGTGCGCGGCAAGGTCGTCTCCATCACGGACTACGGCGCCTTCATCGAGATCGAGCAGGGCGTCGAGGGCCTGGTGCACGTGTCCGAGATGTCCTGGACCAAGCGCCTCAAGCACCCCTCCAAGATCCTGGAGGTCGGCCAGGAGGTGGAGGCCGTCGTCCTGGACATCGATCCGAAGGCCAAGCGCATCGCGCTGGGCATGAAGCAGATCGAGCAGAACCCCTGGACGCTGCTCGAGGACAAGTACCCGATCGGCTCCGTCATCAAGGGTCAGATCCGCAACGTCACCGACTTCGGCATCTTCGTCGGCGTCGAGGAGGGCGTGGACGGCCTGGTGCACGTGTCCGACATCTCGTGGACCCAGCGCATCAAGCACCCGGGTGAGCTCTACAAGAAGGGCGACGAGGTCGAGGCGGTGGTGCTCAACATCGACGTCGAGAACGAGCGCTTCAGCCTAGGCATCAAGCAGCTCCAGCCGGATCCCTGGGAGACGCTCTCCGAGCGCACCCCCGTGGGCAGCCGCGTGAAGGGCAAGGTCACCAAGGTCACCGACTTCGGCGCGTTCGTGGAGATCGAGCCGGGCATCGAGGGTCTGGTGCACGTGTCCGAGCTGCGCGAGGAGCGCGTGGAGAACCCCCGCGACGTCGTGCAGGAGGCTCAGGAGGTTGATGTGAAGATCATCGACATCAACACCCAGGACCGGAAGGTGGCGCTCTCCATCAAGGCGCTCATCGGCGAGGGCTCGGATGACTACCGCGAGTACCTGCGCAAGCAGGCCGAGGGCAGCAAGGCGCGCCTCGGCGACGTGATGGCGAGCAAGCTGAAGAAGTAAGCAGCCTGCTTCCCCGAGCCTCTCCCTCGCGGGAGAGGCCCTGGCGGCCGGGTCCCTTTCGGGGCCCGGCCGTTTGCGTTTCTACTTCATGCCGTCGATCCACGCCTGGATGAGCGCCTTGCCCTCCAGGTCCACGGCGCGCGAGGCCGTGGGGGGCATCTGCTCCACCGTGCCGCGGATGGTCATCCGGTGGTGCACGCAGCTCTGCTCCGCGTTGCCCGGATCGATGCGCAGGTTGACCCCCGGCGTGACGAACTTCTCCACCGGCACGTTGACCGCCGTGCGGTAGGTGCCCGTGTCCGCCACGGCCTTGTCCTTCACGGACAGCCGCAGGTCGAACACGTTGTTGAACTCGATGCCCTGGGGGTGGTGGCAGTTGCCGCAGTTGGAGTGGAGGTAGCCGAGCGCCGCGGCCTCCACGCTGTTGCCCGGCGCGGTGAAGCGCTCCGTGGGGTTCACCGTGAGCCGGCCCTCCGCGGCGAGCGTGCCCAGCGTCACCCCCGTCCCGTCATGGTCGAGCTGGAGCGCGCTGAAGCCCAGCGCCTGCTCGGGCAGGTACGAGTGGCAGCTCTTGCAGTCCTTGGCGGCGGGGATGGAGTGCTGCGTGCCCAGCGGGTTCACGGCCCCGTAGCGCACGTAGTCCGCGTCCGAGCCGTCCGCACGCCACGCATAGGCGCCCAGGATGAAGTCCTCGGGGCCCGAGCCGTGGCGGGCGATGAAGCGCGTCTCCACGAGCTTGCCGTCGACGATGAACTCCTTCCACAGGCGCGCGCCCACCGGGAGCACCCAGTGGTCCATGTCGCTCGTGTCGATGTGACACCCGTCCGGCAGCTGCACGAAGCGGCGCTTCTGCGCCGAGTCGGACCAGAGCGGGTAGCGCGGGGTGAACTCGCGCACGCCCGGCGCGAGCGTCCGGGCGGCGAAGTCCTGGTACAGCCCCGTGTCCGACAGGGTGGCCGGCACCCCCGCCTCCAGCCCCGTCCGCAGGCCCGCGCAGGGGACCTTCGACTCCACGGGCGGTGCGGGGGGCTTCTCCTCATCCGAGGAGCAGGCCGTGAGGGGGAGCGCTGCCAGAAGGCCGGTGAGGCACAGCGCCCGGGAGGGCTTGAGGGAGGAAGGGATGCCGGTTTTCATCGGTGGTCCTTAGATGCCGCTCACCGCGCAGGTGGACGAGGCCGGGGGGGCCTCACACTTGCCGGCCGTGCAGACCTGGCAGGCACCACATTCGGTGTCCTGCGCGCAGGCGCTGCCCACGCACTGGTTGATGCCCTGGCCCGGCGTGGAGCTCATGTTGCACGTCCCGCCGTGGTTGGCGCAGTCCGCGTCCGCCATGCAGAAGTACGTGGGCGCCTGCGGCTGCTTGTCGGCGGCCCCCGTGAGGCGCGTCTGGGTCTTCAGGTAGAAGTAGACGGCCTCCAGGTCGCTATCGAGCATCTTCGCGTAGGCCTCGGCCGCGGAGTACATCGGGAAGGCCAGATCCCTCCGGGGCTCGGGGCCCGCCACCTTCTTGGTGGTCATGATGTCGCGGAAGGCCTCGTAGGTGTCCGGCAGGCGGCTGTGGGTGGCCCCCAGCAGGTTGGCGCCCAGCGTGCGCGAGTAGCCCGTCATGGCGTTGAGCCCGGGGGGCACGTCGAACACGCGGCCACCGGTGAGGTAGCCCGCCGTGGTGATCTTCCCGAAGTCCGGGTTCGGGCCCGGGGCGTAGTTGCGGTCCGGGTTGGTGTGGCAGCTGTTGCACTCGGCCACCATGACCAGGTAGCTGCCGCGCCCGTACTTCTCGCGGTCCGCGGCGCTGAAGCCCGCCAGGGCGGGGGGATCCGCCAGCGGCTGCACGGCGAGCCCGCGCGTGGCGTGGCCCGGGTAATCCCCCGCTTCGGACGGCAGCGGCCGGGAGACGGCCCCGTCGACGAAGTTGGAGGGGAAGGGGATGGGGCGCGCGGCGCCGGCGGGGCCCTTGATGTCCGCGGGCACCGCGTTCTTCACGGCCGGCACCTTGGTGAAGAAGGCGTACATGGCCTTCAGGTCCTCGGTGGACATCCAGCGGTAGCCCACCCAGGGCATGACGATCAGCGCCTCGGCGTCATCCTCGCTGAGGTAGTCCCGGCCCGTGCGCATGGTGTCGATGAACTGCTCCTCGGTCAGCCGCATGCCGACGTCCGGATCCGAGGTCAGGTTGCGCGCGTAGACGACCGCGCCCGGCCCGATGGGGTAGGGCGTTCCGCCACCCATGTACTGCGGGGGGCCGTTGGCGGAGTTGTAGTTGTGGCATCCGCTGCACTCGCCCACCGCGTTGACCAGGTAGCTGCCGCGGCCAATGCGCTCCTTCTCGGCCACGGACATGCCGCTCACGTCGAGCGGGAACCCCAGAATTTCCAGGCCTTTCTTCGCGGATTCCGAGAGCGTCTGCTCCGGGGGCGGGGGCGGCACCACGGGATCCTCGTCGTCGCAGGCCGCGGAGCCCAGCAGCGCTCCGGCCAGGGACAGGGTAGCGCCCAGGCGCCTCCACCCACCCCAGGACCCAGGGACCGGCAAGGCGGTCCGGTGGTTCTTCGGCTTCATCACAGTCACAGTGCTTTCTCCTCAGGGGGGACAGGAACATCCCCACCCGGGACGATAGACGTGCCCCCTGTCCCACTCAATGAACCCCGTGGAAAAGGGGAGAGACGGGGAGAGTCCGCCTCCAGGCGGCCAGGCGGGGGGCGGTGGAATGACACATGTGACGCAGGGCGCCGGCCGTTATCCAACAGGAAAACGGCCCGGCGCCGCTGGGTGGCTCCTGCTCCCTTGACCCTCTCCAGGGGGGCGGGGATAAGGGCCCAGCCGTTCATTCCGCCGGTTCCCAAGGAGGCATTTCCATGGCTCGAACAGTCGTCATCGTGGGCGCGGCCCGTACCCCCATCGGTGCTTTCCAGGGCTCCCTGTCCAAGCTCACGGCGCCGCAGCTCGGCGCGGTGGCCATCAAGGCGGCGCTGGAGCGCGCCGGCGTCAAGCCCGAGGCCGTCCAGGAGGTCCTCATGGGCTGCGTGCTGCAGGCGGGCGTGGGCCAGGCCCCCGCGCGCCAGGCCCTGCGGCTCGCGGGCATCCCGGACAGCGTGCCGGCCACCACCGTCAACAAGGTGTGCGGCTCGGGGCTCAAGGCCGTCATCGCCGGGGCCCAGTCCATCGCCCTGGGCGACGCGGACGTCGTCGTCGTGGGCGGCATGGAGTCCATGAGCAACGCGCCCTACATCAGCCACTCGCTGCGCGGCGGGGCCCGCATGGGCAACGTGGAGTTCAAGGACGCCATGATTCATGACGGCCTGTGGGACCCCTACGACAACGTCCACATGGGCAGCTGCGCCGAGGAGTGCGCGGTGACCCAGGACGTCAGCCGGGCCCAGCAGGACGAGTACGCGCTGGAGTCCACGAACCGGGCCATCCGGGCGCAGAAGGAGGGGCTGTTCACCTCGGAAATCGTTCCGGTGGCCGTGCCCGGCAAGAAGCCCGAGGACACCGTCATCGTCACCGAGGACGAGGGCCCCCGCAACGCCCGGCCGGAGAAGATCGCCACCCTCAAGCCCGTCTTCAAGAAGGACGGCACGGTGACGGCCGCCAACGCCTCGTCCATCAATGACGGCGCCGCGGCGCTGGTGCTCATGAGCGAGGAGCGCGCCAAGGCCGAGGGGCGCACCATCCTGGGCCGCATCAGCGGCTACGCCGAGGCGGCGCGCAAGCCGGTGGAGTTCACCATCGCCCCCGCGGACGCCATCAACAAGCTGCTCACCAAGAAGGGGCTGAAGGCCGAGGCGGTGGACCTCTGGGAGATCAACGAGGCGTTCGCCGTGGTGTCCGTCGCCAACAACCGGCTGCTCAAGCTGGACCCGGCCAAGGTGAACGTGCGCGGCGGCGCGGTGGTGCTGGGCCACCCCATCGGGGCCTCGGGCGCGCGCGTGCTGGTGACGCTGCTGCACACCCTGAAGGACCAGGACAAGAAGCGGGGCGTGGCCTCGTTGTGCATTGGCGGTGGAGAAGGCATTGCCCTGATGGTCGAGCGGTGATTCTCTCTCCTTCCGGAGAACGAGGAGACGGATGAACAAGGTCATCGCGAGCGCGGACGAAGCGGTCGCCGACATGCCCGACGGCTGTACGCTCATGAGCGGCGGCTTCGGGCTGTGCGGCAACCCGGAGAACTTGATCGAGGCGATTCACCGCAAGAACGTGAAGCGCCTCACGATCATCTCCAACAACTGTGGCACCACCGACCTGGGGCTGGGGATTCTTCTCCAGAACAAGCAGGTGAAGCGGATGGTGTCCAGCTACGTGGGGGAGAACAAGGAGTTCGAGCGCCAGTACCTCTCCGGGGAGCTGGAGGTGGAGCTCAACCCCCAGGGCACGCTCGCCGAGCGCATCCGCGCGGGGGGCTGCGGCATTGGCGGCTTCTTCACCCCCACGGGCGCCGGCACCCAGGTCTCCGAGGGCAAGGAGACGCGGATGATCGACGGGCGGTTGCACGTGCTGGAGACGCCGCTCAAGGCGGACTTCGCCATCGTGCGGGCCTGGAAGGCGGACCGCTGGGGCAACCTGGTGTTCCGCAAGACGGCGCGCAACTTCTCGCCGATGATGTGCATGGCCGCCAAAACCACCATCGTGGAGGCCGAGCACATCGTGGAGCCCGGAGAGCTGGAGGGGGACCTCATCCACATCCCCAACATCTTCGTGCACCGCATCATCCAGGCGAAGAACCTGAAGAAGTGGATCGAGCGGCGCACCGTCCGCAAGCAGGCGTGAGGACCTTCCGATGCCCCTGACCCGTGAACAGATCGCGCAGCGCATCGCCAAGGAGCTGGAGGATGGCTTCTACGTCAACCTCGGCATCGGCATGCCCACGCTTGTCGCCAACTACATCCCGCCCGGCATGGACATCGTGCTCCAGTCGGAGAACGGACTGCTCGGCATCGGCCCCTGGCCGGTGGAGGGCGAGGAGGACCCGGACCTCATCAACGCCGGCAAGGAGACCGTGACGGCCGTGAAGGGCGCGGCCTTCTTCGACTCCGCCCTGTCCTTCGGGATGATCCGCGGCGGCCACATCGACATGGCCGTGCTCGGCGCCATGGAGGTGAGCGAGGAGGGAGACCTGGCCAACTGGATGATCCCCGGCAAGATGGTGAAGGGGATGGGCGGCGCCATGGACCTGGCGGTGGGTGCCAAGCGCATCTACGTGGCCATGGAGCACGCCAACAAGGAAGGCCAGCCGAAGATCCTCAAGAAGTGCTCGCTGCCGCTCACCGGCCTCAAGTGCGTGCACCACATCGTCACGGACCACGCCCTCTTGGACGTGACGCCCGAGGGGCTGGTGCTGCGCGAGCTGGCCCCTGGGGTGACGGTGGAGCAGCTTCAGCGCATCACCGAGCCGAAGCTGAAGGTGGCCCCGGACGTGCGCGAAATGAAGTTCTGAGGGACCGGCGCATTGGCCCCCTCCGAGAAGCTTCCCCCCCGGCCGCCGCGGCTCGAGTACGAGCTGCCGGTGGCCTACCAGTCGGTGTCCGGCTTCATCACCGACTGGGCCGTCAACATCTCCCGCGGCGGCCTCTTCATCAACACGAAGAAGCCGCTGTCGGTGGGCTCGCCCGTGCGGCTCATCGTCTCGCTGCCCGGCACGAAGTTTCCGTTCGATCTCACCGGGCGGGTGACGCGCATCAACACCGCCCACAACGGGGCCAACCACGTGCCCGGCATGGCCATCGAGTTCGTGAACGTGGATGACGAGAAGCGGGCCCTCATCGAGCAGTTCGTCGAGCGGCTGCGCGCGGAGCTGCCCGCGGACGATGCGGGCTAGGACTCACCCCTGAGCGTTCCCCCCATGCAGCCCCTGCCTGACACCCCCATCGAGCTGACCATCGAGCGCCTCGGACAGCTCGGTGAGGGCGTGGCCTCCTGGCAGGGCCGCACCGTCTTCATCCCCGGTGCGTTCCCGGGCGATGTGGTGCGCGTGCACCTGGAGCAGCAGGGCCGGGTGCTCCGGGGGCACCTGCGCCAGGTGCTCACGGACGGCGCGGACCGGCGCCCCTCGCCCTGTGCCGTGAGCTCCGACTGCGGCGGGTGTGACTGGCTGGAGCTGGCCGAGCCCGCCCAGCGCGCCGCGAAGCAGGAGATCGTCCTCTCCACCCTGGAGCACCTGGGCCGCCTGTCCCGGGAATCCTTCACCGTGCGCCCCCTGCTCGTGGCCCCCCGGGACTTCGGGTACCGGCGGCGCTCGGTGCTGCACTTCGCCAAGGGCGCCCTGGGCTTCTTCGGGCGGCGGAGCCACGAGCGGGTGCCCATCTCCGTGTGCGGCGCCCTCACCCCGGTGCTGACGGCGCTGCCGGGCAAGCTCGCCCCCCTGCTCAAGCCCCTGGCCAAGGACGCCGAGGAGGTGCACCTGCTGGCCGAGGGGGAGAAGGCCTCCTTCGCGGTGATGATGACCGGGCCGGTGTCCGCCCGGCACGTGGAGGCCGCCGAGGCCGCCCTCCGGGCGCTCCGGCTGGAGGGGGCGGTGCTGGTGCCGAAGGAGGGCTCGCCCCGGCTCCTGGGCAAGCCCGCGCTGCGCTCGCTGTCCCCGCTGCGGCCGGAAGTCCCCCTGTACCTGCGGCCGGATGCCTTCGCCCAGGCGCACGCGGAGGCCAATGTGGGCCTGGTCACCTCGGCCATCTACGAGCTGGGCGCCCGCGAAACGGACTCCGTGCTGGAGCTGTACTCGGGCAACGGCAACTTCACCTTCCCGCTCGCCGCCACCGCCGCCTCGGTGCTGGGCGTGGAGTCCTCCCCCGTGGGCGTGGAGCTGGCCCAGCGCAGCGCCCGGGAGGGCGGGGTGGCCAACGTCCGCTTCATCCAGGGCGATGCCCGCAGGGTAGTTCAGGGCCTCATCGGCGAGCGGCGCACGTTCGAGCTCTGCCTGGCGGACCCGCCCCGCACCGGGGCCCCCGGACTCGCACTCCAAGTATTATCACTGGGAGTGAAGCGGGTGGTGTACGTGGCCTGCGATCCGGCGTCCCTGGCGCGGGATGCGGCGGACCTGGTGAAGGCGGGGTACCAGCCCCGGGCCTTGCAGGTGGTGGACATGTTCCCGCAGACGCACCACGTGGAAGCGGTCATGTCGTTCGAGCGTTGAGGGGGAAGTCCCATGGACGCCCGTATCGTCGAGTTCGCCGAGGTGCTGCGCCAGAACGGTGTTCGCGTGAGCACCGCCGAGGTGCAGGACGCGCTGCGCGCCGCCTCGGAGGTGGGCCTCAAGGAGCGCGCCGTCTTCCGCGCCGTGCTGCGCACCACGCTCATCAAGCGCGAGCTGGACGTGGACGTTTTCAACCGGGCCTTCGACTTCTACTTCTCGGGCGCGGCGAAGACGTTCGAGGCGCTCGACAAGTCCCTCTTCAAGCAGCTCGAGGAGGAGGGCTACCTGAAGGGCGACGAGCTGACGATGGTGCTCTACCAGATGCACCTGCTCTTCCCGGAGATGTCGCCCCTGGCTCAGGCCATCCTGGAAGGGGACCGGGCGAAGCTGGCGCGCATCTTCCGCTCCGCCACGCTCCAGCTCGACTTGTCCCGCATGGAGAGCGGCCTCCAGACGGGCTTCTTCTCCCGGCGCCTGCTGGCGGCGGCCGGCATGGAGAAGGCCCGCACGGACCTGAGCGCCATGGAGGCCGAGCTGGCCGCGCGGGGCCTGTCCACCGAGGGGCTGGAGATCGTCTCGCGCTACGTGGCGGACGCGATGCGGAAGATTGAAGACGCCGCGCGCCAGGAGGTGAAGCGCCAGGGCGAGGCGCGGATCCGCGTGCGTGGGGACTCGGCGGAGGACAAGCCCCTGCACCTGCTCAGCCAGGCGGAGGTGGACCAGATGCAGTCCGCCGTGCGCACCCTGGCCGAGAAGCTCAAGAGCCGGCTCATCCGCAAGCAGCGCTCGCACCGCAAGGGCACCCTCAACGTGCGCCGCACCCTGCGCCGCAACCTGCCCTGGGGCGGGGTGCCCATGGTGCCCCTGTTCCGCTCCCGCCGCCCCGAGCGCCCCGAGGTGGTGGTGCTCTGCGACGTGTCGGACTCGGTGCGCACCGCGGCCCGGATGATGCTGCTGTTCACCTACACGCTGCAGGAGCTGTTCGTGCGCGTGCGCTCCTTCGTCTTCGTCTCGGACGTGGGCGAGGTGACGCGCTACTTCCAGGACCTGGAGGTGGACCAGGCCATCGACCTGGCCACCGCGGGCAAGGCCGTCTCCCTGAGCGGCAACTCCAACTATGGCCGGGCGCTCGCGGAGTTCACGAGGGACCACCTGGGCAGCATCACCCGGCGCACCACGGTCATGGTCATCGGGGATGGCCGCAACAACTACAACCCCGCCAACGTCTGGGCGCTGAAGGACTTGAAGCGCAAGGCCAAGCGGCTGCTGTGGATCTGCCCCGAGCCCCGGGGCAACTGGGGCATCGGCGATAGCGAGATGCTCACCTATGAGAAGCACTGCCACCAGGCGGTAGTGGTCAATTCCGTGACGGAGCTGGCCCGCATCGCCGATCAGCTCGTCCCTTCCTAGAGGATTCCCCCATGGCCCCGTCCTACTTCGACGAACTCAATGCCTCCGTCACCAGCGAGGTGCTTGCCGCGGACGACCGGACGCTGCGGCTGGCCGCCGCCCCCCTGACCGGGGAGGAAGTCGCCGGGCTGCTTCGCTACCAGGAGACCTTCCTGGGCATCGCCGAGGCAGACCGGAGCTCCGAGGGGCTCGCCCGGGCCCACACGGAGGCAATCAAGGCCTCGGGGCTGCGGGAGGCCCGGCGGGTGGACCAGGGCAACGCCATCATCCGCACCTTCGCGGGCCAGCGCTGGGCCGCGGGCCAGCTCCGGGACAAGCTCCAGCAGCTGGAGGCCCAGCCCGGTGCCGAAGCGCAGGAGCGCCACCAGCGCATCCAGCGGGACTTGGCCAAGCTGGAACAGCGCACCGCGCTGCTCGCCCGGCGGTACGGGGACGAGACGCTCGCGCTGCTGCGCCAGCACGAGGCACGGCTGCTGCCGCTCCACGTCCGGATGGCCCAGGTGCTCAGCCAAGGGTGAGGCAGGCGCCCTTCGGCGGTTGCATTCCCACTCCAGGCAGCGCATAAAGGTCCGTTTTTCAACGGAAAAAGCCCATGAAGCGATACTTCATCCATACCTTCGGCTGTCAGATGAACGTCAACGACTCGCTTCGAATGAGCGAGGCGCTGGCGCAGATCGCCTACACCCCGACGCCGACGCCGGACAACGCGGACCTCATCATCCTCAACACCTGCTCCATCCGGGAGAAGGCCGAGGACAAGATGCTGTCGGCGCTGGGCCGCTACCGGCCGGTGAAGGTCAGCCGCGGGGCGCTCATTGGCGTGGGCGGCTGCGTGGCCCAGCAGGAGAAGGACAAGCTGCTGAAGAAAGTGCCCTACGTGGACTTCGTCTTCGGGCCGGACAACATCGGCAAGCTGCCGGAGATCATCTCCCGCGTGACGCAGGACCGCGAGCGGGTGGTGGAGACGGCCTTCGTGGACTCCGAGGAGTACGTCTTCCCGCGCGCCGACGCCGAAACCTCGCGCGGCAAGGTGACCGAGTTCGTCACGGTGATGAAGGGCTGCGACAACGTCTGCTCCTTCTGCGTGGTGCCGCACACGCGCGGCCGCGAGGTCAGCCGGGCCTTCCCGGACGTGCTCACCGAGGTGGCGGACCTGGCGCGCGTGGGCGTGCGCGAGGTGACGCTCATCGGGCAGAACGTCAACTCGTACCGGGGCGGCATCAGCTTCGCCCAGCTGCTCTTGCGCACCGCGGAGGTGCCCGGCATCGAGCGCGTGCGCTTCACCACCAGCCACCCGCATGATCTGTCCGACGAGCTGATCGACGCGTTCCGCACCCAGCCGAAGATTGCCCCGCACTTCCACCTGCCGGTGCAGTGCGGCTCGGACCGCATCCTGAAGATGATGCGCCGGGACTACACGGTGGAGCAGTACCTGGAGCGGCTGGCGAAGCTGCGCGCCGCCCGGCCCGGCATCGCCGTCACCACCGACATCATCGTGGGCTTCCCCGGGGAGACCGAGGAGGACTTCGAGATGACGATGAAGCTCACCGAGCAAGTGCGCTACGAGAGCCAGTTCTCCTTCATCTACAGCCCCCGGCCCAAGACGGGCGCCGCCCTGCGCGAGAAGGACTGGGGCCCGGTGCCCCACGAGGTGAAGATCGCCCGGCTGGAGCGGCTCCAGAAGGTGCAGCGGAAGATCTGCGGGGACATCGCCGCCAGCCAGGTGGGGCTCGAGGTGGAGGTGCTGGTGGAGGGCCACTCCAAGTACGACGCCGGCAAGCGCTTCGGGCGCACCCCGGAGAACCGCACGGTGAACTTCGACGGGGATGCTCCCGCCGGGGCCATCGTGAAGGTGCTCGTGGAGAAGGCCACCCCCAACCACCTGATGGGTAGGCAGGTGGCCCTGCTGATGTCACCCACGGTGATACCTCCTGCCGCCGAGACCTTGCCCCCCGGAATCGTTCCGCCCGTCCGCCTTCCCCTCGTCGAGGCGTGAGCGTCCCCCTGTTTCCCAGGGAGCCCGTGCCAAACGCTGACGTGGGAAGAGGGACGTGGTAGGACCTACCCATGGCCCTTGTGGTGCCCGAGACCGTGCTGAAGGCGTGCCCCATCTTCAAGGGGTTCACCGATACTGGCATCGCGATCTTCGCCAGCATCGCCGTCCCGCGCGCCTTCCCGAAGGGCTCCCAGCTCTTCGCGGAAGGGAAGATGGGCGAGTCGCTCATCATCGTGGGCGAGGGCACCGTCCGCCTCAGCGCGAAGAGCCCCACCGGCGAGGAGATTTCGCTCGGGGATGTGGGCGCCGGTGAGCCCCTGGGCGAGCTCGCGCTCGTGCAGAAGGGGGAGCGGCTGTGCAGCGCCACCGCCATGACGGATGTGGCCGCGCTGGAGATCCGCCACGCGGACTTCCAGAAGCTCCTCATCCAGAAGCCCCAGGCGTGCGTGAAGCTGCTGATGGGCATCGTCGCCTTCTTCGGCCAGAAGGCCCGCGACAACCGGGACATGCTCCGCACGCTCGTGGGGAAGGCGCCCGCGGCCTGAGTGCCGCGTGCTAGCCTGCATGCCCCTCATGCGTGCGTGCGCTCCGCTGCTCGGCATCCTCCTGCTCCTCGGGGCGCCCCCGGTCCGCGCCCAGGAGGACTGGTTCGCCAGCCTGTACACCCCGGGCGGCATCGAGCTGCGCGCCGACACCCGGGTCTTCTCGCTCTACGCCCTGCTCAATCGCACCGGGTACGACACGGGCACGCTGCGGCGTGAGCACCCGGTGCCCGCCTGGCAGTACACGCCCGCCCGGGCCCGGGTGCGCGAGGCGCTGGGCGGCGCGGACCCCTCCGTGGCGCAGCGGGCCCAGGCCTTCTTCGACGCCCACCCGGTGCCCCTGGAGCGCTACCTCGCCGTCACCGTCCGCATGCAGGACGAGGACGCCCCGCCCGAGCCCCGCGAGTTGGCGGGCCTGGAGGTGCTGCTCGACCGGGTGGAGGCCCACTGGCCCGTGCCCGCCCTGCGCGCGGAGACCTTCGCGGACCACCGGGCGGCGATGCGCGCCTACCTCCCCCTACTGGATGCGCCCTGGCGGCGGACCCACCAACTGCTTCGTTTGCCGGAAGGGCAGCCCGCGCTCAGGGTCGTGGTTAACCTGCTGGACGCCGAGGGACAGGCCCACGGCTTCCGGACCGGCCAGGGGGCCGTGGTGGTGGTAGGCCCCAGTCAGACACCCGCACTGGAGACGGTGATGTGGGAGTACGCCCGAGCCATGCTGCCCCCTCGGATTGCCGAGCAGGCCCAGGCGCGTTGGGCCGCGGGGCCCGCGCTGCTCCGGGAGGCCCAGGCCCTGGGGGCCAAAGAGACGACGGTGGGTGCTTATGCCACCGCGCTGCTCAGCCGCGCCCTGGCGCTCGCGGCCCTCGGGGCGCCCCCTTCCGCCTATGACAAGGCAGGGCGGGAGGGCTATTTTGGCCTCCAAGCGCTGGCTGGGAGTTTTGATAACCCGCGCCCGGTTGATGGCTGGGCACTGGAAGGGCTGGCTCGTGTAGGTTCCGAGCGCCCCTCCCGGAAGTGAACGAGAGCGAAGGACAAGCGTGCAAGAGCTCCTCACCAATCTGCTGGGTAACACTCAGGGCTTCCTGGCCTATGCGGCCGTGTTCGGCATCCTCGTGGCCTGCGGGCTGGGGGTGCCGCTGCCCGAGGACATCTCCCTGATTCTCGGAGGGTTCCTGGCCCACAAGGGCGCCGCGAGCCTGCCGGTGATGATGGCTGTGGGCTTTGGCGGCATCCTCGTGGGCGACAGCCTCATCTTCTACGCGGGGCGCCGGTTGGGCACCCACGTGGGGAAGAACCAGAAGGGGGGCTTCTTCGCCCGCCTCATCACCCCCGAGAAGCGGGCCAAGGTGGAGGGCCTGTTCGGCATCCACGGGCAGAAGATCGTCATGATCGCCCGCTTCATGCCGGGTGTGCGCGCGGTGACGTACTTCACCGCCGGCTCGGTGGGCATGCCCTACTGGCGCTTCATCTTCTGGGACGGGCTGGCGGCGCTCCTGTCCGCGCCCGTCTTCGTGTGGCTGGGCTTCCACTTCGGCAGCGAGCTGGACTTCCTCATCGGCAAGTTCAAGGAAGGGCAGTACGTGGTGATGGCCGCCCTGGCGGTGGGTGGGGTGGGCTTCTTCCTCTGGCGGCGGCGCAAGGCGAAGGCGGCATTAGCCGCGGCCCAGGCCGTGACGCAGCCCCCCGTGGTGCGCGTCCCGGTGGAGGGCCCCGTGGCCTCCGCCCCCCGCGCCGCCCCGTTCATGGATGCCGCCGAGAAGCAGGCCGCGGCCCTGTCGCGGGCCCCCGAGCTGCAGAAGTAGGCAGGCCCGCCGCGCCGCTCACCGGCGCGCGAAGAGCCCCTGGAGCCACCCCACGACGCCCTCCCTCCGGGGCGGGGCCGGGGAGGCCTCCGGAGAGGGGGAGGCCTCCTCCCGGAAGGTCTCCTCCAGCGCCAGGCGCGCCTTGACGGCCTCGGGCGTGTCCCGCGTGGAGAAGGTGCTGGTGACGCGCTGGCCCGTCACGGTCTCCTTGGCCGTCACCTTCAGCAGCGACTCCTCGTTCACCTCGAAGGTGATGGCCACCTGGAGCTGGCCTCGCGGCAGCGCGGGCAGGCCGCTGAGCTTCAGCGTCCCCAGGTACTCGTTCTCCACCACCCGGTCCGAGTCCCCCTGGAAGATGGTCATCTCAATCTCGGACTGGCCGTCGTGGCTGGTGCTCAGCAGGTAGCTCTTGAGCGCGGGCAGCTCCGCGTTGCGGTCCAGCACCGGCTTGAAGCGCCCCCCCGGCAGCCCCACGCCGATGGCCATGGGCAGCACGTCGATGAGCACCACGCCTTGCTGCTGCTCGAGGCTGGTTGCCAGCAGCGCCGCGCCCAGGGCCACCGCCTCGTCCGGGTGGACGCCCTTGCTGGGCGCCTTGCCGAAGAAGGTGGAGATCTTCTCGTGGATCCGGGGGAAGCGGCTCTGGGCGCCCACCAGCACCACCTCCTCGATGTCCCGCACGGTGAGCCCCTTGGCCCGGAGCACCTCCTCGCAGACCTCCAGGGTGCGGTCCACCAGCGTCTCGGTGAGCGCGATGAGCGTGTGCCGGGTCAGCGTGACGTCCAAGTCATACGCCGTGTCGTCGATCATCGTCACGAACGGCACGTGGATGCGGCTGTCCAGGCGCTCCGAGAGTGCGCACTTGGCCCGCTCGGCCGCGTCGTGCAGCCGCTGCATGGACACCCGGTCCCCCTGGAACACCTTGCCCGTCTTCTTCTGGAACTCCTCCAGCAGGTACTCGACGATGGCGTTGTCGAAGTCGATGCCCCCCAGGAAGGTGTCGCCCCCGGTGGAAATCACCTCGTAGACGTTGCCGTGCAGCTCCAGCACGGACGCATCGAAGGTGCCACCGCCCAAGTCGTACACGAGGATGCGCTGGCGCAGCTTGCGCCCATGGCCGTAGGCGAGCGCCGCCGCGGTGGGCTCGTTGAGGATGCGCTCCACGTACAGCCCCGCGAGCCGGCCCGCCTCCCGCACCGCCTGGCGCTGGTTGTCGTTGTAGTAGGCCGGCACGGTGATGACGGCCCGCGAGACGGGCTGGCCCACCTGGTTCTGCGCGATCTCGCGGACCTCCCGGAGGATGAGCGCGGAGATCTGCTGCAGCGAATAGACGCGGTTGCCCAGCTTCACCGCCGCCTCGCCGCCCTCGCCGGGGGCAATCTCGTAGGCGAGCCGGTCCTTGATGTGCTGGACGATGGGCGAGTCAAACGCCCGGCCCACGAGCCGCTTCGTCCCGTACACCGTCTGCTTCGGGTGGGTGAGCAGCTGGCCCTTGGCGGGGTGGCCCACCACCAGCTTGCCGCGCACGTTCAGGGCCAGCAGGGAGGGCACGGTGTTGTGGCCCTCCCGGCTGCGGAGCACCTCCGGCTTGCCCTGGCGCACGTAGGCGGAGCACGAGTTGGTGGTGCCCAGATCGATGCCGATGATGGGCCCCTCGCGCAGGGGCTCTCCGGTGGGAGGCTCGAACGGCGGGGCCACCAGCTCCACGGGGCCAGGGGCCACCGGCGCGGGGGGCGGCTTGGGCGGAGGAGGGGACGAGGGGGGCGCGTACTCCGGCGCCCCCACCCCGGGAGGCAGCGGTGGCAGCCGGGAGGAGGCATCCGGGCGGCCGGCGAGCGCCCCCTCCAGGAAGCGCTTCGTCTCGGGATCCAACGTCAGGAAGCGCAGCCCCATACCGGGCACGCCCGTGCCCTTCCGCCCGGTGACGAAGTGGACCACCGCGGACGCATAGATGATGCGGGCGCCCGAGGTGAGGCGCAGATCCAGGGTAATCAGGGTGCCCGGTTCTTTGATCGTCTTGGAGCGCAGGTAGATGCCGCCCCAGGTGACGTTGGCGCTGTACTTGGCGGCGAACTCTTCCGAGGTGGCGAAGGGCAGTTTGACCACCAACCCCACCGGCCCCTCTTGCTTCGATTCCGTCAATGCGCGCGCCCGGCTGGGAGGAAGGCGCGGAGTATCGCCCGAAGCCTCCGCGGACGGACATCAAAACCACGGCCGTCCGGCGGCCAGGCATCCGGATCATTGCGAGGGCGCCCCAAGCCGCGTATGCAAAAGGTTCCGCCGGGCACGGGTGCCCTGCGGCCCCTTCCGGAGCCCCCATGCTGCCCACCGATGTCCGGCTCGCGCTCACCTTTGATGACGTTCTGCTGCTCCCGGCCGAGAGCTCGGTTGTTCCCAAGGAGGTCGAGCTGTCCACGCGGCTCACGCGCCAGCTGCGGCTGAACATCCCCCTGCTGTCGGCGGCGATGGACACCGTGACCGAGTCCCGCGCGGCCATCGCAATGGCGCAAGAGGGCGGCATCGGCGTCATCCACAAGAACATGACCCCCGAGCAGCAGGCGCTCGAGGTGCTCAAGGTGAAGAAGTTCGAGAGCGGCATGGTGGTGGACCCGGTCACCATCGAGCCGGGGGAGCCGCTGGCCCGGGCGCTGGAGCTGATGCGCCACCACGGCATCTCCGGCATCCCCGTGACGCAGGGCCGGCGCCTGGTGGGCATCGTCACCAGCCGCGACGTGCGCTTCGAGACGAACCTCTCCCAGAAGGTGGAGCAGATGATGACGCGCAAGCTCATCACCGGGCGAGAGGGCATCACCCAGGCCGAGGCCCAGACGCTCCTGCACCAGCACCGCATCGAGAAGCTCCTCATCGTCAACGAGGCGTTCGAGCTGAAGGGGCTCGTCACCATCAAGGACATCGAGAAGCGGCGCACCAACCCGAACGCCGCCAAGGACGCCAAGGGCCGGCTGCTGTGTGCCGCCGCCGTGGGCGTCTCCGCGGACCGGGAGGCCCGCATCGACGCGCTGGTGAAGGCTGGCGTGGACGTCATCGTCGTGGACACGGCGCACGGACACTCGCGCTCGGTCATCGACGGGGTGCGCGACACGCGCAAGAACTTCAAGGGCTTCGAGCTCATCGCCGGCAACGTGGCCACCGCCGAGGGCACCCGGGCGCTCATCGAGGCGGGCGTGGACGCGGTGAAGGTGGGCATCGGCCCCGGCTCCATCTGCACCACCCGCGTGGTGGCCGGGGTGGGCGTGCCGCAAATCACCGCCGTGGATGACTGCGCGCGCGAGGCGAACAAGCACGACATCCCCATCATCTCGGACGGCGGAATCAAGTACTCGGGCGACATCGTCAAGGCGCTCGCCGCGGGGGCCAGCTCCGTGATGATCGGCTCGCTGTTCGCGGGCACCGAGGAGGCGCCCGGCGACGTGATTCTGTACCAGGGCCGCAGCTACAAGAGCTACCGGGGCATGGGCTCGCTGGGCGCCATGAAGCAGGGCGCCAAGGACCGCTACTTCCAGTCGGACGTGGACGCGGTGAAGCTGGTGCCGGAGGGAATCGAAGGGCGCGTGCCGTACAAGGGCACCCTCGCCATGAACGTGCACCAGATGCTGGGCGGCATCCGCAGCGGCATGGGCTACGTGGGCTGCGGCACCATCGAGGAGCTGCGCCACAAGGCCCAGTTCATCCGCATCACCTCGGCCGGGCTCAAGGAGAGCCACGTGCACGACGTCATCATCACCGAGGAAGCGCCCAACTACCGGGTGGAGTAGGGCGCCTCACCCGCGGTGAAGCCGGGGGAAGGGCTACTTGCCGCCCCGGCGCTTGGTTCCACCCGTGCTGCCGGCCTCCTCCTCGGGGGCCTTGGCGGCGGGGGAGACCTTCTTCTCCGCGTTGGCCACGCGGTTGAGCAGCTGCTCCTTGTCATCCGGGGCGAGCGTCTCGATGGCTTGGCGGAGGGTGTCGAAGTCCAGGCGCGCGATGGTGACGGCGTTGCCGCCCTTGATTTCCTGCACCGTGGGCACGTCCACCAGCTCGCGCATGTAGGTCTCGAACTCGACCTTCACGTCCTCGGTCTGCTGGATGCAGGTGTCCTTGGCGGCGACGATGGCGCCGGCCCCCTCGCGGTACTGGAGGTCGGGGTTGCGCAGCATCGCCTCCTCGAAGGTCTGCGTGCGCTTGCGCAGGGAGCTGAAGAGGGTGATGTAGTCCATGAGCCGGTCCGTCTCGGGCCGGTTCACGTTGCGCGCCTTGAGCAGGTCCTCGTCCGTGTTCAGGCAGGACACCTTCTCCAGGTCGCTCGCCTCGGGGGTGTCCTTCACCGCCAGATTGGCCGTCTCGCGGTCGAGCCGGTCCTCCGAGGAAATCTCCCGCGTCAGACAGCCGGCAGAGAGAAGAAAGAGTGAGGCAGCGGCGGACAGGCGGCGCATCCAGGACCTCGAATAAGAACGGGAACCGGCAGGTGAAGTGTTAAACGGTTGATCCGCGAAAGTTTGTAGCGGTATGGGCCGCCCTCCGTCAACGACGCCCCGGGAGAACCTCGTGGACATCCACGCCGAGAAAATCCTCATTCTCGACTTTGGCAGTCAGTACACCCAGCTCATCGCCCGGCGGGTCCGGGAATTGGGCGTCTACTGTGAGATTCACCGGCCGGACCTCCCCGCCGGGGAAATCCGCCGGTTTGCCCCGCGCGGCATCATCCTGTCCGGGGGCCCGGCCTCCGTGGAGACCGAGGGCTCGCCCCGGTGTGACCCGTTCGTCTTCGACGCGGGCGTGCCGGTGCTGGGCATCTGCTATGGCCTGCAACTGCTGGCCAAGCTGCTCGGGGGCAAGCTGGACCGCTCGGCGCACCGGGAATACGGCAACGCCGAGGTGGAGGTGCTGACGGCCCGGGGGCCCTTCGCGGCGTTCCACCCGGGCGAGCGGCTGAAGGTGTGGATGAGCCACGGGGACCGGGTGGACGCGCTCCCGCCAGGGTTCGAGGCCATTGGCCGCAGCGGCAACTCGCCCTTCGCGGCGGCCGCGCACACGAGCAAGCCCTTCTACGGGCTCCAGTTCCACCCCGAGGTGGTCCACACCGCGCAGGGCAAGGCCATGCTGCGGGCGTTCCTGTTCACCGACTGCAAGGTGAGCGGCACCTGGACGATGAAGGGCTTCATCCAGGAGGCGGAGGAAGCCATCCGCCGGCAGGTGGGCGAGGAGGGGCGGGTCATCTGCGGCCTGTCCGGCGGGGTGGACAGCTCGGTGGCGGCACTGCTCCTGCACCGGGCGATTGGCCCCCGGCTGCAGTGCATCTTCGTGGACAACGGGCTGCTGCGGCAGGACGAGCGGGCGCAGGTGGAGGCGCTCTTCGTGGACCGCTTCCACGTGCCGCTGAAGACGGTGGATGCGCGGGAGCGCTTCCTGCAGAAGCTCGCCGGGGTGACGGACCCGGAGAAGAAGCGCAAGACCATCGGCCGCGAGTTCATCGCGGTGTTCGAGGAGGCCGCGCGCGAGGTGCAGGACGCGGGCTTCCTGGCGCAGGGCACGCTCTACCCGGACGTCATCGAGTCCGTCTCGTACAAGGGCCCCTCGGTCACCATCAAGAGCCACCACAACGTGGGCGGGCTGCCTGAGCAGATGAAGCTCAAGCTGGTGGAGCCGCTGCGCGAGCTGTTCAAGGACGAGGTGCGGGTGCTGGGCCGGGAGCTGGGGCTGCCCGAGGAGATGGTGAACCGGCAGCCGTTCCCCGGGCCGGGCCTGGCCATCCGCGTGCTGGGCGAGGTGACGGAGACGCGGCTGGCGCTGGTGCGCCGCGCGGATGCCATCGTCCAGGAGGAGATCCGCACGGCGGGGCTCTACACGGAGCTGTGGCAGGCGTTCGCGGTGCTGCTGCCCGTGCAGAGCGTGGGGGTGATGGGGGACGAGCGCACCTACGAGTCCACCTGCGTGCTGCGTGCGGTGACGAGCGTGGACGGGATGACGGCGGACTGGGCGCGGCTGCCGTACCCGGTGCTGGAGCGCATCTCCACGCGCATCACCAACGAAGTGCGCGGCATCAACCGCGTGGTGCTCGACATCTCGTCGAAGCCGCCGGCCACCATCGAGTGGGAGTAGCCCTCAGGGGCGGGCAGGGGAGGGAACGAATTCATCCTCTCCCCGGGCGGCGAAGCACGCCTCCACGTCCGCGTCGCGAACCTCGGCCAGGGTGGCGGGGTTCCAGCGCGGACGCTGGTCCTTGTCCACGAGCACGGCGCGGATGCCCTCCCGGAAGTCCGGCGACACGGTGAGCGTCTGGCTGAGCCGGTACTCGATGCGGACCACCTCGTCATAGGGCAGCGGGCGGCACAGCCGGAGCTGGCGCAGCGTCACCTTCAGGCTGGTGGGTGACATCCGGGCGAGGGTGGCCCGGGTGGCCTCGGCCCACTCGGTGCCCTCGGCGGCGAGCGCGGAGAGGATGTCCTCCACCCGGTCCGCCGCGAAGCACCGGTCCACCCCCGCCTGGTGCGCGCGCAGCGGCGCGGGCCCCGCGTCCGTGGCGAAGGAGGCCAGGAGCCGGGTGGTGACGTCGTGCGCCTGGCCCTTGCTCCAGTCCGCGGAGACCAGGGCCTCCAGCAGCGCCTCGAGCCGGGAGTGCTCCACGTGGTGGGTGCCGTAGCCGAGCCACATCGCATCCGCGGCGTTGGCGCGGGTGCCGGTGAGCCCCAGGTACGTGCCCATGGCGCCCGGAAAGCGCGGGAGGAACCAGCCGCCGCCCACGTCCGGGAAGAAGCCGATGGCCGTCTCGGGCATGGCGAACATCAGCCGCTCGGTGACGACGCGGTGGGAGCCGTGCATGGAGAGCCCGAGCCCACCGCCCATGCTGATGCCATCCACGAGCGCGATGAAGGGCTTCTCGAAGTGGTGGATGCGGTGGTTGAGCGCGTACTCGCCCTGGAAGTATTCGCGGGCCAGGGGGGCTTGGCCCTCGGGGACGGGCGCATCGAGGGACGCGGCCACGGCGCGCACGTCCCCGCCCGCGCAGAAGGCCTTTCCACCCGCGCCGCGAATCACCACGGCCCTCACCGAGGGCTCGCGGGCCCAGGCCTCCAGCTGCGGGTGAATGGCCCGGATCATCCCCAGATCGAGCGCGTTGAGCGCCCGGGGGCGCTCGAGCGTCACCAGTCCGATGGGGCCTCGCGTCTCCAGCACAACGTCATGGCTCATGGGGGGCATGTACCTCACTGAGAGGGGGCGTTCACATCGATGAGGATTCGGTGGCGGTAGAGCTCCAGCAGGATGTCCTCGTGGAGGTCCGCCTGCTTCTCGTCCCGGAGCCGCTGGCGCACGGTCTCCACGGGCTGCTTGCCGTTGAACTCCACGAGCAGGCTGTAGGCCTCGCCCGGCAGGGCGACGGCATCGAACTCGCTGTAGGAGGCCAGGGCGATGCTCCCATCCGGGAGCCACTGCACGGTGGCGCCGGGGTTGAGCTTGAGCACCTGGGGGAGCCGGGGGGCCACGGCCGCCCCGTAGCGCTGCTTCAGGATGGACAGCTCGATGGTCCCATCGATGCCCAGGAGGTTCTCGAAGTCCTTCACGGAGAGGGCGCGGACGCTCTCGTAGCAGGCCTTGTAGAACTCGGCTTCCCGTCCGGCCCAGCCGCCCCACAGCTCGGCATACTCCTTCTCGGGCGGGGGCTGGTCATCCAGGTCCTCCACGGTGAGCGGCACCGTGGCGGCGTCGGCCTTGTCGCGACCGGTGAGCACATAGTCCGGCAGGTGCTGGAGCAGCGCGTGGCGCGACAGCTGGATCTCCGCCAGGGTGAGCCACGTCTTGAGGGTCATCCAGAACTTCCGGCCGTCGGCGCCCGCCACGTACTTGCAGAAATACGTGGAGCACACCGCCTCGCGGTAGCGCCAGATGGTGCACAGGCCGCCCTGGCCCTCGTAGTACGGGCAGCGCAGGGACTGGGTCCGTCCGAAGGCTTGCCGGGCGTTGTTATAGAGGAGGGTGTAGCGGGGAGGGGCCTTGAGCCACTGGGGGTTCACGGCCACGCGCCGGGCCAGCTTCTCCTGGATGCGCCGGCGGCCCTCGGCCATGGCGGCGTCCTCGTCCGAGAGGATGGCGCCCACCAGATAATTGGGCAGCCGGGGGTGGTAGGTGCAGCACTTGGTGTCCGGCCGGAAGAACCGGGTCACCCCGTCCACGGACTCGATGGGGTTCGGGTTCGAGGCCTCGCACATGGCGCACGAGGAGCACGTGGCCTTGGTCTCCTCGGGGACAGGCCCCTGGAAGAACGAGGGAAAGAGGGACCGGTAGAGCGCAGGAAGGCTGTCCAGCAACGGGGGCATGCAGGAGGGTCCTTAGAAGAGATCGCCGATACCGCCAACGACGCTGAAGAGCGCGTCCATCCCGAGATCGATGAGGTCCACCCCATCGCTCACGGTCTCCACGATGTCCACCCCATTGGAGCTCTCGGAAGGCGCGGGAGGAGGGGGATTTCCCGCGGCCCGGGACGCCTGCTGCGCCTGGGCATCGAGCGCCCGGAAGAATCCGTCCATCTGGAGCGTGTCCATGAGGATCTGCGCGGCCACGGCGGGGGCCAGGACAGCGCCCGCGACGGCCACGGCCTTCTTGGCATCGTCGAGCGTCACCCCCACGGCCTTCGGATCCAGGATGCAGAGCGGCGCATGGCAGGCCGGGCACGCGGTGTCCCGGGCCAGCGCGATGGGCCCGCCACAGTCGGAGCACTGCAGGAGCTGCGCGTGCTTCTTCAGCTCCGTGAGCTCCCGGGCGGAGAGGCTGCGGACGATTCCCTTCTCCCGGAGGAACTGGAAGAAGGTGATGAAGCGGCCGTGCGCGGAGGGACAGCGGAAATACTGGAAGCGGTTGTCCCGCGCCATGTCGTGCGTGCGCGACAGCACCTCCCGGCAACGGGGGCACTTCATCGCGTGGAGGAGCTGCGTGCGCGCGCTCCGCTTGCCGTGCATCTCGCGGAACAGCTGGAGCACCCCCGCGGCGGACAGCTGGGGGCTCTCCTGGGCGTCGAACCACACGCCGTGGCAGGCGTGGCAGACATCCAGGAGCACCTGTCCGCCAAGGCGCTTGTCGAAAGCCTGCTCGGCCGAGGGGGATTGGCAACCAGGACAGTTCATGAAACCCGCCATCCTACAAAGAGAAGGGCTGTCCAGGGCATCCCGGACAGCCCTTGAACGTCATGGCCTCGAAAGGCCGGGACTCACCCCGCCGGGGGGCTCTTCACGGTGGGGGCCTTGGTGGGACGCAGCTCCTCAAGCAGGCGCGTGGCACCGTAGACCGTCTTCAGCGACTCGGAGATGGCCTCGCTGTGCACGGAGACGGCCCGGTTGACGCTCTCGTCGAAGCCGAACTCGCCGCCCAGGGACTGGATGTTGCCGTCGAAGACCAGGCCGACAATCTCCGCGTCCTTGTTGATGACGGGCGAGCCGGAGTTACCGCCGATGATGTCGTTGGTGCTGGCGAAGTTCATGGGGGTGCTGGCCTTCAGCTTGTTCTTCGCGTCCAGCCAGGTCTTCGGCAGCGCGAAGGGGTCCTCGCCGGTGTGCCGGTCGAAGGTGCCTCCCATGACGGTGACGGGGGTGACCTTCTTGCCGTCCTCCGTGTAGCCCTTCACCGAGCCGTAGGACAGGCGCAGGCTGAAGGTGGCGTCCGGGTAGACGTTGGTGCCGTACACGTCGAACTTCGCCTTGGCCACCAGCTCGCTGTTCTTGCGGATGACCGAGTCGATGTTCTCGTCGTAGTTCTTCCGGATGGCGCGGGCGTCGGGCTCCACGAGCCGGGCCAGGGCGATCATCGGATCCTTGGACTCGGTGATGGCCTTCTTGCCGCCCTCGAAGAGCTGCTGGCGGACCTTGACGTCGCGCAGCTGGCTGCCGTTCACCACGCGGGTGGCCAGCGTCAGGGGCGACTCCTTGCCCAGCACCTTCTTCACGAACGGGTGGTCCGAGCCCAGCTCCTCGCGCAGCTTGGTGAGGCTGAACTCCAACCGGGCAATCTCCAGCTCCGGGTAGATGGGCGCCGGGCTGAAGAGCTGGGCCTTGAGGGCGGGCAGGTTCGAATCCGCGAACTCGCGCAGCCGCTGGCCGTTCTCCTTGGGGAGTTCCTCGGCGCCGCGCACCAGCGCCATGGCCAGGGAGTACATCTGCGAGCTGAAGCCCGCGTTCTTCTCGATGAAGGTGTAGTCCTTGCGGATGTTCTTGAGCTGCTCCTGGGCCTTGGCGATCTCATCCCACGCGGCGCCGTATTTCTGCTTCAGCTCCGGGGAGGCGTTGACCTTCTGGCGCAGCTCCTGCTCGGCGGCGACCTTCTGCGCGAAGAACGCCTTGTCCAGCAGGGCCTCGTGACGGCCTTTCTGCGCCTTCACGCCGTTCTCCACGCCGAAAAGGATGTTGTTGGAGATGCGCTTCTGCTCGGGACCGCGCTTCTGGAACTCGGTAATCATCCCGCGCATCTCGGACATGAACATCAGGGTCTTCGGCAGCACCACGTCCCGGTGGTACTCGAGCTCCGCGATGGTCAGCCCGCGCGAGGTGCGGCCCGGGTGCCCGGAGATGAACGTCAGATCGCCTTCCTTCACGCCCGACTTGGACCACTTGAAGTAGTGGTTCTGGGGGGCCGGCTTTCCGTCCTGGTAGACGCGCACGAAGCTGACGTCCAGGTCGTACCGGGGGAACTCGAAGTTGTCCGGATCGCCGCCAAAGAAGGCGATGGCGTGCTCCGGGGCGAACACCAGGCGCACGTCCTGAAAGCGGCGGTACTTGTAGAGGTTGTACTTGCCGCCCTGGTAGAGCGTCACCACGTCACAGCGGAGCTGGTCGCTGGTGGCGCATTCCTTCTCGATCTTCGACATCTCGGCCTTGAGCGTGTCGCTGTACTCCTTGCCGGTGCGGCCCTGGGTGGCCGTGTTGAGCCGGTCCGTGACGTCGGTGATCTCCGCCAGCTGGTTGATCTCCATCGCGGGGCACTGGATTTCGTCCGCGAGCGTCTTCGCGTAGAAACCGTTGGCGATGTAGTCCTTCTGGGCGGTGGAGAGCTGCTCGATGCAGCCCCGGGTGCAGTGGTGATTGGTCATCACCAGGCCGTTGGCGGAGACGAAGCTCGCCGAGCAGCCGCCCGCCAGACGCGCCGAGGACAAGCGCACCTTGTCGAGCCACTGGGGCGTGGGCTCGAAGCCGTACTTGGACTTCACCGCGGCGGAGGGGAAATTGTTGTAGGTCCACATGCCCTCGTCGGCGAGCGCGGGGAGCGCTCCCACCAGGGCGGCTACGACGGCCAGATGCCTCATTGCGAAAATCCTTTCCGGCAACGACGGGTGCCGGGCGTTCTGCGGGAACCCATCCAGCCGGTCAAGCGGGGAAAAATTCCCGGACCCGCTCAACGGCCCAGCCGGCCGCCGATTGCCGGGGGCAGTGGGGGCCGCGAACAGGAACCCCCAGCCCCTCGGGTCCGCGAACGCTTAGTTTACATAACGCATCTTATCAGACTCCACGTATGGGCCGTTTCCCGAGGGGAAATCCCCGGTCCTCCTTAGGACTTCTCGGTTCCCGGCCTGGGACGTAGCTTGTCCGGCCTATGCGCCTGGCCCGGTTTGGTTCCCTCATTCTCTGCACCTCGGTGCTTCTGACTGGCTGTCCGGACAAGCCGTCCGCGGGTCCGCAGGATTCCGGTATCGCCCCTGTTGCCGCCCCGGATGCGAACCTGCCGCCCGAGGCCACCGCGTTCACGCTCCGGTATCAGCTCAACGACGCGGGCCTGGAGCCCATCGCGATGACCGTCGATGAGCGGCCCTCCATCGAGTCCACCTCGGTGCTGGAGCTGCGCAGCTCGCGGCCGCTTCGCAATTACCGCATCCGGCTGTTCGACGAGGCCGACCGCGCCATGATTTCCGATGACTCCGTCGAGGAATCCGCGGACGGCGTCGTCTATCGAATCACCCTGCCGAATCCGCTCAAGACCGGCCACCGGTACACCCTGGTCGCCGATGCCCAGACCGGCGCGTCGTTCACGGATGACCTGGGCCGCGAGCTCGAGGATCTCCGCTTCGAATTCCAGGTGGCCGGCGAAAAGGAAAAACCGGCCCCACCGCCCGCGAAGAAAAAGCGCCGGTAATTCGGCTCAGTTCCCGCCCATGGGCAATTCCAAGGCGCCCTGGAGCTCCCGGAGCCGGTTCTGGACGAGCTGCATGTTCCGGGGCCCCATCCGCAGCAAATGCTTCTGGGCGCGGCTCAGCCCCTCCAGCTGCGGATCCGCGTACACGTAAATGGCCCCCCGTCCGGTGACTTCCACGTCGTCCGGAGGCACCGGCACATCCAACAGGTGCTGAATCGCCTGGGCCAGGGTCTGCTCGAAGGAACGTCCCGGCGGCGCGATCTCCACGTAGACCCGGTCCGCCAGCGGCTTGAGTTCCTTCCAGGCGGCCACCGAATTCTGCACGTCCAGCGAGCCAATCACCCGGGCCACCGGATCGTACCGCTCGTAGCTGCTCGGATTGATGGTCGTCTTTCCCTCGTCCTCCACGACCTGGAAGCCCTCCGTGGGCCCCATGAAGGACAGCACCATGCGTGGGCTTTCACCGTCCGAGATGTTGCTCACCGCCGTCGTGAACCGCTGCAGCAGTCCCTCCACGCCCAGCCACTTCGCGAATTCGGGATCCGAGGACAGCGCCGTCATGTTCTGGCGGACCCGGGAATCGCCTTCCTGAACCGAGGGCGGCGGCGCCAAGGGAGCCGCCCCCGCGTCCGCCTGGCCGGATGCCGGCCCGGGAGCTGCGGGAACCTCCGGAGGCGCTGCCGGCGCCTGCCGCAGCACATGCCACGCGCCGGCACCGATGCCCACCAAGGCCCCGAACGCCAGCAAGGCCCCCACGATGCGGGCCCGGGCGGAACCCGGCCGGGGGGGCTCGCCACCGGAGGTCTCTGGTGGACCTCCGGAAAAGGACTGCTCGCTCATGGGACCTCCCGCACTGCGTTTCCCGATGGTGAATCCTCGCTGAGTGCCGGAACCCCCGGCTCCTGGCGGGATTCCCAGGACCCGGAAGTGAACAGCCCCGGTCACCCGTCGCGCAAATCGCGGTCCTGGCGGCGCACCCGCTCGAGCGTCTGCAAGTCCCGCTCGGACGGCCCCAGCTCCAGGATGATCTTGCTGACGTCGTACAGCACGTCCCCCCGGTGGAACACCGGCAGCCGGGGCACGTCCTGGTTCAGGTCGTCCGCGCCCCGGTTGTAGGCCATGTCCATCAGCGTGCGGAGCTGGAACGCGTCGTAGAGGTTGTACTCCACGAGGAACCGCAGGGCCTCCACGTCCGCCCGGGCCTGGTACGCACGCCACAGCAGCACCGCGTCCCAGCCGTTCACGCCCTTGAGGTGCGGCGGCCGGCCGAAGCCCAGCTTGTCCTCGATGTCCTTCAGCCCGCCGCCCATGCCCAGGCGCCGCGTCACGAAGCGCAGATCGATGTGCGCCTCGGGGCTCGGGAAATGCTCGGCGCCAAAGTAGTTCCGCAGCACGGGCGCATCGAAGACGGTGCCGTTGAACGTCACCCACAGCCGCCGCGCCGCGAGCGCCTCGGGCAGCGCGTCCATGTTCCGGCCCTGGATGAAGACGTGCAGGCCCACGCTGTCGAACAGGCAGACCACCGTGGGCACCTGCGTCTGGCTGCCGTCCGTCTCGATGTCGAAGTAGACCGCGTCCCCGGCGAACTCCGGGTACAGCCGCCAGTGCTCCCGGGATGGGAGGAGCTGCGCCAGCGTCCGCAAATCCTTTCGCTCCAGCGCCTCGCGGGCCCGGAGAAGGTACTCGCGCGCCACCTCGTCCGTCTTCTTGCTGATGGCGACGCCGGTGCCCGCGGCCGGGAAGTCGTCCCAGGTCCGGATGCCGTCGGCCCACAGCTCCTTCTCGCGGAACGGCCCGACCCCCGGAATGAGCTGGAACGTCCGAGCGAGCATCACCCCAGGGTCCCCATCCTCCCGGCCACCAGGTCCTCCAGCAGCGGGATGTCCGCCTCGCAGAACGGCAGCGCCCCCATCTCCGCGGGCGTCAGGAACCGCAGCGCGTGGGCGCCCAGCGGCTTGGGCTCACCGGACACGAGCCGGGTGGCGTACAGCACCAGCTCCACCGTGAGATCCGGGTACGTGTGCCGGCCCTCCCACAGCCGCCGGCCCACCTCCAGCGCCACGTCCAGTTCCTCGCGGCACTCGCGGGCCAGGGCCGCCTCGTCCGTCTCCCCGGGCTCGACCTTGCCGCCGGGAAACTCCCAGAGCAGGGCCCGGCTGCCGCCCGGGAGCCGTTGCTGCACGAGGAACCGGGAGCCGTCCTCCGGGTGCGGCAGCAGCGCCGCCACCACCCGGACCGTGCGAGCCACCCTCCCCGTCAACCGCCGCCCCCGCGCAGGTGCAGCGCATAGAGGTAGCCGTTGTTCGACAGGACGTAGGCGTTGGAGCCCATCACCCGGGGCGGCGCGCTGATGCCATCGCCCGGGTTCCATTCCATGCGGGACTTGCCCGTGCGCGGATCCACGAACAGCAGCGCCCGCTGGTTGGCCAGGAGAATCATCCCGCGCGCCAGCACCGGCGAGCGTCCCGCCCGGTCGCCCAGGCTCATGGACCAGAGCAGCCGGCCGTTGTCGCTCAGGTAGGCATCCAGCCGGCCATCCCCGCTGGCGATGACCACCTCGCCGGCCGCCATCACCGACGTCAGGCCGCTCACCGCGTAGTTCCACTCCACATCGCCCGTCTCGGCGTCCAGCGCGTACAGCCCGCCCTGGTAGGACGTGACATAGAGCCGGCCCGCATCGTTGATGACGGGCGTGGAGTCCACGTCCAGGAACTGGGTGGCGCCCGAGGACAGCGCCTTCTCCCACTTGCCGGTGCCTGCCTCCACGTCGAGCGCCACGAGGTACCCGTCCGAGAAGCCCAGGTACACGGTGCCGTCCTTCACCAGCGGGGAGCCCGCGCCGTGAATGGTGAAGCCGGTGGGCGTGTCCCGCCGGTACTGCCAGGCCCAGGTGCCCGTGTCCGCCTTCACCGCGAACAGCGTGTCGCTCTCGGAGGCCACCAGCACCAGCGTCCCGGCGACCACCGGGGTCGTCGCGAGCGCCTCACCGGCCTCGTATTTCCACTTGAGCTTCCCGGTGCGCACATCCAGCGCGTACAGGAAACCGTCCCCCGCGGGGACATAGGCGATGCCCTCGTGCACCGCCGCGCCCGCCGAGAAGCGGTTGCCCGTCTTGTAGCTCCACTCCAGCGTCCCGCCGGGGGCCACGCACCGGATGACGCCATCCCGGGTCAACGTAATGACGCGCCCGGAGTCCGGATCCACCGCCGGGCTGGCCAGCTCGCGCGGGCCATACTCCAGGGCGATCGGCTCGACGAGCGGGGTCCACCAGGCCACCTCGAAGAACTTCGAGGGCGCCTGGCGGGGACTGGACGTCACCGGGTTGCCATACAACGGAACGGAGCTGCACGCGCCGAGCAAACCCACGGCCGCCGCGGCCCCGATCCAACGCTTCCACGCACGCCGCTTCATCATTGCCGAGGGTCTATCCCGCATCCTGCGCGGAGTCAGCGGGCGCCGCCGGGGTGGGCACCTTGACGCCCTCGGCCGCCAGCAGGGCCAGCCGCTCGGTGGACAGCCGCGCCGCGGACGAGGCCGCGTGCTCGGTGGGAATCTTCGCCAGCACCGCCGCCGCCTCGTCCTTCTTGCCCTGGAGGATGAGGATGCGCGCCCGGTGGTACTGGCCCATGCCGGCCAGGAACCCGCCCGAGTTCAGCTTCGCCATCTCGTCGAACGCCGCGAGCGCCGGCTCATACTTCTGCTGCGCCTCGTAGGCGTAGCCCTGGCCCTCGAACGCCGAGGCGCGCAGCGGGTCATTCTGCGCCGCGCCCTTGAGGAACTCGCCGAAGGCGGCGACCGCCCCGTCGTGGTTGCCCAGGCGGTACTCGGCCTTGCCCAGCGGCAGGGCCGCGGCCGCCGCGGCGCGGGTGCCCGAGTGCTCGGCGCGGAACGCCGTCAGGGCCTTCACCAGCGCGTCATCCTGCTCCTGGGCGGTCTTGAAGGGGGCAGGCTCTCCGGGAGCCACGGGCGGCTGCTCGCCCTCGGAGGCCGGGACCACCGGCCGGTCGAGCACCGCGAGCGCCGCGCCCAGCGCCTGGGCCGCCTTCGCCTCGCCGCGCGCGGAGGTGTAGCTGAACAGGGCCGCGCCCAGGCCGCCCACCAACAGCACGCCCACGGCGATGACGACGATCCGCTGACGCTGGACCAGCCAGTCCTCGGCTTCGGCCCCCACACGCTGGAAAGCGTCCGGCTGCTTGAGCTCCTGCTTGGGCTCCTCGGGAGGAATCTTCTCGGGCTTGGCCACGTCGCTGAACCTCTTCTTCTCTGGGGCGAAAGGCGGCGCAATCTACGGAGCGCCCGCCGGGGGTGTCAACGCGAACACTCAGCTCTTCTTGCCCTTGCCCTTCAGGTGGGGCTTCTTGCGGGACTCCCGCTTGGCCTGGCCCGGCCGCGCCCGGAAGAGCAGCCGCAGGGGAACCCGCAAGTCGAACGTCTTGCGAAGCTGGTTGGTGATGTACCGCTTGTACATGTCCGGCACGCGCTCGGGGTTGTTGCACGTGAGGGCAAAGGTGGGCGGCGCCGTGGCCACCTGGGCGATGTAGTACAGGCGCAGGGGCTTGCCGGCGACGATGGGGGCCGGGTTCGAGTCCACCATGTGCTCCAGCAGCCGGTTGAGCTGCGGGGTGGGCGCCCGGTACCGGAACTGCTCGGCCAGCTCCACGGCGATGTCCACCACCTTCTCCACCTTGGAGCCCGTCAGCGCCGAGGTGAAGATGATGGGCGCATAGCCCACGAACTTCAGCGAGTGCTTGAGCGCCTCGCGGTAGGCCTCCTGCCGGCGCTGGTCCGTGCCGATGAGATCCCACTTGTTCACCACGATGACGAGCGCCCGGCCCTTGTCCTCGGCCAGGCCCGCCAGCTTCGCGTCCTGGTCCACCGCGGGCTCGGTGGCGTCCATGATGAGCACCGCCACGTCGCTGCGGTCCATCACCTTGAGCGCCGACACCACGGAGAACTGCTCCACCCGGTGCGCGATGGAGCGCTTGCGCCGGATGCCCGCCGTGTCCGTGAGGATGAGCTTGTGGCCCTTGTAGGTGAGCGCCGAGTCGATCGGGTCTCTCGTGGTGCCCGGCACCTCGCTGGCCACCACCCGCTTCTCCTTGAGGATGGCGTTCACCATGGTGCTCTTGCCCACGTTGGGCCGGCCGATGATGGCCACCCGGAGGGTGCCGTCCTCGGGGAGCACCTCGGCGTCCTCGCCCTCCTGCTTCGGGGGGAGCCGGTCCAGCACCGCCTCCACGAGCTGGGGCACGCCCAGGGCGTGCTCGGCCGACAGGGGCATCACCTCGCCCAGCCCCATCCGGAAGAACTCCGCCGAGAGCGCCTGCATGGCATCCGAGCCGCTGTCGAGCTTGTTGGCGGCCACCAGCACGGGCTTGCCGCTCTTGCGCAACAGCTCCGCCACCGCCTCGTCCGCGGCGGTGAGCCCCGCGCGCCCGTCGGTGACGAAGAGGATGACGTCACACTCCTCCACGGCCAGCTGCGCCTGCTCGCGCACCTGCTTGAGCAGCGAGTCCTTCTCGCCCGGGACGAAGCCGCCCGTGTCGATGAGGGTGAAGGTGCGGTCCCCCCACTGCGCGTCCGCGTAGTGGCGATCCCGCGTCACGCCGGGCTCGTCCTCGACGAGCGCGAGCCTCCGCCCGGCGAGCCGGTTGAACAGCGTGGACTTGCCCACGTTGGGGCGACCGACGATGGCGACCAGCGGTTTCATTACTCGTAACCCAGCTTCTTGAGCCCTTCGGGGCGCTCGCTCCAGCGAGGCTCCACCCGGACCCGGAGCGAGAGATAGACGTGCGCACCCAGCAGCCGCTGGATGGCCTTGCGCGCATCGGTGCCGATGGTCTTCAGCATCTGGCCCTGCTTGCCGATGATGATGGCCTTCTGGCTGTCGCGCTCCACGTAGATGGAGGCGGCGATGCGGATGAGCCCCGCGAGCGGCCCGGGCGGCGAATCCGGCCGCGGCTCGCGCTCGGACTCGTCGAACACCTCCACCAGCACCGCGGTGGAGTACGGGATTTCCTGCCGGCAGTGCCGGAGCACCTGCTCGCGGATGTACTCGGAGACCAGCATGCGCTCCTGCTGATCGGTGAGCATGTCCTCGTCGAAGATGCGCTCGCCCTCGGGCAGGTGCTGCAGCACCACCTGGAAGAGCCGGTCCACCCCGTCCCCCTCCCGGGCGGAGATGGGCACCACCTCCGCGAAGGGGAACTCGGTGCGGTACATGTCGATGAGCGGGAGGATGAGCGCCTTGGGCAGCGTGTCGATCTTGTTGATGACCAGGAAGGTCGGCTTGCCCATCTTCTGCAGCCGCTCGAGGATGGTCCGGTTGCCGGGGCCCACCTCCAGCTTCTCCCCGCCGGGGATTTCCACGACGAAGAGGACCAGGTCCACTTCCTCGGCCGCCTGGAGGGCGGTCTCCACCATGTAGCGGTTGAGCTCGCCCTTGGCCTGGTGGATGCCCGGCGTGTCGATGAAGGCCACCTGGCCCTCCGGGCGCGTCACCACGCCCAGGATGCGGTTGCGGGTGGTCTGGGGCTTGGGCGAGACGATGGCGATCTTCTCGCCCGTCAATTGGTTGATCAGCGTGCTCTTGCCCACGTTGGGGCGGCCAATGAGCGCGGCAAAGCCGCTGCGGTAGGTGTTCGAGGCCATCGGTCTGGAGATGATCTGGGGACCGCCCTCTCGGGAGGCCCCGTGGGACTGCGGCGACTGAGGCTCCCCTGCCCGCCTTCCCGGCGGGCGAGTGACTGCGGAGCCCTGGAGATGGTCAACTTGCGGATACGGATGTCCTGAACGGGCACCTCAGAGCCCTTTACCACCTCGCCGAGGACAGTGTGCCGATTGTTGAGGTGGGGGGTGAACCCCACAGTCCTCCCCGGCGTCTCCTCAGGGCTTGGGGGAAGCCTTCGGCGCGGGCTTCGGCGCGGCCTCCGGGGCCTTGGCGGCGGGGACGAGCCCCTTGGGGGGCTTCTCGCTCAAGTCGATCTGGGTGAGCGTGACGGGCGTCTGCGGGCGGTCCGCGGGGCCGCGGGGGACGTTGGAGATGGCCTCCACCACCTCGTAGCCCTTCACCACCTCACCGAAGATGGTGTGGCGGTTGTTCAGGTGCGCCGGGGTGGAGGTGGTGATGAAGAACTGGCTGCCGTTGGTGCCGGGGCCCGCGTTGGCCATGGCCAGGATGCCCGGCTTGTCGAAGGTGCGGCCGCTCTGGAACTCGTCCTCGAAGCGGTAGCCCGGGTCGCCCCGGCCGGAGCCCAGCGGGTCCCCGCCCTGAATCATGAAGTCCGGAATGACGCGGTGGAACACCGTGCCGCTGTAGAGGGGCTTCTTGGACATGTCCCCCGTGGCCGGGTCGCGCCAGGGCTTCTCGCCGGTGGCCAGGCCCACGAAGTTCGCCACCGTCTTGGGCGCGTCCTTGGAGAAGAGCTTGACGGTGATGTCGCCCTGGCTCGTCTTGAGCGTGGCGTAGAGATCCTTGCCGGCCTGGACCTTCTTCGTCCATTTGCCAGCAGCGGGCTGGGCTCCCGCGAGGGAAGCGGTCAGCAGGAGGGCGGTCGCGAGCATCCGGAACATGGGTTCAGAACCTACTCGCCCCCCTCCCCCCGTCCAAGGGGTTTCACTTCGGGGTGTCGTCCTTGCGAAGCATGTCCAGGGTGGCCCGGGCGGCTGCCTGCTCGGCTTCCTTCTTGTTCCGGCCGGTGGCGCGCGCGTACAGCTCCGAGCCGATGGAGACCTCCACCTCGAAGGTCTTCTCGTGGTCCGGCCCCGCCTCGGCCACCACCCGGTAGCGCGGGGGCACCTTCAGCCGCACCTGCGCGTCCTCCTGGAGCTTCGTCTTGTAGTCCAGGCCGCTGCGCCCCTGGGCCACCCCGTCCAGGGCCTCGGCGAAGTGCTGATCCACCAGCGTCATGACGGGCTCCATGCCCCCGCCCAGGAACACCGCGCCAATCACGGCCTCCAGGGCGTCGGCGAGCAGGGAGTTCTTCTCCCGCCCCCCGGTCATCTCCTCGCCCCGGCCCAGCAGGAGCATGGCCCCCAGCCCCAGCCGCTTGGCGATGCGCGCCAGCCCCTCCTCGTTGACGATGAGGGCGCGCAGCTTGGACAGCTCCCCTTCGGCCGCCAGGGGGAAGCGCTCCATCAACCGGTGGCTGATGGCCAGGTCCACCACCGCGTCCCCCAGGAACTCCAGCCGCTCGTTGTCCTGGAGCCCCGCGTCCCGGTGCTCGTTGAAGTAGCTCTTGTGGGTGAGCGCCGCGAGCCCCAGGTCCTTGCGGAGAAACGGCACCCCGAGCCGGAGCTCCAGCGACTGGACGCGCTCTTGGAGGTTCTGCTTGTCCACGCGCTACTCCGAGAGCTGACTCGCCAGTTCCTCGGCGAGCGCGTAGGGGTCCGCCTGCCGCTCGGCGATGCGGCTGGCCACCTCGTCCAGGCGGCCCCGCTCCCGCTCCAGCCGCCCCAGCGCGCCGCGCAGGAGCCGCTCGCGAAGCAGGGCCACGAACTGCATGGCGGCCCGGGCCCGCTCCCGGTCCCGGCGCTGGCCCGTCTCGTCCAGGAAGAGGCGGTGCTGCTCCACCGCCTCCACCAGCTCATCGATGCCCTGGTTGCGCGCGGCCACCACCTTGAGGATGGGCGGCTCCCACTCGCGCGCGGATGGGGGCTCCTCCACGTGGTGCCCCTGCGCCTTGGCGAGCACCATCCGGTGGTGCGCGTCGTGGTCCATGGCGGGCGCCTTCACCGCGTGGCGCAGCTCCAGCATCATCCGCAGCTCGCGCACCATGCGGTCGGCGCCGTCCAGGTCCGCCTTGTTCACCGCGAACAGGTCCGCCACCTCGAGGATGCCCGCCTTGATGGCCTGCACGTCGTCGCCCATGCCCGGCACCGCCACCACGATGGTGGTGTGCGCCATCTGGGCGATGTCGATCTCGTCCTGCCCCACCCCCACCGTCTCCACCAGGACGATGTCCTGGCCCATGGCGTCCATGACGCGGATGCAGTCGCCGGTGGCGCGCGACAGGCCGCCCAGGTTGCCGCGCGTGGCCAGGGAGCGGATGAAGACCCCCGGGTCCGTGGCGTGCTCCTGCATGCGGATGCGGTCGCCGAGGATGGCGCCGCCGGTGAAGGGGCTCGTCGGGTCCACCGCGAGCACGCCCACGCGCTTGCCCTGCTTGCGGTAGCGGGCGATGAGCCGGTCGGTCAGCGTGGACTTGCCCGCCCCCGGCGAGCCCGTGATTCCGATGATGTAGGCGCGGCCCGTCCGGGGAAACAGGGCCTGCAAGTCCGCCGTGGCGCTCTGCACGCCATCATCGATGTTGCGCATCAGGCGCGACGCGGCGCGGATATCCCCCGCGAGCACCCTCTGGGACAGTTGAGTCGCCGTAGCCAAGCTCACTCCTGTGGCGTGTCCGGGCCGATGAGCTTCACGGCCTCGGGGGGGACCTTCAGGAGGTCCGCCACCAGTTGGACAATGCCGGGGAAGTCATCCAATTCGAAACGCTCCGCCCACACCTTGCCCCGCGAGCCCGCCAGCAGCCCCCGGAAGGTGCGCCCCACCAGCCGCGCCGCGGCGAAGCGGTAGGACTCGCCGTTGACGGTCATCTGCACGAGCAGCTCCAGGTGGCTGCGGGGCGGCACGATGGCCTGGGCCCCGAAGTGCTCCGCCAGCTCCGCGAAGCGCACCAGGCCCCGCGAGGCCAGGGGCGCCGGCGCGGCCCGGGTGGGCGGCTCGTCGAAGAGCGCCACCAGGTAGCCCGCGAGCACCTCGCGCTCGCGGAACTCGGACAGCTCGAAGCGGTGCACGGCGCTGTGCTCCAGCGGCGTGCCCTGGCGCAGCACCTGGCCCACCCGGAAGCCGCCCTGCCGGTCCGCCGCCAGGGTGAAGGTGAAGGCGCCGGACACCAGCTCGGCGGACAGCTCCAGCGTGTCCGGGTTCACCTGCGGGTGAAGCCCCAGGGCGTTGAGCTGCGCGGAGCGGCGCTCGACGTGGAACAGGTGCTCCTCGAAAACTTCCCGCACGAGCAGGCCCAGCTCCCCGGCGCTGGCCACCGAGCGCCAGGGCAACGAGGGCAGGCCCGCCACGGCCGGCGGCGCAAGGGGCGTCAGCCGGTCCGGCCCCACTTGAAAGGTGACGTGGGAGAGGCGCTGGTGGGTGACCGGGTTCTCCGGAGCCACCTGAGGCTCCAGCGTGAGCGTCGCGCGGGCGCCGTCCTCGCTGGTCTCCACCGTCAGTCCGAGCTTCTCGAGCTGGGCTGTGTCCATCCTGGATTAACCCTTGAAGATCTCGCGGGCGATAACGCTGCGCTGGACCTCACTGGTCCCTTCGCCAATCTCGCACAACTTCGCGTCGCGAAGGTAGCGCTCCACAGGGAACTCGCGGGTGTAACCGTAGCCGCCGTGAATCTGCACGGCCTTGTTGCAGGCGCGCGTGGCCGCCTCGGAGGCGAACAGCTTGGCCATGGAGGCCGCCTGGGTGTACGGCTGGCCCTGGTCGGCCATGACGGCCGCGCGGTGGACGAGCAGCCGCGCCGCGTCCAGCTCCGTCTTCATGTCCGCGAACATCCAGCGCAGCCCCTGGAACTCGGCGATGGGCTGGCCAAAAGCGGTCCGCTCGCGGGCATAGCGCAGGGACTCCTCCAGCGCGCCCCGGCCCAGCCCCACCGCCAGCGCGCCGATGGTGATGCGGCCCTTGTCCAGAATCTTCAGCGTGTCGATGAAGCCCCGGTCCACCTCGCCCAGCCGGGCCGAGTCGGGCACTTCCACGCCCTCCAGGATGAGCTCCGCCGTGTCCGAGGAGCGCATGCCCATCTTGCCGTGGATGGGGCGCTGGCTGAAGCCCTTGAGCCCCTTCTCCAGGATGAAGGCGGTGATGCCCTTCTGGCGCTTCTCGGGGCTGGTGAGCGCCAGCACCACGAAGACATCGCCCACGGTGCCCTGGGTGATGAACATCTTGGCGCCGTTGAGCACCCACGCGTCCCCGTGGCGCACCGCGGTGGCCTTCAGGCCGGAGGCATCCGAGCCGGATCCGGGCTCGGTCAGGCCCCAGGCGCCCAGCCACTCGCCGGTGGCCAGCTTGGGCAGGTACTTGCGCTTCTGCGCCTCGTTGCCGAAGACGCGGATGTGGCTCGTCCCCAGGCCGTTGTGCGAGGCGACCGTGAGCGCCAGCGAGCCGTCATAGCGGGCGATCTCCTCGACGGCGACCGCCACGGCCAGGCTGTCCATCGCGGCCCCGCCGTACTCCTCGGAGACCAGCATGCCCAAGACGCCGAGCTGGCCCAGCTCCCGGACCACCTCCATGGGGAACGTCTCGTTCTTGTCCCACTCGCGGGACGGAGCCTTCACCTGGCGCTCGCAGAAGTCCTTGAGGGAAGCCCGGAGGGCGCGGTGGCTTTCAGGAAGTTCGAAGTCCATGGTTTTGAGAGGGATCTCATAGCAGGAGAGCCCCCGGTGAGGGGGTTCCTAACGGGCCCCCTCCCCTTTTCACACCCCGGAGTGTTCGAGCCTTCCTGATGGCAGGAAGCAGAAGCGTCAACAGCCGGACGCTCGCCGGGCCTCAGACCGGGTGAACGCCGTGCTTCTTTTCCTGCCGCGGTGCGTTGCTCCGGGCGTACAGCTCGAAGCGCCGGTCCAGCTCCTGGCGCAGGCGCTCGCCCGGCACCACCTCGTCCACCACCAGCTCGCTGGCCAGCTTGGCGATGTCCACGTCCGCCCGGTACTCGTCCCGGAGCTGCTGCACGTAGGCGGCGCGCTCGGCCTCGGGCTTCTCCTGGATCTTGTTGAAGTACACGGCGTTGACGGCCGCCTCCGGGCCCATGACGGCGATCATCGCCTGGGGCAGCGCCAGGGTGGCACTGGGGGCGAACCCCGGGCCGGACATGGCGTAAAGCCCCGCGCCGTACGCCTTGCGCACCACCACGCAGATGCGCGGCACGCTGGCCTCGGACACCGCGGAGATCATCTTCGCCCCGGAGCGGATGATGCCCGCGCGCTCCACCTTGGTGCCGATCATGAACCCCGGCACGTCCGCCAGGTAGAGCAGCGGGATGTTGAAGGCATCGCACAGCCAGATGAAGCGCGCGGCCTTGTCCGCCGAGTCCACGAAGAGCACCCCGCCCTTGTACTTGGGCTGGTTGGCGATGATGCCCACGGGCCGGCCGCCGATGCGCGCCAGGCCCGTAATCAATTCCTGGGCGAAGAGCTTCTTCACCTCGAACCAGCTCCCCTCGTCGATGAGCTCCTGGATGAGGGCGTGCATGTCGAAGGGCTTGTTCTGGTCCGCGGGGATGATCTCCTCCATCCGCTTGCCGCTCGCCTTGGGGGCCTTGGGCGCCACCTGGGGCGGAAGCTGGCTGAAGTTCTCCGGGAAGAAGGAGAGGTACTGCTTGGCGGCCTCGATGGCCTCCGGCTCCGTCTTCACCAGCACGTCGCCGCACCCGGACACGGAGCAGTGCATCTTCGCCCCGCCCATCTCCTCCAGCGTCACCTTCTCGCCGATGACCATCTCCGCCATGCGCGGGCTGCCCAGGTACATGGAGGCGTTGCCGTCCACCATGATGACCAAGTCACAGAAGGCGGGGATGTAGGCGCCACCGGCCGCCGAGGGGCCGAAGAGCAGGCACACCTGGGGCACGTACCCGGACAGGTGCACCTCATTATAGAAGATGCGCCCGGCGCCCCGGCGGCCCGGGAACATCTCGATCTGGTCGGTGATGCGCGCGCCAGCCGAGTCCACCAGGTAGAACAGCGGGCAGCGCATGGCGCGGGCCGTCTCCTGGATGCGGAGGATCTTCTCCACGGTGCGGGCGCCCCAGCTGCCCGCCTTCACGGTGGAGTCGTTGGCCATGATGGCCACGGGGCGGCCGGCCACCTTGCCCAGGCCGGTAATCACCCCGTCGGAGGGCAGCTCCGGGTCCTCGTTGTTGGCGAGCTTCGCATCCTCGACGAAGGAGTCCGCGTCCACGAGCAGCCGGATGCGCTCGCGCGCGAACAGCTTGCCCGTCTCGCGGTTCTTCGCGTGGTACTTCTCCGCGCCGCCCTTCTCTACTTCGGCGATCTTCTCGAGAAGCTTCTGGTCGTAGGACATGGCTGGGGGCACATAGCAGAAAGGCGCTCGGCTGGCTGCCCCCTCTCTGGAATGTCGCCAGGAAGCCAACGCCCCAGGGCCCGTCTGCCTGCCTGGACAGAAAGACGGTGGGAGGGGATGGCGCGCCCGGCCCCCCTCCCTATTTTCCAAAGACAACGGAGAGCATGACCGGCGGGGCGCGGTGCTCTCAGCATGTGTCAGGCCCTGGAGGGATCACCCATGTTCACGACGAAGAAGGCCAAGATGCTGGCGAAGAGCGGGGTCTACCGCAAGTGGCTGGCGCAGAAGCTGATCAACGACGTGCCGCGTGTCGCCAAGAACAAGTGGGACGACTTCGATCCGGATGAGCTGCTGCACATGGTGGGGCTCACCACCTACAAGCCCGCCTCGACGGGCATCGGCGGCCTGGGCGCGTTCGTGATTGGCGCCGCGCTGGGCAGCGTGGTGGCGCTCCTGCTGGCCCCCAGCCCGGGCGTGGACCTGCGCACCACGGTCAAGGACAAGGCCATGGGCTACCTGAACAAGCAGAACATCAACCTGGGCCAGGAGAAGACCGCCCACGCGTAGGCGGCTTCCCGACAGTCCAAGGCGGACGCGCGAGGGCGGGGGGAAACTCCCGCCCTTCGCCGTTCGAGGGCTGGCATCATGGCGGCATGATGGCCCTTGCGGTGCCCGATGTGCGTCAGCGGCTGCGCTCCATCTTCGGCGGCTCGGTGGGCAACCTCATCGAGTGGTACGACTTCTACATCTACTCGGCCTTCTCGCTGTACTTCGCCAAGGCGTTCTTCCCCAGCGGCAACCCCATCGTCGAGCAGCTCAACACCGCGGGGGTGTTCGCCCTGGGCTTCCTGGTGCGCCCCCTGGGCGGGTGGGCCATGGGGCTCTACGCGGACCTCCGGGGACGACGCGCCGCGTTGACGCTGTCCGTCACGTTGATGTGCCTGGGCTCGCTCGTCATCGCGCTCTGCCCCACCTATGCGCAGGTGGGCGTGGTGGCGCCGGGGGTGCTGGTGCTGGCGCGGCTGCTGCAGGGGCTCTCGCTGGGCGGGGAGTACGGCACCAGCGCGACGTACCTGAGCGAGGTGGCCACCTCACGCCACCGCGGCTTCTACAGCTCCTTTCAATACGTCACGCTCATCATGGGCCAGTTGCTGGCCACGCTGACGTTGCTGCTGCTCCAGCGCCTGGTGCTCACCCATGAGCAGCTCGAGGCCTGGGGGTGGCGCATCCCGTTCGTGTGCGGGGCGGCGCTGGCGGTCTTCGGCTTCTACATGCGCAGGAACATGGTGGAGACGGAGGCGTTCCAGGCGGAGGCGGCGAAGCACCCGGTGCGCAATCCCATGCGGGAGCTGCTGAGCCACCCCCGGGAGATCGCCCTGGTGGTGGGGCTCACCCTGGGCGGCACCCTCGCCTTCTACACGTACACCGTCTACATGCAGAAGTTCCTGGTGAACTCGGTGGGGCTCACGCGGGACCAGGCCACGCTCATCTCGGTGGCGTCGCTGTTCTTCTACATGCTGTTGCAGCCGGTGTTCGGCCTGCTGTCCGACCAGGTGGGCCGCAAGCCGGTGCTGCTGTGGTTCGGGGTGATGGGCACGCTGTGCACGGTGCCCCTGCTGACGGCGCTGACGCGCACGCGGGATGCGTTCACGGCGTTCCTGCTGGTGATGGGGGCGCTGGTCATCGTCTCGGGCTACACGTCCATCAACGCCGTGGTGAAGGCGGAGCTGTTCCCGGCGAACATCCGCGCCCTGGGCGTGGGGCTGCCGTACGCGCTGACGGTCTCCCTGTTCGGCGGAACGGCCGAGTACCTGGGCACCTGGCTGAAGCTGGAGGGCCATGAGACGTGGTTCTTCTGGTACGTCACCGCCTGCATCCTGTGCTCGCTGCTCGTCTACCTGTTCATGCGGGACACGCAGCGGGAGCACCGGTTCGGCTGACGCCGCGGGCTCATTCGATGTCCACGATCTTGTAGAAGGTCTCCCGGTACTCCACCTGGCTGTTCGGGGAATCCTCCGCCCAGCGCTCCCCCTTCCTGCGCTTCGCGAGCCGGAACTCATCCACCAGGAGGAGCCCCTCCGGGAACCCGTACCGGGTCCAGAGCTCGCGCCCGGCGAAGTTCTCGTAGCCCACGAACCACACCTCGCGCCGCGTCTGGAGCCGTTGAATATCCAGCGTCACCAGCGCCCCCGCGCTCACGGCCTCTTTCGGACCGAACTTCCGGGGCTGGAGCGCGTGATACTGACGGCAGGCCCGCTCCACGTTCTTCACCATCCGCCGGTCCACCTCCGGATGCCGGTTCAACTCCGCCAGCAGCTCGTCGTGCGCCAGCCGCAGGGCCTGAATCAACGGCTCCTTGCCACCCACCTTGAGGTTCACCATGTCGAAGACGCTCACAGAGAAGGTTGGACAGGCCCTGGGCCTGGGCGATGCGCACCCTATCACCCCCTTCCAGGCCTCCATCCCCCAGAGCGCCCTGACGGATCTGAAGCAGCGCCTGGAGCTGACGCGCTGGCCCGACCCCGAGACCGTCGAGGATTGGTCCCAGGGTGTGCCCCTGAAGAAGCTCCAGGCGCTCGTCGAGTACTGGCGCACCGGCTACGACTGGCGCCGCGCCGAGGCCCGGCTCAACAGCTTCCCGAACTACCGCACCCCCATCGACGGGCTCGACATCCACTTCATCCACGTGCGCTCCCAGCACGAGAATGCCCTGCCCCTCCTCCTCACCCACGGCTGGCCCGGCTCGGTCTTCGAGTTCTTCAAGTCCATCCCCCTGCTCACGGACCCCACCGCCCATGGCGGCCAGGCGGAGGACGCCTTCCACCTCATCATCCCCTCCCTCCCCGGCTACGGCTTCTCGGGCAAGCCCACGAAGACGGGCTGGAACATGGCGCGCACCGCCAAGGCCTGGGCGGAGCTGATGCACCGGCTGGGCTACACGCACTGGGTTGCCCAGGGCGGCGACTGGGGCGCGGGCGTCAGCACGGCGCTCGCCCACCTCAAGCCCAAGGGGCTGGCCGGCATCCACCTGAATATGCCGTTCGCCGTGCCGGAGAAGCTCCCCCCCGAGAACCCCACCGCCGAGGAGAAGCGGGCCATGGCGCAGCTTCACGCCTTCGACACCGATGGCTCCGGCTACTTCCGCCAGCAGACCACGCGGCCCCAGACGGTGGGCTACGGCCTGGCCGACTCGCCCGCCGGCCAGGCGGCGTGGATCTACGAGAAGTTCCAGATGTGGACCGACAACTCCGGCGAGCCCGAGTCCGTCCTCAGCCAGGATGAGATGCTCGACACCATCACGCTCTACTGGCTCACGGACACGGCGGCCTCCTCCGCGCGCATGTACTGGGAGAACGCCGGCGCCACCTTCTCGGGCGGCAAGCTCGACCTCCCCGTGGGCGCCAGCATCTTCCCGAAGGAGATCTTCCGCCTGCCCAAGCGCTGGGCCGAGCAGAGCTACTCGAAGCTCATCTACTGGAATGAAGCCGAGAAGGGCGGCCACTTCGCCGCGTTCGAGCAGCCCGAGATCTTCGTCCGCGAGCTCCGCGCCTGCTTCCGCCAGCTCCGCGCGCCCTGACGGGCCCCTGGGCCTGAAAAAGCCTGGCGCCCCGGGAGGGACGCCAGGCCTCTGCGGTTCAGCCGCCGGCGGAACTAGGACTTGATGCTGTCCTTCGGCTCCACCGCGCTGCTGGCCACCTGGATGCGCTTGGGCTGCACCTCGGGGCGCTTGGGCAGGGTGAGCGTCAGGACCCCATTCTTCAGCTGGGCCTGGACGTTGTCCCCGTTCACGCCCTCGGGGAGCGTGAAGGCGCGGCTGAACGCTCCGAAGCTGCGCTCATAGGCGTAGAACCGCTCGCCCTCCTCGCGCTTCTCGCTCTCGCGCTTGCCACTCACCGAGAGGCGGTCTCCCGTGAGCGTCACCTCGATGTCCTTCTCGTCCACGCCCGGCAGGTCCGCCTTGAAGACGTAGGCGTCCTGGGTCTCCTTCACCTCGAACGCCGGGACGAAGGGCGCCTGGCCCTGGCGGCCGGCAAACCAGGGGTGGCTCGCCAGTTGCTCGAACGGATCCCAATTCATCAGCTCTTGCATCTGCTGAAAGGGATCCCACTCACGGGTGCGCTGCACGTTGCTTCCATTTCCACGACGAACAGACAGATTGGCCATGACGGTTTCTCCTCTCTGATTCAGGCGGCGAAGCGTTGTGCACCGCCGCCGGCATCCAGACCGTAAAGCAGGTTCGAGACGGTGCAAGCCGCCACGGCTCACTCGAGGCCCTGGAGCCTGGCCTGCTGCCCTCCAACCAGGGGCGCACCCCTGGCAAGGGCCTGGACGGCCGGATATACCTTCCGGTGTGCACCGGTGGCGGATTTGACACCACATGGAACTGAACAGCGGTTAAGAGGGCCGTGCCGCCAAGCGCTCCGCTGTCTCAGGGAGCATCCTCACCTGAGTTCCTGACCGCTCCATGGCCGATCCGATTCCAACCACATCCCGTGGGAAGATGCTGATTCTCGTGGTGGAGAAGGATCCCCACGTGCGCGAGCTGGAGGCGCACTTCCTCGCGCTGGCCGGTTACTCCGTTGAATTCGTCACGGATGGCCTGTCCGCGATGGAGCAGGCCCAGCACCTGCTGCCTGACATCATCATCACCGAGATTCTCGTCCCCAAGCTGGATGGGCTGGCGCTCTGCCGTCAGCTGAAAGCCACCGCCCAGACCCGCCACATCTCCATCCTCATCTTCAGCATCCTGGCGGCCAGTGGCCGCGCCAAGGAGGCCGGCGCGGATGCCTTCCTCATGAAGCCCCTCGCCGAAAACCGGTTGATCACGACCGTGAGGAGCCTGCTGGAGCACCGTTCCCGTTCTCTCGCCGAGACTCCATGACAGCGACGTACAAGCCAGATGCCAAGCTCCCCCCCCCTTCCCGGGAAGGGCTGCCGCGCATCCCCACGGGAACCCCTCAACTGGACGCCATTCTGGGCGGAGGCTTTCCCACCCACTCCATCAACATCCTCCTGGGGGAGCCGGGCAGCGGGAAGACCATCCTCGCCGAGCGGCTCATCTTCGCCAACGCCCAGTCCCCCCAGCGCCCCGTCCTCTACCTCACCACCCTCTCCGAGCCCCTGGAGAAGGTGGTGCGCTACCTCCAGCAGTTCGAGTTCTACGACGAGGAGAAGCTCACCTCGGGCAGCATCATCTACGACTCCATCGCCCAGGAGCTGGAGGCGCAGGGCATCGCGGCCGTGGTGCCCAAGCTGAAGGAGATCATCAAGACCCTGTCGCCCAGCATCATCGTCATCGACTCCTTCAAGGCCATCCATGATCTCAGCGCCTCGGTGCCGGAGATGCGGCGGATGCTGTACGAAGTCTCGGGCCTGCTCACGGCCTACGACACGACGGCGTTCCTCGTGGGGGAGTACAACGAGGCGCAGCTCTCCACCTACCCGGAGTTCGCGGTGGCCGACGGCATGGTGGAGCTGGCCCGCAGGAAGCACGGCACCCGGGATGAGCGGTACCTGCGCGTCCTCAAGCTCCGGGGCAGCAGCTACCTGGAGGGGTTGCACGCCTTCCGCATCAGCGCGAACGGGCTGGAGGTCTTCCCCCGGCTGACGAGTCCCGAGGTCCCCCTCTCCTACTCCCTCCAGGACGAGCGCCTGTCCACGGGGGTGGTGAGCCTGGACACGATGATGCAGGGGGGCGTCCGGGCGGGCAGCTCGACCCTGATTCAGGGCCGGACGGGCTCGGGCAAGACGACGCTGGCGCTCCAGTTCATCCTGGAGGGCCTCCGGCAAGGAGAGCCCGGCCTCTACATCAACTTCCAGGAGAACCCCACCCAGCTGGCGCGGGTCATCCAAGGCTTCGGGTGGGATGTGGCCGAGGCCCAGCGCATGGGGCTGCACCTGCTCTATCACTCCCCGGTCGAGCTGCAGATCGACAGCATCCTCGTGACGCTGTTCCGCACCATCGCGGAGCAGAACATCAAGCGCGTCGCCGTGGACTCCATCGGAGACCTCATCAGCGCGGCGAGCGACATTCCGCGCCTCTTCGGATACCTCTACGCCCTGGTCCAGCACTTCTCGGTGATGCGGGTGGCGAGCGTCCTGACGATGGAGACCACCGGCATGGCGCCCCACCCCCTGGAGGGGCAGATCAGCGCGCTGTCCGACGCCATCCTGCACTTGCAAGTGGAGCGGCTCGGCAACCGATCCGTGAGGACCCTGCAGGTGCTCAAGGCGCGCGGCACGGACCATGACCTGAACGTGCGGGAGCTGCGCATCACGTCCAAGGGCGTCGAGGTGGTGTGACATGCCCAGCCCGCTCCAGCCCGCGGAGAAGCGCCTCCAGCAGTTCCGCAAGCTCACGGAGGTCAGCCGTGCGCTCACCTATGCCGTCTCGCTGGACGAGGTGCTCCGGATCACCGTGGAGCGCGCCGCGGAGTTGCTGGAGACGGACAGGGCGGTCCTCATGCTCACCAACGAGCAAGGGCTCCTATCCGTCCGCGCCTCCTTCGGACTGGCCAAGGCGGCGGCGGAGCGCTTCCGGGAGCCGCTCGATGAGACCCTCATTCACCGGCTCCAGGGGCTCCTGGAGGCCTCCCCGCAGTGCTTCCTCGGCGTCCCCCTGGTGGTCGGCGGCCAGGTCACGGGCATCCTGGCCGTCTCGCTCCCCCAGCCTGTGGCCGACACCGATGAGCAGGAGTGGCTCCTGTCCGCCCTGGCGGACCAGGCGGCCGTGGCCCTGGAGAAGACCCGGCTGGACGAGACGGCGGAGTTCCGCGAGCGCCTCATCGGCATTGTCAGCCACGACTTGCGTGGCCCCATCGCCGCCATCCTGCTCGGGGCCACGTCCGTGCTGCGGCGGGAGGAGCTCAACGAGCGGGATGCCAAGACGATCATGCGCATCCAATCCGCCGCGGAGCGCGCGAGCCGGATGATCCGCGACCTGCTCGACTACACCCAAGCCCGGCTGGGGGGCCGCATTCGCGTGGAGCGCCGGCCCATGGACCTGCACGCCGTGGTGCGCCAGGTGGCCGAGGAGATGGCGATGGCCCACCCCGGGCGGAGCATCGAGGTGAAACAGGAAGGGGATCTCCGCGGAGACTGGGATGTGGATCGCCTGGCGCAGGTGGTGGGCAACCTCATCTCGAATGCCCTCCACTACAGCCCGGAGGGCACCCCCGTGCGCGTGGAGACCGTGGGGACCGCCCAGGAGGCGACGCTCAGCATCCACAACCTGGGGCCGCCCATCCCTGCCCAGCAGCAGTCGAAGATCTTCGAGCCGATGCACCGCGCTTCCGCGGATGTGAACCCGCAGAACCGCAGCGTGGGGCTGGGCCTCTACATCGTGAAGCACCTGGTGAAGGCCCACAGCGGAACCATCGACGTGAAGTCCCTGGAGAACGAGGGCACCACCTTCACGGTCCGCTTGCCCCGCCAGGCGCCTCCGCCGGGCCCCTGACGCCGGAGCCCGGCGGCCTTCCCTAAAAGGTGTAGCCGACGTTGAGCGCGGCGCGGCGCTGGTCGCCGTAGAAGCAGGCCGCCTCGGAGCTGCACGACGACACGTACTCGTCGTCGAGGAGGTTGGAGACGGTGATGGCCGCCCGCCAGTGGCTCCGCTGGTAGTGCAGCCCCAGGTCCACGAGGGTGAAGCCTGGAACCTCCAGCGTGTTGGTCCGGTCCGCGAATGAGCGGCCCGTGGCGCGCACCCCCGCCCCGGCCCCGAAGCCCGCCAGCGCCCCCTCCTGGAAGGTGTAATCGAGCCAGAGCGAGGCCATGAACTCCGCGGAGCCCACCGGCGTCTTGCCCGTCTCGAAGTCCGCCCCGTCGGTGATCTCCAAGTCATAGAGCGACACGGCGCCCAGGACGTCGAGCCCCGGCAGCAGGCTGGTGATGACCTCGAGCTCCACGCCGCGGGAGCGCACCTCACCGATCTGAAGCGAGTTGAAGGCGCCGTCCGTCGTCACGAAGTTCTGCCGCCGCAGCTCGAACACCGAGAGCCCCAGGGTGCTCGCCAGCCCGTCCGGCTGGAACTTCAGGCCCGCCTCCACCTGCTGGCCCGTCTCCGGCTCGAACAGCTCGCCGTCAGCGGTGGTGCCCGCCACCGGGTTGAAGGAGCGCGCGTAGCTCACGTAGGGCGCGACGCCGCTGTCGAAGGTGTAGAGCAGGCCGGCCCGCCCGCTGAACGACTTGACGCTGCCGTCGTAGCTGGCCGCCGGGGTGAGCTGGTTCTCCAGATCCGTGCCCACCCAGTCGTGACGCCCGCTCAGCACCAGGTTCCACCGCTTGGCGAACTGGATCTGATCCTGGAGGTAGACGCCGAGCTGATTCTGGGCCGTCTCGTTGAGCGTGTAGCGGGACTCCGCGGGCGCATAGTCGCCGTAGACCGGGTCCCGCAAGTCGAGCGGCGTGCCCGCCTCGTAGCCCTGCTCGTCCGCGATGCGGTAGTGCTTGTAATCGACGCCCAGCAGGAGCTGGTGGCGCAGGGGCCCCGTCTCCAGCCGCGCCTGCACCTGGGTGTCCACCGTGAACAGGTCCACCTTGGGCACCGTGATGAAGTTGCCCCGGGCGAGCTGCGCCTCGGCCGGATCCCCCGCGTAGCCGACGCCGTAGTAGTTCTGGAAGTCGATCTCCAGGTGGCCGTAGCGCAGGTTCTGCCGCACCGTCCAGGCATCGTTGAAGCGGTGCTCGAACGCGTAACCGGCCAGGAGCTGGTCCCGCTTGAAGTGATCCAGGTCCGGCTCGCTCGTGAACAGGTCCGTGGGGATGCGGCCATAAGGCGCGTCCACGACGGTGCCCACGTAGGGCAGGAAGTTCTGGCCCTTGGTGCGGTCCAGCAGGACGCTGCCGTGCAGGGTCAGCGACGTGCGCTCGCCCGGCTTCCACGTCACGCTGGGCGCGAGGAAGAGGCGGTCGTTGTTCGTGTGCTCGACCTGGGTGCCGCCCCCGCGCCCCAGCGCGGACACGCGGTAGAGAAAGTGCTCGCCCGAGTCGATGGCGCCCCCGGCATCCACCGCCCCGTACCCGTTGCCGAACTCGTTGATGCCCGCCTCCACGTGCAGGAGCGTCTCGGCCGAGGGCCGCTTGCTCACGAGGTTGAGCAGGCCGCCCGGGTTGGTGCCGCCGTAGAGCACCGAGGAGGGGCCGCGCACCGATTCGATGCGCTCCAGCCCGAACGGCTCGAACCGCCACGTGGCGAAGGAGCTGGCGAAGAGCTGCAACCCGTCCAGGTAGTAGCCCGACTCCTGCGCGGAGAAGCCGCGCACCAGGAACCAGTCGTTGCGCGCATCCGCGCCGAACGTCCCCGCCCGCACGCCGGGCGTGTAGCGCGTGGCCTCGGCCACGGACTGCACCTGCTGGGCGTCCATCTGCTCACGGCCCACCACCGAGACCGCCTGGGGCGTCTCAATCAACGCCGTGTCCGTCTTGGTGCCCGCCGCGCTGCGCTCGGCGGTGTAGCCCTCGATGGGGCCCGTGGCGCTCTCCTTCTTCCCCTCCACCCGGAACGTCTCCAGGGTGATGGCGTTCCCCTCCTGCTGCTGTGCTTCCTGCGCTCCCGCTGCCGTGGCCAAGGCCAGCACCGAGACACCCGCGATGCGCCGAGAAAACATGCCTGCTCCTGTTTTTGATTCTTAAAATCGGATTCGGCGCCCTAGCATGGGCATGTTAAGGGTGACAAGCGAATGATCTCCGTGAACAGGTCCGTGGGCGCCGCGATGGAGGTAGCCCTGCGCGTCGTGGCTGCGGCGCTGGGCGGCTTCGCCCTGGCGTACACCGCCACCGCCTTCCTCAGCGTCTGGCTGCCGCTGGCCCGCACCGACCGGGTGATGTTCGCCAGCCTCGCCTCGTTCGCCGTCTATACCGGGGCCATCCTCTATGCCTTCGCCGCCCGCACGGCCTGGCGGGCCTGCTGGGTCCTGTTCGGGCTGAGCGGCCTGCTGGCGCTGGGGGCCTTCCTGCCCAGCGGCATGGGAGCCCGGCCATGAGCCTGCGCCAAGCCATGGCGGGGCTGCACACCTGGGCGGGGCTGCTGGTGAGCTGGCTGCTGTTCACCATCCTCTTCGCCGGCAGCCTGGCCTGCTTCGACAAGGAGCTGACGCGGTGGATGCAGCCCGCCCTGCACCTGTCCACCGGGCCCCGCGCCACGGCCGACCAGGTCCGGGACTGGATGCACCGCCAGGCACCGGATGCCCACGCCTGGTGGATGCGCCCCCCGGGCCCCCGGGAGCCCTGGTGGCGCGTGGGGTATGAGCCCGATGGCGGCCTGTTCCAAGGCTTCGAGCTGGACGCGGTGAGCGGCCAGCCCCTGCCCAAGACCGCCGGGGGGGACTTCTTCTTCACCCTTCACTACGATCTGCACGCGGGCCTGAACGGCATGTACGTGGTGGGAGGGGCCGGCATCCTCATGCTGGTGTCGCTGCTCAGCGGGCTCGTCATCCACCGGCGCATCTTCCAGGACTTCTTCACCCTGCGGCCCCAGGCCACGCGCCAGCGCGCCTGGCTCGATGCCCACAACGTGCTCGGCGTCCTGGGCCTGCCCTTCCACCTGCTCATCGCCTACACGGGCCTGGCCATCTTCGTCTTCACCTATATGGATGCGGGCCTCAAGGTCGCCTACGCGGGCGACGCCGGGCGCTTCCAGACGGAAGTGCAACGCTCCTGGGAGCGGGAGGACATCGGCCAGCCCGCGCCCCCTCCGGTCTCCCTGGACGGGCTGATCGCCGAGGCCCAGCGCACCTGGGGCGATGGGGGCACCGCCGGGTGGATCAGCGTCCACCACCCGGCCGATGCCGCCGCCGTCGTCTCCATCCGCCGGCGCGACGACTCGCGCATCACCGATGATCAGCGCACCGTGTCCTTCGACGCGGGCACCGGGGCGCTGCTGCACGTGCAGCCTCCGTATGATCCGGGCTACCGGCTGTATGCCTGGATGACCGGGCTGCACATGGCGCAGTACGGCGGCCAGCTGGTGCGCGGGCTCTACCTGCTGCTCGGCCTCGCGGGTTGCCTGATGCTCGTGTCGGGGGTGCAGCTCTGGCTGGCCAAGCGCGAGGCCCGGGGTGTCCCCGGCATGGCGCTGGTGCGCGTCCTGAATGGCGCCGTGATGGGCGGCCTGCCGCTGGCGAGCCTCGCCCTGCTCTGGGCCAACCGCCTGGTGCCCCCGGAGCTGCCGGGGCGTGAGGTCTGGGAGGTCCGCGCCTTCCTGGCCACCTGGACGGTGGCCATCGCCTGGGCGGTGCTGCGCAGCCGGGGCGGACGGCTCACCCGGGATCAGCTCGTCGTGGGCGCCGTGCTCGCCCTGGGCCTGCCCCTGGTGAGCGTGGTGCGCGCCCCCCAGGGCCACCTGGGCGCGAGCCTGGCCCGGGGAGACTGGGGGCTGGCGGCGGTGGACCTCTCCCTGCTCGGCACGGGCATTCTGTGCGGATGGCTGAGCTGGCGGCTGAGCCGGCCGAAGGCCTCCGTCTCCGAGCCCTCGTCCCGCCTGGCCGAGGAGGGCGCGTGATGCTGCTGGCGTTCGGCCTCAACTACCTGGCGCTGCTCACCTGCTGCCTGGCGATGGCCCGGCACCACCAGGCCTTGCTGGGCCCGGCCCCCTCCCCCGGGCGTGCCGCCCTGCTCCGGGGCGTGGCCCTGACGGGAACGGCCCTGGCCCTGGGCGTCTGCATCCACCAACAGGGCGGCGAGGTGGGCACGGTGCTCTGGTTCTGCCTGTTGATGGTCTCGGGCCTGGTGCTGGTGGCGCTGCTCGCCTGGCGCCCCCGGTGGGCCCTGCCCCTGGCGGCGGGGGTACCCCTGGCCGGAGGCGCCATCGCCCTGCTGGGCGCGCGCTGAGCGCTACTCGCGGACCTGCTTGATGGACGTGAGGCTCGGGGGGACCGCCGGGAGCCAGTAGTTGGCCGGCGGGGAACCGGGGGTGAGCCAGACCTCGTAGACCGCGCTCGAGGCGGTGCTCGTCCCGTTCTGCGGCGCGTTGGCCTGGATGCCCCCGTAGAACCAGCCGGCGAGCGTCTTCTGGGTGAGCGGGTTGAGGGCGATGATGCCGCCGCTCGTGCGCGCCACGGTGGGGTTCGGAACGAAGAGCGCATTCGAGCCGAGGTACCCCGCCATGGGGGCCGACCGGACGAACTCCGTATGGGAGCCATCCGCGTTGCGCGTGAGCACCGACAGGGTGTTGATGAAGGGAAGCCCGCTGTCGAGGCTCAGCTTCTTCGTCTGGGGGTTGAGGTAGTACAGGCTGATGCCGCCGAAGAAGGCGGTCGTCATCGCCTTCGCGTTCGCGTCGAACATCCGCAGGGTTGCGCACTCGTACTGGCTCATCATCTGCGCGTAGGGATCCAGGACCGGCGTGGCGGTCATGGGGTTGGCCCCGCCCTTCAGGTAGATGGGCTGCTGATAGCCGGTGTTCTCCCCCGGCACGAAGACGCCCCCATACGCGGCCACGAGCGGCGTCGTGCCGTCGGAGTCCAGGACGGACAGGACGTTCAGATCCCTGCGGTGGAATTGATTGCTGTTCGGATCGCTCGGGATGACGTTGAGGACCGCCGCGGTCAACTTGTTCTGGAGCATGCCGAACCACATGGCGGTGAAGCGCTCGGTGTAGACCTGGGACACCGGCCACTTGCCGTAGTCGCCCTCATTGACCGAGTAGAGCCCCTCGAAGTCCTGTCCGAACACGAGCCAGAAGACGTTGCCCACCTTCTGCATGCCACCGCCGGCCACCTTCGCGTAGTAGCCCGTGTCCGTCGGGAGGCCCTTCACCGCGCCCTTCTGCACGGCCTGGCCGCAGGCCGCGGTCGCCTTCTTCTGGACCCTCAGGCAGTCCGTCTGCGCTTGCTGCTGGCACGCGGCCCAGCCCGGTCCCGGCTTGCACTTGCTCGAGGCGGTATTGAAGCACGGCGTGTAGGCCGCCATGCCCGCCGCCGGGCAGTCGTAATAGGTCGAGGTCTGCTGGAGGTACTGGGTGAAGGGCTGGCCGGCCACGATGGCGTTGATCGTCTGATCCACCTGGATCGACGTCAGGGCCGGAAAGGTCGTCATCTGCTGCGTGGCGCTGTTCAGCCCATAGCCCCCGATGACGTACAGCGTGTTGCCGTCCTGGACCGCCGAGGCATTGGTCGTCCCGAGCGCATCGGCGATCGCGGGGGTGGACGGCAGGGGCGCCTGCCAGACCTGCTTCATCACCGGATCCACCACCCAGAGCGTGCGGTTCGCCTGGGACGGCGGGAACGCGTTCGGGGGAGGCACCGTCCCGCCATCGCTCGACTGGGTGAACGCGTGCAGCCCGTTCGTGCGTCCGCCAATCAGCAGCCACCGGCTGGAGGCGGCCGGCGAGCCCTGCGCGTGGACGAGCGAATGGAGGCCCGGCAAGGACGGGAGGGTGATGCTGTTGAGATCGATCGTGTACTGCGGCGGAGTCTGGGCGGACGACGGCGGGGCGAACGCCAGCAACGCCGCGGCCGCGCACCACTTCCAAGGCATGTTCATCGTGGGTGTCTCTTTCAGTTCAGCGGGTTCGCGAACCAGCGAAGGACCATGTCCAGTTCCAGGGGGGAGAGATCCCGCGTCACGGGCATGAACCCCGGGTGTGCCATCGGCAGGGTCATCACGGATCGGATACGGGCGGCGTTGTTCTTCACGGTCTCGTAGTCGCTGAGATCGATCAGGCTCCGCATCGCGGGATAGAGGCGTGCGTACTGCGTGAAGATGCTGGAGATGTTCGCGGACCACGTGGGGGACGCGACATAGGGCGAGTTCTCGAACACGAGCAGCGTCAGGGGCTGGCCCCCGTTGGGCCCCAGCGTGTCCATCGAGCCATCGTGCACGAACAGGTAGAGCTGGCAGTTGAGCGCGCTGCGCCGCTCCTCGTTCTGCTGGGGGCTCAGGTCGTTCGCGGTGAAGTTCAGCGTGGCGCGGCCGTCCGGGCCGGTCTGCACCTGCGCGGGAAAGGTGATCGCCGACATCGGCGTGTTGTTGATCTCGTAGGGCTCACCTTCCGCGTTCATGAACTGGTAGGTGTTGGTGACCGTCTGGACGTTGATCGTCTGCTGGGCGGGGTTGCCGAACACCGTGGCCACCAGCGGCACCTGGGCGGTCGAGGTCACCTCCGTGCCGCTGAGCGAGGAGGAGGACCACGCCGGGGCGCCCTTCTGCATCCGGAGCGCGTTGAAGTCGAGCGAGGCGAAGAGGCCGTTGGTGTTCTCCGCGAGTGCGATCATCGCTCCGGACGCCTTGAGGGGCTTGGGGTTGGGAACCTGGAGGCCCTCCTTGAGCGAGCGGGCGTCCAGTCCCGTCACCGTGCTCTGCAGCTCCGCGGGCGGGTCGATCTGCAACGCCACCGGCGCCTGCGCGAGCGCCTGGAGCTGCTGCGGCGTGAGCGGGATGTCCAGGATGCCGGCCGTCGTGGTGTAGACCTGCGCGAACTGCCCGGGGCTGTTGAACACCTCGCCGATCGTGAGGTTCGCCCCATCCGGGTCGATGACGGCGTTGACCGTGCCGAGGTTGACGAAGGGCCCCCCATAGGGCGCCGAAGTCGGGATGGAGTTGCCCAGGTCCAGGCTCAGGTAACCGTTGCTGACCTGGAACGGCGCGGGGTTGAGCGGCGGAGTGTTGGAGCCGTAGGACTGCTGCACCAGCGCGGCCCCTCCCCACATGCGGCGCTTCGCGAGCACGTGAGCGGGCTCGCCGGGGAAATACGGCCCGATCGTGCCCACCATGCGGCCCGTCGCGAAGTCCGGTGAGGTGAGCGTTCCCTGATAGCCGTCCAGGACGATCTTGATCGACAGTGCGTTGGGGCTCAAGGCGTAGAGCTTCTGCAGGACCGGAGACTTCGTGCCCGCCATCCCCTGCCACTGCACCTCATCGAGGACCGACTGGTACATGGCGCCGGCCGAGGCGATTCCTCCCGCGCCGCCCCCGGAGACGCGCCCCCACACATCGATGATGGTCATTGGCCGGATGACGCCGGTGAGGGATGCGCCGTCAGAGGTGGTGACGGACACCGCCAGGCCGACGATCATCGAGCGGGCTTGCTGATCCGGATCGAGATCCACGAGCCGCCCGTACTGGGGCGTGGGCGGCCCTCCGGTGACGACGCTGAGGATCTGCGCGCCGATGAGGCTGTCCTGCGCGTTCGAGGTGACGAGCGTCCCGAGCTGGGTACAGGCCGCGGTGACGCTCGTCTTCTGGACCTTGAAGAAGGCCTGTCCGTTCTCGTTCCACCAGACCGAGTGGGGGTTCGTGTCGACCGGAGGGTTGTTGTTGTACTGGGCCTCCAGGCTGTAGTTCTCGGTGGAGTTGTTGATGGTGGAGGGATCAGTCCGGAACTGGCCGCTGAAGTGGAACCTCGGGGGATCCATGTAGCTCATGAACAACTCCTGGAATGAGGAAGGACTGTCTCAACTGCGCTTCGTGCCGCGCCGCACCGCCCAGAGCGCGAGTCCGGGGAGCAGGACGATCCCGGCGAACAGCACCAGGAACGAGCCGAGCCGCACGGCGGAGGCCCCCACGGCCGCGTAGGTGGCGCAGATGCCCAGGTTGGCCAGGGCGGTGGTCCCGAAGAAGCGCCGCAGCGGCATGCGGCTGACGCCCGCGAAGACGACGGAGGACTCCGCCAGCACGGGCACGCCCCGCAGGACGAGCAGGAACCAGTGGCCATGGCGTCCAGACAGCCCGGCCAGCCGCCGCACCTCGGCCTCGCCCGCCATGCGCCGCAGGGCCGCCTCTCCGGCCCTGGCGCCCAGCAGGTAGCCCAGCCCGCAGCCCACCATCATGCCTGCCCAGCAGGCCAGCATGCCGCGCCAGAAGCCCAGCAGCGCCCCCGCCGCGGTGCCGAGGAGGCTGGAGGGCACGGGCAGCACGAGATCCGCCGCCAGCAGCCCCCCCAGCACGAGCGCCACCTGCCCATCGGGCGGCCGCGCGTCCAGGAAGGCGCGGGTGGCCACCTCCAGCCGCTCGCCGAAGAGGAAGAAGGGAACGAGAATGGCCGCCAGGAGCAAGCCGCAGAAGACCGTCCAGCCCACCGCCGCGCGCTTGGCGTCCAGCCTCTCCGGGAAGGGCCTCAAGGGCTCAGGCGGCCCGGGAAGGCAGCTTCGCGGCGGACACCATCAGGGCCTGCTCGCGCTCGGCGGGAATCTCCCCCTCCTCCTGGAAGGCGAGGCCCACCACGGCGAGCACCTCGCCCGCCGCGTCGAACACCGGCAGGGCCACGGCGGCCCGTCCGGCCACGGCCTTGGCCCCGGGCTTGATCCGGCCCGTGTCATCCTCCTGGAGGTTGCAGGTCTGCACGGGCGCCTTGCGCACCTGCGCCAACCCCGCCATGCCCTTGCCCCGGGGCACATGGCGCACGGCGGCCACCACCGGGGGCGGGAGGTTGAGGGAGGCCACCAGCTCCAGGTCCTCGCCGCGCTGCACGTGCACCGAGCCCGCCATGGCGCCGTGCGCCGCGGCAAAGGACTCCAGCCAGGACTGATAGGACGTGTTTGCTGAATCCATGGGGTGGTCTCCGTCTCAGAATCCGACGCCGAGGGTGAACGAGGCGCTGGGCTGGAACCGGTTCTGGGGTTTGATCAACGAGGGCGCGGCGCGGAAGTACGCGGCGCTCACGCCCAGCTCCCCCACCAGCTCCAGGCGGGACGAGAGCGGAAACAGGGCCCGGACGGAGGCGCCCAGCTCGGGCCCCGCGGTCTCCACGCCCGTGGGCCCCGTGTCCGAGAAGTCGAAGCCCGCGCCGTCCTCGCCCACCTGGAGCTCGGCGAAGCCCGCGCTCAAGCGCGGCTGGAGCCACCCCAGGCGCGTCTTCCAGGAGGTCAGCGTCAGGTTGGCGCGGAAGTGGGTAAGGGTTGGCTCCGGGTCATGGTGGAGAAACCCCGAGCCGGTGCCACACGCCTCCAGCCCCAGCCGGGCCAGGGGGGACAGCTCCAGGCAGATGCTGGGGCGGCGGCCGGAGGTGGACGCCCCCGCGCGCAGGTTGCCGTAGTTGCGGGGAGGCTCCTCCCTCGCACCCTCGACGGTGCCCACGGGCTCCTCCGCCGCCGCGAGCCCTCCTCCGAGCACGGCCATGAGCCGCAGGCACCGGAACGGAAGCTGGATTCGTCGCATGGGAAGGCCCTGGATGCGAAAGCGAGGGGTTGCTCCCCGCCTTGTAGCTCAGAGACTCCCCGTCCAGCCAGGGCATACGCTCCGTTGAGCGCATCCCCAGGCTCCAGGCGGGCGCTGGATGGATTGATTTCTTCCAGAGAGGGCTCAGGTGAAGAAGTATCGGTCCATGAGCACGCGGCATTTCGACATCGTGGTGATTGGGTCGGGCCCTGGAGGCGAGGGCGCGGCCATGAAGGCGGCCAAGGAGGGCAAGCGCGTCTGCATGGTGGACAACCGCCAACTGGTGGGCGGCGCCTGCACCCATACCGCCACCATCCCCTCCAAGGCCCTGCGCCATGCCATTCAGCGGCTGGTGGACGTGCAGAACGACCACCCCGAGCTGCGCGTGGAGCTGGCCAAGGTCTCCAAGTTCAAGGACATGATGCGCAAGGCCTCCACCGTGGTGGCCCGCCAGGTCCAGCTTCGCACCACCTTCTACGAGCGCAACCGCGTGGATCTGTCCATCGGCCATGGGCGCTTCCTGGACGCGCACACGCTGGAGGTGACGGATCCCCGCGGCGCCAGCGAGCTGCTGTCCGCCAAGTCCTTCGTCATCGCCACGGGCTCGCGCCCCTACCGCCCGCCCAACCTGGACTTCACCCACCCGCGCATCTACGACTCGGACACCATCCTGACGATGAACGAGACGCCGATGACGATGCTCATCTACGGCGCCGGCGTCATCGGCTGCGAGTACGCCTCCATGTTCCGCATGCTCGGCGTGAAGGTGGACCTGGTGAACACGCGCGACCGGCTCCTGTCCTTCCTGGACGACGAGATCTCCGACGCGCTCTCCTACCACCTGCGCGAGCAGGGCGTGCTCATCCGCCACCAGGAGCAGATGGAGCGCGTGGAGCCCACCGACGACGGCGTGGTGCTGCACCTCAAGAGCGGCAAGCGGCTCAAGACGGAGATCTTCCTCTGGGCCAACGGGCGCACCGGCAACACCTACGACATGGGGCTCGACAAGCTGGGCATCCAGACCGACTCGCGCGGCAACGTGCAGGTGAACGACGCGTACCAGACCATCGTGCCCCACATCTACGCGGTGGGTGACGTGGTGGGCATCCCCTCCCTGGCCAGCGCCTCGTATGACCAGGGCCGCTTCGCCGCCACCCACATCGTCGAGGGCCGGCTCGAGCACAAGCTGGTGAAGGACATCCCCAGCGGCATCTACACCAGCCCGGAGATCAGCAGCCTGGGGCGCACCGAGCAGGAGCTAACGAAGCTGGGCGTGCCCTATGAAGTCGGCCACGCCTTCTTCAAGAGCCTGGCCCGCGCGCAAATCACCGGCCGCACCGTGGGCATGCTCAAGCTGCTGTTCCACCGGGACACGCGGGAGATCCTCGGCATCCACTGCCTGGGCGACAACGCCTCGGAGATCATCCACATCGGCCAGGCCATCATGTCCCAGGACGGGCCCGGCAACTCCATCGACTACTTCGTCAATACCACCTTCAACTACCCCACCATGGCCGAGGCGTACCGCGTGGCCGCCCTCAACGGCCTCAACCGCCTGTTCTGAGGCTGGGGGGAGGACTCCACACCGGGATGGGGACAACGCCCCCCACCCGGCCGGAGCGCTGTGGGCTAACCCACTGAAATCCTGAAAAGCATGTTCTGGCGCGGACCTTGCGAAGGGAGGAGCCACCCCCTTCCCCGACACGAGGTCGCCCCGCGTGAGTTCTCCCCACCGCATGCTCGGACTGGCCCGGCTGGTCTCGGCGGCCCTCTTCCTGGGGGGCTGTTTCGGCCAGGCCGAGCTGGATGTCAGCGGCCCCCTCCCCGGTGAGGAGTCCACGAACCCGGGCGGCCCGGAGGCCTCGGACTGCCCCGCGAGCGGCATCGAGCCGGGCCCCTCGCCCCTGCGGCGGCTCACGCGCTTCGAGTACAACAACACCGTGCGGGACTTGCTGGGCACCTCGCTCCAGCCCGCCGAGACGTTCGCCAAGGAAGAGGAGTCGCTGGGCTTCAACAACAACGCCTACGCGCTGAACGTCACCCTGCTCCATGTGGAGCAGTGGATGGAGGCCTCGGAGACGCTGTCCGGCTCGGCGAACCTGGACGCGCTCCTGCCGTGCCAGCCCACCTCCGGCACCGAGGCCGCCTGCGCCCGGCAGTTCATCGAGTCCTTCGGCAAGCGCGCCTGGCGCCGCCCCCTGGAGGCCGGCGAAGTCACCCGCCTGCTCGCGGTGTACCAGGCGGGCCGGGACCGGAAGGACTTCCTCACCGGCATCCGGATGACGCTCCAGGCCCTGCTCCAGTCCCCCTTCTTCCTCTACCGCGTCGAGACGGGGACGCCCTCGGCCCAGGGCGTCTCCACGGTGCAGGTCACCTCCTACGAGATGGCCTCCCGGCTCTCGTACTTCCTCTGGGGCACGATGCCCGACGCGGCGCTGTTCCAGGCCGCCGATGCCGGGGAGCTCGTCACCCCCGCCCAGGTGGAGGCCCAGGCGCGGCGGATGATTGCCGACCCCAAGGCGCGCAAGATGGTGGCCGAGTTCCACCGCCAGTGGCTGAAGCTGGATGAGTTCTCGCACACCACCAAGGACACCACCGTCTACCCCGCCTTCGAGCCCCTGAAGGCGGCCATGCGCACCGAGACGGAGAAGTTCCTCGACTACGTCTTCTTCGACAGCGAGGGCAGCGCCTCGCTGCTGTTCGACGCACCCTTCACCTTCGCCAACAAGCCGCTGGCGGACTTCTACGGCGTCACCGGCCCGGCGGGCAGCGCCTTCGAGAAGGTGACGGTGGACCCCTCCAAGCGCGCGGGCCTGCTCACCCAGGCCAGCTTCCTGGCCAGCCACGCCAAGCCCAACCAGAGCTCGCCCATTCACCGCGGCGTCTTCGCGCGCCAGCAGTTCCTCTGCCAGCAGCTGCCCACCCCGCCGGACAACGTGGGCGCGCCGCCGGACCCCTCGCCGGATGCCACCACGCGCGAGCGCTTCGCCGAGCACACCCGCAGCCCCGCCTGCTCGGGCTGCCACGCGCTCATCGATCCCATCGGGTTCGGCTTCGAGAACTACGACGGCGCGGGCGCCTTCCGGACCCACGAGGGCACCCTGCCGGTGGATGCCAGCGGCAGCGTCACCCAGGCCGGGGACGCGGAAGGGGGCTACGTGGGCGCGGTGGAGCTGTCGCGCAAGTTCGCCCGGAGCACCTACGTGATGGAGTGCGTGGCCACCCAGTGGTTCCGCTACGCCAACGGCCGCGGGGAAACCTCCCAGGAACAGTGCGAGGTGCAGAACCTGAAGAAGCAGTTCGCCCGGAGCGGCTTCAACCTCCGGGAGCTGCTGGTGCAGCTCACCCTGTCCGACGCCTTCCGCTACCGCCAGCCGGCCCCCGCCGCGCAGTGAGGAGAGCCATGATCCGCCAACCCTTGAGCCGCCGTACCCTCCTGCGAGGCCTGAGCGGGGTGGCCATCGCGCTGCCCTTCCTCGAGGCCATGGAGGCCCACGCCGCCGCCCCCGCCACGCCCAAGCGCTTCGTGTTCGTCTTCAGCGCCAACGGCACCATCCCCCCCGCCTGGACTCCGTCCGGGAGCGAGACGTCCTTCCAGCTCGGCCGAATCCTCGCGCCGCTGGAGCCCCACAAGTCCAAGTTGCTCCTGCTGGACAACCTGGACATGGAATCGGCCCACCACGGCCCAGGTGACGGCCACCAGAAGGGCATGGGACATCTCCTCACCGGTACGGAGCTCCAGAACGGGGACATCTTCACCGGGGGTGACTCGGAGAAGGTCGGCTGGGGCGGCGGCATCTCCATTGACCAGGAGATCGCCAGGCGCGTGGGCCAGAACGACCGGTTCCCCTCGCTCCTGTTCGGGGTGCAGACGGGCGGCGCGAACATCTGGTCGCGCATGTCCTACTCGGGCCCGGGCTCGCCGATGCCGGCCGAGGACAACCCGCGCAACGCCTTCAACCGCATCTTCGCCAACTTCAACGCGGACCCCGCGGGGCTGGCCGAGCTGCGCTACCGCCGCCACTCCGTGCTCGACAGCACCCAGGAGGACTTCAAGCGGCTCCGGGCCCAGCTCGGCAACACGGACCTGCAGAAGGTGGATGCGCACCTCACCGCCATCCGGGAGATTGAGCGGCGGTTGGATCTGGAGGACCACGCGGTGGGCGCCTCGTGCGTGAAGCCCGCCCAGCCCGCCACGCTGGACCACACGAAGAACGAGAACTTCCCCGCCGTGGGCAAGCTCCAGATGGACCTGCTCGTCATGGCGCTCACGTGCAACCTGACCAAGGTGGCCACGCTCCAGTGGAGCCGCAGCGTGAGCCAGGTCGCCTTCCCGTGGGTGGGCGTCACCGACCGGCACCACGATCTGTCCCACTTCGGCGACAGCGACGCCGCGGTGCAGGAGAAGATCACGAAGATCAACGTCTGGTACGCGCAGCAGTTCGCCTACCTGCTCACGCAGATGGCCAAGGTCCAGGAGGGAGACCGGACGCTGCTCGACAACACCGCGGTGCTCTGGGGCAACGAGCTGGGCAAGGGCAACAGCCACAGCCGCCGGGACGTGCCGTTCGTGATGGCCGGCAGCTGCGGCGGCTACTTCCGGACCGGGCGCTACCTCAAGTACACCAACGGCTGGCACAACGAGCTGTACGTCTCCCTCCTCAACGCCATGGGCGTGCAGACGAACACGTTCGGCAACCCCGCCTACTGCAAGGGCGCCTTGCCCAACCTCACCTGAGCGTCCACCCGTTAGCGGCCCTTGTAGACCGGGGGCCGCTTCTCGGCGAAGGAGCGCAGCCCCTCCAGCCGGTCCTCCGTCTGGAGGACTTCCTCGTACTTGCGCAGCTCCAGCGCGAGCGCGTCCTCCAGCTCCAGCCCCGTCCCCTCGTCGATGGCGTGCTTGGCCGTGGACACGGCGATGGGCGCGTTGGCCACGATGGCCTCCGCCAGCGAGAAGGCCGTCTCCACCAGGTGCCCCTCGGGGGCCAGCCGGTTCACCAGGCCGATGCTGAAGGCCTCGGCCGCGTTCATCCGCCGCCCGGTGAGGATGAGATCCTTGGCGCGGCCCGGCCCCACCAGCCGGGAGAGCCGCTGCGTGCCGCCGCCGCCGGGGATGATGCCCAGCCGCACCTCGGTGAGCCCCAGCTCCGTGCCGGGCACCGCCACGCGCATATCGCACGCGAGCGACAGCTCCGTGCCGCCCCCGAGCGCCGCCCCGTTGATGGCGGCGATGAAGACGCAGTCGCTCATCTCGATGGCCCGGAAGGTCTTGCGAAGGCCGTCCAGGAAGGCGCGCACCTCCGCCTCGCTCATGCCCGCGCGCTCCTTCAGGTCCGCGCCCGCGCAGAAGGCCTTGTCCCCGGCGCCGGTAATGATGACCACGCGCACGTCCCGGCCGGTGGAGACGCGGGCCACCATCCCGCTCAGCTCCTGGAGCATGGCCCGGCTGATCGCGTTGCGGCGGTCCGCCCCGTCGATGGTCCAGATCTCGATGGCTCCCCGTGCGTCGACCTTGAATTCCGGCATGTGCGCTCCCCTTCCACGCCCCCCGAGGGGGCTCCCTGAACCCTGGCAGCCTGCGGCGTTGGGGCGGACCTGGCAAGGCAGAAGCGGTTAGAGTGAGGGGATGCGCGTGCTCTTCCAACACTCTGTCCGCCTGCCCTCCTGGCTGCTGGTCCTGGGGGGCCTCACCACCCTGGTCCCCCTGGAAGCGCTGGCCCGGGGCGGCGGGGGCGAGAACTACACCCGGGACTCGCCGAGCTACGGGAATGGCGATGGGGACGCGGGGCTCATCTACCTGTTCTTCCGCCTCATCACCTTCGCCTTCCGGTACCCGAAGGTCGGCATCCCGCTGCTCATCGTCGCGGTGGTGGTTTACTACTTCTACAAGCGGAACCTGCACCCCACCGGCGCCACCCAGCGGGCCTTTGAGCGGCGGGAGGCGGAGCAGCGCACCCAGGTGTCGGACCAGGCCGTCCTGGGCTGGGTCCGGTCCCTCAAGCGCAAGGATCCGCAGTTCGAGGCGCAGGGTGTGCTCGACAAGGTGCGTCAGCTCTTCCCGGCGCTCCAGGAGGCCTGGTTCCAGCGGGAGCTCACCCCGGTGCGCCCGTTCCTCTCGGACGCCACGTACCAGCGCTTCAACGTGCAGCTCCAGCTCATGGCCGCCCAGGGCGTGCGCGATGCCATCAGCGACATCCAGCTGCTGGACGCGCGCATCATCGGCCTGGAGCAGAGCGAGTGGTTCGACAGCCTCCAGATCCGCGTCCAGGCGCAGATGCGCGACACGGACGTGCCCGCCTCGGCCTCGGACGAGCAAGCCCTGGCCGCCGCCCGGAGGGTGCCCCTGGAGTCCTTCACCGAGGTGTGGACGTTCGTGCGCAAGCCCGGGGTGGTGACGCGCATCGGCCAGGACGTCTACCAGGGCAAGTGCCCCCAGTGCGGCGCGCCCTATAAAGGAGGGGCGAGCAACGTCTGCGAGTACTGCCAGGCCATCGTCAACTCGGGCAACTACGACTGGACGCTCTCGGAAATCACCCAGGGCATCGAGCACAACCGCTATGCCGCCGCCGTGGACGGCCTGGGCGCCGCGCGCCAGGCGGACCCCGCGCTCAACCTGGAGGTGCTGGAGGATCGCGCCTCGCTGCTGTTCTGGAAGTGGATCGACGCGCAGAGCCAGGGGGACGAGAAGCGCCTGGCGCAGGTGGCCAACACGGAGATCGTCTCCCAGCTCGGCACGGAGCTCTCCACGCTGCGCCAGCAGGGCCAGCGCCGCGTCATCCTGGAGTGCGCCGTGGGCGCGGTGGTGACCCGGGCCCTGGAGGTCCACCCGGACGGCGATGACCGGGCCCACGTGGAGATCCGCTGGAGCGCCCGGCTGGGCACGGCGGCGGCGAACGAGCGGCCCCGGGAGCTGCCCACCGTGCCCCAGCGCTGGGTGTTCACGCTGACGCGCCGGCACGGGGTGAAGACGAACACCTCCAACGGCATGGCCACGGATCGCTGCCCGGAGTGCAACGCGCCCCTGACGAGCAGCGGCGCCAGCGCCTGCGCGTACTGCGGCACGCAGCTCGGCACGAGCGCCCGGGACTGGGTGCTCGCCACCACCCTGCCCTACGAGACCTGGGAGGCCCAGACGCGCTACCGCCGCGTCCCCGGAGCCCAGGCCCCGGTGACGAGCCCCGCGCGGGCCACGGACACCGTGGTGGACGTGCAGGAGCGCGAGCGGCTCCTCTACATGATGGCCTCCATCGCCGCCGCGGACGGCACCGTGGACGCCACGGAGCGCAAGCTGCTCAAGGTGTGCGCCACGCGCTGGAGCATCCCCTGGCAGAACGTGGAGATGGCCCTCAACGCCGGGCAGCCGCTCTTCCAGAGGCTGATGCCCACCAAGGGCAGCCCCGAGGCGTCTGTCTTCATGGACCACTTGGTCCAGATGGCGCTGGTGGATGGCCGCGTGGACATGAAAGAGCGGCGCATGCTGGTCTCCACCGCCATGCACCTGGGGGTGCTGCCCCAACTGGAGTCCATGCTCCGCAAGTGACAGCCCAGTGCGCGTACCGCCGAGGAGGAGCGCTTCAGTCAAAACGGCCTGAACCTGACACGGCTCGCAATAGCTTTATTTCTCGTACTAAATAGAAATAACCGCTTTTCGAGCGTCAGGACCCAGGGGTTTCGAATGCAGCGCAGTCAGGGATGGTTGAAGCAGGTGTGGAGCGTAGGGCTTGGACTTTGGCTGGCCGTGGGTTGTGGGCAAGCCACGGTGGAGACGGAAGAACAGGCGTCGCGCAGCTCGCCGCTCTGGGGCTCTCAGGCGAGGGCCCGTCTCTCCGCGGGGGGGGAACATTCCCTGGCGGTGCGTCCAGATGGCACCGTGTGGGCCGCGGGGGGTAACACCTACGGCCAGTTGGGCGATGGCACCACGAGCAGCCGCTCGGTGCCTGGGGCGGTGCAAGGCCTGAGCGGGGTGATCGCCGTGGCGACGGGCCAATACCACTCGGTGGCGTTGCGCTCGGACGGCACCGTGTGGACCTGGGGGTACAACTACCACGGCCAACTGGGCGATGGCACCACGAGCACCCGCAAGGTGCCCGTGGCGGTGCCCGGGTTGAGCGGCGTGGTGGCCGTGGCGGCGGGCTACTCCCACTCGCTGGCGTTGCTCCCGGACGGCACGGTGTGGGCCTGGGGCTACAACGGCGCCGGCCAGCTCGGGGATGGCACCACAACCCACCGCAAGGTGCCTGGGGCGGTGCCAGGCTTGACCGGGGTGGTGACCGTGGCGACAGGCCAATACCACTCGTTGGCGGTGCGCTCGGACGGCACCGTGTGGACCTGGGGAGACAACGCAAACGGCCAACTGGGCGATGGCACCACGAGCACCCGCAAGGTGCCTGGGGCAGTGCCCGGGTTGAGCGGGGTGGCGGCCGTGGCGGCGGGCTACGCCTACTCGGTGGCGTTGCGCTCGGACGGCACGGTGTGGGCCTGGGGCTACAACAATTCCGGCCAGCTCGGGGATGGCTCCTGGACCGAGCGCAGGGTGCCCGTGGCGGTGCCCGGGTTGAGCGGGGTGGTGGCCGTGGCGGCGGGCTTCGGCCACTCGCTGGCGTTGCTCCCGAACGGCACGGTGTGGAGCTGGGGGGCCAACGCCTCCGGCCAGCTCGGGGATGGCACCACGAGCAACCGCAGGGTGCCGATGGAAGTGCCAGGGTTGAGCGGGGTGATGGCCCTGGCCGCGGGCCAGCACTCCTCGCAGGTGGTGCGCGCGGACGGCAAGGTGTGGGGCTGGGGGTCCAACGCCTCCGGCCAGTTGGGCACTGGCACCACGAGCACCCGCACGGCGCCTGTGGCGGTACAAGGGTTGAGTGAGGTGACGGCGGTGGCGGCGGGCCAATACCACTCGCTGGCGGTGCACTCGGACGGCACGGTGTGGGCCTGGGGGGACAACGCCGCCGGCCAGCTCGGCGATGGCACCACGGGCAACCGCACGGGGCCTGGGGCGGTACCCGGGTTGACGGGGGTGGTGGCCGTGGCGGCGGGCTCTTCCCACTCGCTGGCCTTGCGCTCGGACGGCACGGTGTGGGCCTGGGGGGATAACACAAACGCCCAATTGGGCGATGGCACCACCCTCCCCCGCACGGCGCCGGGGGCGGTGCCCGGGTTGAGCGGGGTGGTGGCCGTAGCGGCGGGCGCCCACCACTCGCTGGCCTTGCGCTCGGACGGCACCGTCTGGGCCTGGGGGGACAACGCCTCCGGCCAATTGGGCAATGGCACCTACAGCAGCCGCACGACGCCTCGGGCGGTGCCAAACTTGAGCGGGGTGGTGGCTGTGGCAGCGGGCAACAACCACTCGCTGGCGGTGCGCTCGAACGGCACCGTGTGGGCCTGGGGGGCCAACGCCTCCGGCCAGTTGGGCGATGGCACCACGACCGGCCGCCCGGCGCCTACGGTGGTGTCAGGCTTGAGCGGGGGGGTGGCGGTGGCGGCGGGCTACGCCCACTCGGTGGCGGTGCGCTCGGACGGCACGGTGTGGACCTGGGGCTACAACACCTCCGGCCAGCTGGGGGATGGCACCACGAGCAACCGCACGGCGCCTGGGGCGGTGCCTGGGTTGACCGGAGTCGCCGCCGTGGAGGCGGGCTACGCCTACTCGGTGGCGGTGCGCTCGGACAGCACCGTGTGGGGCTGGGGGGCCAACGGAGCCGGCCAGCTGGGAGATGGCACCACGAGCAACCGCACGCTGCCTGTGGCGGTGCAAGGGTTGACCGAGGGGGGCATGGTGGCGGCAGGCGACACTCACGCGCTGGCGGTGCGCTCGGACGGCACGGTGTGGGGCTGGGGGTCCAACGGCAGAGGCCAGATCAGCGATGGGGGACCTACCTCCTCCGAGTACGCTCCCACGCTTTCCTTGCTGTACTGAAGGAGGGCCAGGGGCACGCATCCCGTGAGACTCCACCTGACTAGCCAGAGCGGTATTTTTCGGATTAACTGGATTCACCGCTTTTCAAGCGTCAGGACCCAGGGGTTTCCGAATGCAGCGCAGTCAGGGATGGATGAAGAGGATGTTGACGGTAGGGCTTGGGCTTTGGCTGGCCGTGGGCTGTGGGCAGGCCACGGTCGAGACGGAAGAACAGGCGTCGCACCGCTCGCCGCTCTGGAGTTCTCAGGCCAGGGCCCGTCTCTCCGCGGGGGGGGAACATTCCTTGGCGATACGTCCCAACGGGACCGTGTGGGCCACAGGGGATAACACCTACGGCCAGCTGGGCGATGGCACCACGAACAGCCGCTCGGTGCCTGGGGCGGTGCCAGGCTTGAGCGGGGTGGTGGCCGTCGCCACGGGCCAGAACCACTCGGTGGCGTTGCGCTCGAACGGGACGGTGTGGATCTGGGGGTCCAACGCCTACGGCCAGTTGGGCGATGGCACCTCGCTCAACCGCACGCTGCCCGTGGCGGTGCCCGGGTTGAGCGGCGTGGTGGCCGTGGCGGCGGGCCATTCCCACTCGCTGGCGTTGCTCTCGGACGGCACGGTGCGGACCTGGGGATACAACGACTCCGGCCAGCTGGGGGATGGCACCACGACCCACCGCAGGGCGCCTGTGGCGGTGCCGGGCTTGAGCGGGGTGGTGGCCGTGGCGGCGGGCCAATATTACTCGTTGGCGTTGCGCACGGACGGCTCGGTGTGGACCTGGGGGGCCAACCTCTACGGCCAGTTGGGCGATGGCACCACGAGCAACCGCAAGGTGCCTGTGGCGGTGCCAGGCTTGAGCGGCGTGACGGCCGTGGAGGCAGGCCACGGCCACTCGCTGGCGCTGCGCTCGGACGGTACGGTGTGGGCCTGGGGGCACAACCTCTACGGCCAGTTGGGCGATGGCACCACCGTCAACCGCACGGTGCCTGTGGCGGTGCCAGGCTTGAGCGAGGTGACGGCCGTGGCCGCGGGCCATTCCCACTCGCTGGCGTTGCTCCCGGACGGCACGGTGTGGACCTGGGGGTACAACGCCTACGGCCAGCTCGGGGATGGCACCACCGTCAACCGCACGGTGCCTGCGGCGGTGCCAGGCTTGAGCGAGGTGATGGCCCTGGCGGCGGGCCAGTACTCCTCGCAGGTGGTGCGCGCGGACGGCAAAGTGTGGGGCTGGGGGGACAACGCCTCCGGCCAGCTGGGCACTGGCACCACGCACACCCGCACGGCGCCTGTGGCGGTGCAAGGGTTGAGCGCGGGGGTGGCCGTGGCGGCGGGCGCCGCCCACTCGGTGGCGCTGCGCTCGGACGGCACCGTGTGGGCCTGGGGGGACAACTCCGCCGGCCAGCTGGGGGATGGCACCACGGGCAATCGCACGGTACCTGGGGCAGTGCCTGGGTTGAGCGGGGTGACAGCCGTGGCGGCGGGCGTTAGCCATGCGTTGGCGTTGCGCTCGGACGGCACGGTGTGGACCTGGGGGTACAACATCTACGGCCAGCTGGGCGATGGCACCACCCTCACCCGCACGGTGCCCGTGGCGGTGCCAGGCTTGAGCGGGGTGGTGGCCGTGGCGGCGGGCGCCCGCCACTCGCTGGCGCTGCGCTCGGACGGCACCGTGTGGGCCTGGGGGTACAACGCCTCCGGCCAGTTGGGGAATGGCCTCTACAGCAACCGCACGGTGCCTGGGGCGGTGCCAGGATTGAGCGGGGTGGTGGCCATGGCGGCAGGCGACAGCCACTCGCTGGCGGTGCGCTCGGACGGCACCGTATGGGCCTGGGGGTACAACTCCTCCGGCCAGTTGGGCGATGGCACCACGACCAGCCGCCCGGTGCCTGGGGCGGTGCCCGGGTTGAGCGGGGTGACGGCCGTGGCGGCGGGCCTCGGCCACTCGCTGGCGCTGCGCTCGGACGGCACGGTGTGGGCCTGGGGGCTCAACGCCTACGGCCAGTTGGGCGATGGCACCACGAGCAACCGCAAGGTGCCTGGGGCGGTGCCGGGGTTGAGCGGGGGGGTGGCCGTGGCGGCGGGCTACGGCCACTCGCTGGCGCTGCGCTCGGACAACACGGTGTGGGGCTGGGGGGCCAACGGAAGCGGCCAGCTCGGGGATGGCACCTACAGCAGCCGCAGGGCGCCTGGGGCGGTGCCAGGGTTGAGTGGGGGGGCGGCTGTGGCGGCGGGCGACTCTCACTCGCTGGTGGTGCGCTCGGATGGCACGGTGTGGGGCTGGGGGTCCAACGGAAGCGGCCAGCTCAGCGATGGGGGACCTACCTACGACGAATACACTCCCGTTCTCTCCTTGCTGTATTGAGACAGGCCAGGGGCACGCATCCCACCTGCATCCTCAGTACCGCGGCCAGGGGTGCGGGGTGATCCGCGAGCACGACGTGTACTGGCGCCACAACCCATCCCTGCACCTGTCCTGGAAGTAGGCGAAGGAGACCACCCACCTGGGAGGTTGGACGCCGGGAAGCCTATCGGTTAGGTTTCCCGGTTGATGCGTCCTTCCGCCTCCGCGTCTGCCCTGCTTCTCCTCCTCGTGGCTCCCTCGGCCTGGGCCAGGCTGCCGGACGATCGGATCGTGCTCCGGACGCTCAAGCTGTCGGAGCATCCGAGTACCGCCACGCACAACATCCACGTCTCTGGACAGGTGGTGACGGTCCTCCGGTTCGACCAGGAGGTGGACCCCGCCAAGACGAAGCTCCTGGGGTGGGAAGGCCGGTTCGAGCCGTTGCTCGTTGGGAGCAAGAAGGTGGTCATCGAGCCGCTTCGCAACCTCGGCCGTGACGAAGGGGTGCCTCTGCTCGTGACGCTCGTGGACGGGACGGAGATCCCGTTCCTGGTGCGGCCACCCTGGGACAAGCAGGACCTGGGCTGGACGCCCTTCACCGACCATCAGGTCAACGTGTTCAAGGATCCCGACAGCTACAACGCGGTGCTCTTCTCCCTCAACGACGCCCTCCAGCGCGAGAGCGAGCTCCGCGACGAGAACGAGCGGCTCAAGAGGGAGGAACAGTCCATCGACCACGCTTATGCGACGCTCCTCTTCAAGGGGGACGTGAAGAAAACGCCGTTTCGGCGTCAAGCCGTTTACCGTCCGAAGAACGACGGCATGGCCATGGTTGTCGAAATCTTTTCGGGTCCCGGGAAGGCAGCGGTTCTGGTTCACCTGACGAACACTGGCGACGAAGCCCCCTGGACGTTTGATGGTGCCTACGTGACCCGGGACTTCACCAGCCACACGAAAAAACCCTTCGCTCTTCGTATGGATCGGACCGAACTTGCTCCGGGTCAGTCCGGAAAGATCGCGGTCGTGGTGGACGAAAGCGCCTTCGACCAAGAGGGGAAACTCGTCGACCTCTCCCTCCTGATTTTCCGTGGAGATGGGCTCCTTCAGGTGGCCGTCACAATGGATCACACGCTGATTCGGCAGTAGAAATGCCGGTGATGCTCACCCAGAACCGCCTTCTTCTCAGCACGTCCATTCTCCTTGCGGCATCGCTCGGCTGTGCCACGTCTGGTGGCGTGGCGTTGCGTCGGGATGGCACGCCAGGCCCTCAGAAATGTTCCGAAGAAGCCCAAAAAATAATGGAGGCGCTGAAGCTACACGTCGGGGATGCCTCTTTGGTGGAACTTGACGCGAACCAATTGAGGAGCAAGCGCATCACGCTCTACGACGGCCCCATTGAGAGCGTTCTGAAGGAAGAGTTTGGCACGCTTGAGGCGACGACGCGCCTGTACGGACAGGTCTGGACGAGCGGTCCGCAGGTGGTCATCCGCTACTATGAAGCCCACCCTCCAGACAGCGCGAAACTTCCTATCTGCGCGGTGGCCCGGCTCAGCTACGACCAGATGAAGAAACGGCCCGAGTCTCAACCAGGAACCGCCATTCTTGATGGCTCCGTCGCTGCGGCCTACGTCGTCGATGCCTTCAGGTAATGCGCTCTACCAATCCGGAGTGGTCATGGCGTCGGAGGCAGTTCATCCAGGTACGCGAGCTGCTCCTCCGCGGCACGGCGGTATCTTGGAACGACCTCCACAGCCAGCCAGTCGCGGATCTGCTGACGTGCCCCTTCGAGATCTCCAGCATCACAGCCCGCTCCTTCGCACTGCGCAGGGACCGAAGCTCCCTCATCCCTGGTCGAACAGGGAGGAGCGCGGTGGTCGCGGACCAGAGTGCTTTCGAAACAGAGACGGGAGAACTCGTGGATCTCGCCCTCCCGCTCTTCGGTGGGGATGGCCTCCTCCAAGTGATGGTGACGATGGAACGCACCCTCATTCAGAAGTAGAAGTGCCGCTCATGCCCGCCCCCAAAGCACTCCTGAGCACCCTCCTCCTGTCCGCGACGTCCGCCTGCACCACGGCCGGTGGCGTGGCGCTGCGCCCGGACGGCACTCCAGGCCCCCAGGAGTGCCCAGAAGAAGCGCTGAAGGCGATGCGCTACATGAGGCTGCGCGTCGGAGACAGTGCGTTGGTGGAGCTGGATGCGAACCAGATCCGGAGCCGACGCATCACGCTCTACGACGGACCGATCGAGAGCGTCCTGAAAGAGGACTTTGGCACGCTGGAGGGGCCTACCCGCTTGTATGGGCAGGTGTGGACGAGCGGGCCTCAGGTCGTCATCCGGTATTACGAGGCGCACCCTCCGGACGGCGAGAAGATTCCACTCTGCGCGGTCGCCCGGCTGGGGGAGGACCAGATGCGGAAACGGCCCGAGTCGAAGCCGGGAACCGCCATCCTCGACGGTTCGATCGCGGCTGCTTTCGCCGTCGATGCATTCCGGTAGGTTGCGTCCAAACGATAAATCCCTTGCTGAAGACGTGCTTCGCGAACAATCGAAGATTCCTTAAGACCAGTGCTCGCCATGTCTATGACCGATTTGCTCGACGAGATTTCCCGCGAGCACTTTCCATACCCGCCCGCCTCCCCTGAGGAGATTGATACTTTCGAGCAGCGGGTGGGCTGGAAGTTGGACCCTGATCTGCGCACCTTCTACTTACACTGCAATGGGGCAGAACTGATTGAGCGGTTGCCGGACACGCCTTATCGCATTCTTCCACTGACCAAGATCATCCGGGCGCGTGTCTCCATCTACGGCGAGGACGATGACAAGTGGGGACCCGCTTCGACCTACGCACTCTGCGATGTGCAGGATGGCAACTACGTCATGGTAGACGTGGCTCGACAGGAGAACGGCCGTTACCCCCTCTTCGATGGGGATCATGAAGCGTGGCCGGATCCAGCATATTGCAAGCAAATCACCCACTCGTTCGCGAAGTTCTTGGAGCAGATCCTGCGCACCCGGCGAGGTCTCTACTGGCTGGGAATAGCGAGCGCGAAATGAAGACGGACACAGGAGCGCCCACGGGCACGCCTCCCGTGAGCATCAACCGCGGAGATATCTTCTGGCTTGGGCCCGATGACTCAAGGGGTCCTGCCCCGGCCTACTCCCATCCCCACGTGGTGGTTCAGGACGACATCTTCAACCACTCGCGCATCACCACCGTCGTTGTATGCGCGCTGACGTCGAATCTGCACCGGGCCACCGAGCCGGGAAACGTTCTGCTGGAGGTGGGCGAAGGAAACCTTCCCAAGCAGAGCGTGGTGGTCGTCTCGCAGATCTCCTCGGTCGACAAGGCCCGCCTGGGTGAACGCATCGGGTCCCTGTCCAGCACGCGAGTGGACCAGATTCTGGCCGGTCTGCGCTTCCAGCAGGTGTCGTTCTTCAACCGGTAGCTAACCTGATACGCCGCCGTGGACGGCCTGGGCGTGGCGTGCGAGGCGGATCCGGCGCTCAACCTGGAGGTTCTGGGTCGTCCAAGTACGCGAGCTGCTCCTCGGCGGCACGGCGGAATCTCGGGACAACTTCCACGGCCAGCCAGTCGCGAATTTGCTGGCGTGCCCCTTCGAGATCGCCAGCGTCCTGCAGTTCCGCCATCCGGTCCATGGCGCTCTCAAGCCGGTCTGAGGCCTCACGGAGGCGCCCCATGATCTGCCCGAGAAGCGCCCCTGCGCGCTCAGGGCTTGCCAGTGCCTCTTCCGTCTCGGTCTCGCTCATGCCCACGTCAGCGGCGGACCGTCGCAGGAAAGTGCGCATTCCCTCGTTGAGTTCCAGTGGGTGCCCTTGCTGAACACGATGCAGAAAGATCGGGACCAGAGCCCGATCGGAGAGCTTCGGATCGACCTGTCCGCTCGCGGCAACCGACTTGAGCCGGGTCATCTCGCGGAGCATGGCTTCGGCGCGCTCCCGGTACAGCGGTACGACCTCAACGGCGAGCACCTCTTCCATCTGCCTGCACGCACCGTCCAGGTCCCCATCATCCCGGAGGTCATACGCCCGGATTGTGGCCGCGCCGAGTTGGGCTGAGCCCTCACGGATGCGACGCCTGATCTCCCCCAGCAGCGAGGTGGCCGTGGGAACACTGCGTAGAGCGTTCTCTGCGTCGTCTGGAGAGAGCGCTACCTCTTCTGCTGACCGCTGCAAGAGCGCGCGCACCTCGTCCGAGAGTTCGAGCGGTTCACCGCGCTCGATCACGCGCTGTCCTAGGGCGCGAATGGGTTCCCAATCGATCTCACCGGTCATGGTGGCCTTCCGCCCAGATTCTGGCCGGTCCGTGATTCCAGCAGGTGTCGTTCTTCAACCGGTAGCCCCGTTCCACGCGCAGCACGGCCACGGGAACGGGGGCCTGGAGCGGCCTTCCTATTTCAGCGCCGTCACCGCGACCTTGGCGGTCGTGCCGTTCTTCTCGGAATCCTGCGAGTAGGCGCCGAGCTTGAAGTACAGGTCCACGGCACTCCATGACGCGGTGTTGTAGGTGAACGACTTCGACGTGCCGTTGACCGTCACCGTCACCGTGGAACCGGCCAGCTTGATGACGTAGTCGATGTTCTGCCCCAGCGCGATGCCGCTCTTGATGAGGATGCGCTGCTCGCTGTCCCCGAAGTTCTTCTTCACCCCCATCAGGATGTCGCCGTTCGTCCAGCGCAGCTTCAGCAGCTCCGAGCCGCCCGTCTGCTCGCCATGGATCTGGCCGATGATGATCTGGCCCGTGGCGGGCTGCTGAAGCACCTTCATCGACACGGAGAGCGTGCGCGTCACGCCCATGTTCCAGGTGGCCTTGCCTCGCAGCTCCGAGCGGGGATAGTGGGAGTTGGCGGTCGAGCCCGCCCCCGACGGCACCGAGAACGTCATCGCCCCGGTCGAGGCGTCCGTGAAGAAGTACTTGTCCGTGTAGGCGTTGATGGGGTCGACCTGCTTGACCTGGAGCGACCCGTCCAACGTCTGGAGCCGGTAGCCGGACAGGTCGAAGTTCTGTCCCGGCGCCTTGCCCGGATCGAGCGCGGGCCCCGAGCAGGTGCCCGGCCCGTTCGTCCAGATCTCCAGCTCCGACAGGCTGACCCAGGTGTTGACGTCGCTGCCGGTGCTGAGCACCCGCACGTACCGGGCCGCCCGGCCGCCAAAGTTGTAGGGCTTCAGCGCCGCCGTCGTGCCGCTGTTCGTGCCGGTGAACACCGTGCTCCAGGTGCTGCCGTCCGCCGACGCCTGGAGCCGGAGGTTGTACTTGCGCGAATCGCCGTTGTACCAGGCGAGGTTGGCATAGGCGACCTGGTGGCAACTGCCCAGGTCGTACTGGAGCCACTGCTCGCCCTCGCTGGCGTTCGCCGACCAACGCGTGTTCAGCCACCCATCGTTCGCGTTGACCGGCAGGTTGGTGTCACTGCCGCTGGCGCTGATGTTCTCGTCCGGAATGCCCAGCTTCGTTTGCGCGAACGCGGGCACCGACACCAGCGTGGCCGCCGCGGCGATCAGGATGGACTGATGGAGCGTTGGCATGGCTTCACCCTCTCAGCGGATCGAGGAGTCGATGGCGCGCAGCAGGGACTGCTCGCTGGAGCTGCTCACGTCTCCGGCCAGCTCCCAGATCATGATGCCGCCGTACTGCTTGGCCAGCGTGGCCTTGGCGCGCATCGTCGCCAGCCCGTTGTACGAGTACTGGGCCCCGTTCACGTTGAGCCAGTCGGTGGTTGGCGCGTTCGAGTAGCTCGCCAGGATGTCCTTGTAGAGCACGTACTTGCTGCTCGACCCGCCGCAGTTGCCCCAGCAATACCCGTAGAACGGCACGCCGAGGACGATCTTGTCCTTCGCCACGCCCTTGTTCGAATAGAAGTTCAGCGCCGTCTGCGCCTGCGCGTAGCTGGAGTGCTCCCCCGCCCCCGTCCAGGTGCCCGTGTTGTCGTAGGACATGACGGTGATGAAGTCGAAGGACCGCAGCGTCGTGTCCGACATGCCGTGCTGCATCCACTGCGACACGGCCGCCGTCACCGGCAGGCCGCGCGGCCGGGCCTTGGCGATCAGCTTCGCGATGAACGTGTCATACACCGCGCCCATGCGGTCCGGCGCCTCCACGTCCACGTCGATGCCATCCATGTTGTTGGAGACCACGTAGTTGATGATGTGGTCCACGAAGGCATCCACCCGGGCAGGCTGGTAGAAGGGCGCGATCCGGTCATCGCCGCCACCGCCGCACAGCGAGGGGAATACCTTCACGCCCTTGGCGTGCGCGGCGTTCACGAACGTCGCCAGGTCGCTCGCCGGCGCCAGCTGGAGCTGCCCGTTCGCATCGCCCAGGGCGAACGCCAGGTTCACGTGCGTGAGCTTGTCGAAGTCCACCTTGCCCACCCAGCTCGCGTAGGAGCCGTACCAGTTCGGCAGGTAGCCCACGACGCGCTTCCGCCCGGTGGGAGGCGGCGGCGTGGTGCCCCCGGACAGGCCGGAGATGGTCAGCTGCTCCCAGTCGCCGAGCGCGCCGCCGTACGCGAACACCGTGCCGCCGCCGCCGTTCTCCGCGGACACCCAGTGGCCCGTCGTCACCGTCTGCAGGCCGACGATGTCGCCGTTGGCGATCGCCCCGCTGCCGCTCTTCTTGACGATGCGGAACGTCTCCCAGCCCTGACGGTTCGCGCTGGCGGCGTTCAGCGTGGAGCCACCGCCGTTGGCGGCCTGGAAGTACTGCCCCGTGCCCGCGGCGATGAAGACCGAGTCCCCGCTCTCGAGCGCCCCACCGTTGATGTCATCGAGGGTGAACTTCTCCCACGCCTGCGCGGTAGTCGCCGTCGCGGTGACCGCGCCGCCGCCGTTGTTCTGCGCGCCCACGTACCGGCTGCCGAGCACCGTCCTGAAGCTCACCCCGGCGATGACCGCCTGAGGGGCGGTGCCGGTGGCCTCGTCCGGAGCCTCGGGGGCGGTGGCCTCCGGGGCGCACGCGCTCGTGAGGAACAGGGCCGCGCACGCGGCCCGGAAGAATCGCTCTGACTGCCGACGCTGAATCATGGAACCCGCTTGGAAAGGGAGGGCAGGTCTCGCCCTCGCGCCCATAGAGGGCTTTACCGTCCATTTCGGGTTTCCAGAATCGTAACGTTTCGCCCGGAAAACTCTGATTCGATGTTTTTAACAGTTTCTTAGAATGAGGCCGCCGCCTTGCTGGAACGGGCCTGGAGCGTGGCTGACACGCCGAACACCACCAGTCCGCTCAGCGCCAGCCCGGTGCCCACCCACCCCGTGGACGACCAGCCGTAGCCCGCCGAGATGGCGAGCCCGCCCAGCCAGGCGCCCAGCGCATTCGCCACGTTGAAGGCGGAGTGGTTGAGCGACGCGGCCAGGGTCTGCGCGTCCGCCGCCACGTCCATCAACCGCGTCTGGAGGGCGGGCACCAGCGCGAACCCGCAGCCAATCAGGAGCACCGTCACCGCCGCCGCCCCGGCGTGGTGGGCCGTGAACCAGAAGGAGCCCTGCACCACCGCGTTCCACACCAGCATCCCACCCATGGTGGCCATCAACGCCCGGTCCGCCATCCACGAGCCCACGACGTTGCCGAGAATCATCCCCACGCCGAACACCGCCAGCACGGCGGGCACCACGGCCGGACGCATGCCCGCGAGCTCCGTCAGCGCCGGGGTGATGTACGTGTACACGGCGAAGGTGCCTCCCGCGCCCACCGAGCCAATGGCCAGCGTCAGCCACACCTGCCCCCGCGCCAGGGCGCCCAGCTCGCGCAGGGGGCTGGCCCCCTCCACCACTTTCAAGTCGGGCACGAACCGCGCGATGAGCCCCAGCGACACCACGCCGATGCCGCCCACCACCGCGTAGGCCACCCGCCAGCTCAGCTCCTGCCCGAACCCGGTGGCCAGCGGCGCGCCCAGCACGGTCGCCACCGTCAGCCCGAGCATCACCCGGCCCACCGCCCGCGCCCGTCCATCCGGCTTCGCCAGCGCCGCCGCCACCAGCGCCGCCACGCCGAAGAACGCCCCGTGCGGCACACCCGTCAGGAAGCGCAGCAGCGTCAGGGACACGTACCCCGGCGCCAGCGCGCTGGCGAAGTTGCCCGCCGCGAAGGCCGCCATCAGCCCCATCAGCAGCGCCCGGCGCGGCGCCCGCGCGGTGAGCACTGCGAGCACGGGGGCGCCCACCACCACGCCCAGCGCATAGGCGCTGATGAGGTGCCCCGCCTGGGGCGCCGTCACGTTCAGCTCCCCGGCCACCTCGGGCAGCAAGCCCATGATGGCGAACTCGCCCGTGCCGATGCCAAAGCCGCCCACCGCCAGGGCCAGCTCCGCCCAGGCCGCCCTTCCCTGCTCACTCCGCTCCACGCCGTTCTCCTCCGCCGCTGGGATCCCAGCGCTTGCCCGTGACATACCTGGACAGGCGGTCCTCCACGAGCCGCACCCTTGAGCTCCCTCCGGTGGTGACTGCACTCATCAGGGGTGATGTGGGAAGTCACCTCTGCTTCCGCTACCTTGGCTGGAAATTCAGGCACTTGGCGGGCCTCTGGAGGGCTGGGAGGGCCGTGGGAGCGTGGCACGGAAGACGCAATGAGGGATGGCCACGTCCCCCGCAGCCTTGGAGCCTGCCATGATCCGCCGCCGCCCCAACCTCTCGCTGCCCTCGCCGAGCACGCCGCGCCCCACCCCGAACGCGGCGCCCCAGCAGCCGGTGCGGCGGGACGACAACTTCGCCAAGCCGCGCCTGCCGGTGGAGTCCGCCATCGCCCCCGCGCTCCAGCAGGGCCGGCCCAGCAGCACCGCCGCGCAGCGCCTGGATGCGGACGAGTTCCAGAGCCACCCGGAGTACCCGGCATTCAAGAACTCCTTCCAGTCGCTGGGCATGAACGACGCGCAGATCGACAAGACGTGGAACCAGACGCTCAAGGGCGTGATGCTGCAGCAGCGCTACCGCGAGTCGGGCCAGCACGGCCCCAACCCCCACTTCGCGCAGGTGGCCGACAACGTGGCCCCACACCTGAAGATTGAACCGGGCGGAGGGCCGCTCGCGCTGTGGTCCGGCGGGTACGACGTGAGCAAGCACGCCCAGATGAACGGCCACACCACGCTGGAGAGCACCCCCGCGGGCCGGGTCTTCTCAGGGCTGGAGCTGTACCAGAACCCCAAGGCCGTCACGCCGCTGTGGAACCACCTGTCCGAGAAGTTCGTGCAGCAGAACCCCACGGGCGATGCGCACGTCTTCATGCGCACCCATGATCCGCGCAGCACGCTCTACCAGCAGGAGGTGCCCAACCTGATGGCGCAGGATCCGAACCGCAACGTCACCTGGAACCCGCTCCACACCGGCAGCGACGGCAAGCTCCAGGGCATCCAGCCGGACCTCACGCTCGGGGGCAATTCCCGCTATTCGAGCGAGCAGGACGCGCGCACGGCCCTGAAGAACTACGGCACCCAGACGCACGACGAGGGCTTTGGCGCCCAGGTCATGAAGCTCCCGTAGGCGTCCGGCCCTGGGCGTGACAAAAGCCCTCCTGGGAAACCGCTCACCCGTGAGGAGACAGGGCAGACATGATCACCATCAGTGCGTTTCAGTGGGTACCGCCGTTCGCGCAGGGCGTGGTTCGAGACCTCCGGGTGCGCTGGGCGCTGGAGGAGGCCGGGCTGCCGTACCAGGTCCGGCTGATCGACCCCCAGGTCCAGGCCTCCAGCGAGTACCGCGCGCTCCAGCCGTTCGGCCAGGTGCCGATCTACCAGGAGGGAAACCTCACCCTGTTCGAGTCGGGGGCGATCGTGCTCCACATCGCCTCCCGCAGCGAGGTGCTGCTGCCCACCGATGAGGCGGGCAAGGCGCGCGCCATCACGTGGATGTTCGCGGCGATCAACTCGATCGAGATCTACTTCCAGAACCTGGCCGAGATCGACTTCTTCTACCCCGGCCAGGAGTGGGGCAAGCAGCACCGGCCGGACGTGGTGAAGATGATTCAGACCCGGCTGGGAGAGCTCGCTACCTGTCTGGGCAGCCGCGAGTACCTGGAGGACCGCTTCACCGCAGGCGATCTCCTGATGTCGACGGTGCTGCGCATCCTGCGCCACACGGACCTGCTCGACGGCTACCCCACGCTGAAGGCGTACAAGGCGCGCTGTGAGGCGCGGCCCGCGTTCCAGCGGGCGCTCGCGAGCCAGATGGAGCCCTTCCAGCAGCGGCAGGCCTGAGCCTGCCGCCGGGGCCTTCTGGGAACTCAGGAGAAGGCTTCGGTGGCCCAGCCGCCCTGCAGGTAGTGCTGGGCGAGCTGCTCCGGGCTCAGCTCGCGCGTCTCGCCCAGGTGGGTGCGCTCGGTGGTCAGCGCCACCTCGCCCCCGCCCGCGCCCGCGTGCAGGCCGACGCTCAGGTTGTTGCCCTCGGTCACCTTCTCCTGGAGCGTCGTCTTCGTCTGCACGGCGGAGCCCGCCTGCGTCACGGCCTGGCCGATGTCCCCCTCCAGCAGGCTGTCCACGGCGCCGCTCCGGGCGAGATCCTGCGGCTTGGCGGTCATCTCGATCTTCACCTCCTGGCCCGCGCTGCCATTGAAGCCCAGCCCCTTGAGCGAGCCCTGGCGGGAGTCGGTGGCGGTGAGCTTCACCTGCTGCGAGTCCTGCGCGGTGGCCTGGATCTGACGCGCGGCGCCGGAGGGGTCCGTCACGAGCGAGGCGGGATCGAAGTCCTTCGGCAGGTTGAAGCTCTGCTCCAGCTCCACCTTCAGCCCGGCCTTGCCCTCGGCGGACGCGCCCCCGGGGAGGGTCGCCGAGGCGCCGTTGCTGCCCGGGATGTCGAGGCCCGCCGAGGCCCCCACCTGGCCACTGAGCTCCACGCTCTGCTTGAGGGCCACCTTGGACGGGTGGCCGTCCTTGAACTCGACGCGCGCGGTGGCGTCCGTCTTGCCGTTCAGGCTCGCCTTGGCGCCCACGCCCACGACATCGCCCAGCCCCGTGGCGCCCACGCTGCCGGTGAGGCTGCCCTCGGCGCCCAGCTTGAACTCCATGGCGCTCACGTTGTCCTTGAGCGAGGCCACCTCCGACAGGGGATCGCCCAGCACCTGGTTGGCGGCCGCGCCCACCAAGGGGTTGGCCACCCCGGCCCCGGCGGTCACCGCCGCGCGGGAGATGAGGTCCGTGGCCTGCTTGGCCTCCTCGGCCGTGGCGAACTTGAACTCCACCTTGGCGCCCGCGGTGCCATACGCGCTCGCGCCCGCGTCCGCCGCGCCCTTCGCGCCCAGCTTGGCGGCCACGCCGGCGCCGACCTCGCCGTTGACGGACACGGTGTAGCCACCGCCGTCGGCCTCCTTGTTGCGTTTGACTTCCAGCTCGCCCTTGGCCTTGGCGCTCACGAGGGCGACGTTGCCCTCACCGCTCAGGGACACCTTCGCGCTCTCGCCTTCCTTGAGCGAGTCGACCTCCGAGCTGAGCGTGAGCGCGTCCTGGGCGGCGCGCGCCGTCTCCACGGGATCTCGCACCACATCGGCGCCGGTCTGCAGCACGCCGCCGGTGACCTGGTTGGCCACCTTCTGGATCGGGTTGGCCGTGGGGGCGTTCTGGATGGCCTCCCCCAGCGTGTCCAGGCCGTTGGCGGCGATGTCCGTGGCCTTGTCGAGCACCTGGCCGGGGTTCTTCACCGCGAAGTCCGCCGCCCGGCCCAGGGCCTGGGCGGTGTCCTGGAACTTGCCGATCGCGCTCCCGGCCAGCTCCTGCACCTTGTCCACCGTGCCGTTGCCGAGGTCCTGCACCTTGTCCACCGCGCTGCTCGCGGCGTCCTGGGCCTTGTCGACCACGCCGTTGGCGGCCCCCTGCACCGTGTCCACCGCGCCGCTCACCAGGTTCTGGGCCTTGTTGACCACTCCACCCACGGGACCGGGCACCTTGCTGGCCACGTTGCTCGCCAGGTCCTGCACTTTGTCCACCGCGCCGTTGGCCAGGCCCTGCACCTTGTTGACCGCGCCGCCGGCGGCCTTCTGCACCGTGTCCACCGCGCCGTTGGCCAGGTCCTGCGCCTTGTCGGTCACACCACCGACGGCGTTCTTGGCGCCTTCGAAGACGTCCTTGGCCTGCTCCTGCACAACGGACGAGACCTTCTGACCGGCCTCCGCGACGCCCTTCTGGGCGGTCTCCGCGGCTTTCTGAGCGGCCTGCTGGGCGGCTTCCGCTGCTTTCCTGGCCGCATCCGCCGCTGCCTTCGCCGCCGACTCCGCAGCCCGCTTCGCAGCATTCGCAGCCCCAGAAACGATTCCGCCCAGACCCATGAGTGACCTCCCAGAGGGTTCCGGGAGCCCCTGCATCCGAACGCAGAGGCCCCTGGAACGGTTCTGGGAGGATTCTCGGAAACCTACAGCGGGAAGTTTCGTGGTTTTTTATGACCTAAGAAACTACATGCACCGTGCGTGTATGACGCGTCCCGTCAGCCGGGAGCGGTTCCCTGCAAGAGCGCCTCGGGCACCTCGACATGGCGGGCGCGGAGCCACTCTCCGAGTGCTTTGCCCTGGGGATCGAACCGCGTCGAGGAGGAGACGCCCTCGCCGAGCAACCCATCGATGACGAAGTTCAGCCCCCGCAGCTGGGGGAAGACATGCCGCTCGATGGGAAGGGCCTTCGCCTCGGGGAGCAGCTCCCGGAGCGCATCCACCGTGAGCGCGTGCGCCAGCCACCGCCACGCCTCGTCCGTGCGGACCCAGAGCCCGATGTTCGCCGTGCCCCCCTTGTCGCCGCTCCGGGCGGCGGCGATGCGCCCCAGCGGCACGCGGCGCGAGGGCCCCGGGGGCCAGGGCGCGGGAAGCGCGGGAGGATCCACGGGCGCAAGGACGCGCGTCTCCTTCGACGGGGGAATGCGGGAGCGCTCGCCGCTGGGCAGGACGGCGATGTGCTCCGCCTGGCCCGCATCGATATATGCGGGCGTGTACACGCCATAGGGCGCGCCGTCCCCGGGCGGCGTCGTCAGCGTGAAGCCGGGGTAGCTCCCCAGGGCCAGCTCGATGGCCGCGCCGCTGAAGGCCCGGCCCACCACCTTGGCATCGGGATCCTTCACCACGACGCGCAGGAACGCCGCGGCCTGCTCCTCCGTGGGGGCATCCTCCCGGTCGGTCCGCACGAGCGTCCAGTGGACTTCCCGGGGCCGCTTGCCCCAGGAGGCCTCGAGCTGCTCGCGGACGAGCTGCGCCTTCTGCTCGATGTCCAAGCCCACCAGGACGAAGGTCATCTCGTTGCGGTGCCCGCCCAGGTGGTTCAAGCAGACCTTCACCGTGGGCGGCGGCGGCTCTCCCCGGGCTCCCGAGATCCGGACCCGGTCGCGCCCTTCCTGGGACAGCACCACCGTATCGAAGCGCGCCGTCACGTCGGGTCCCGCGTACCGGGCCCCCGTGATTTCGTAGAGCATCTGCGCGAGCACCGTGTCCACCGTCACCGAGCCCCCGGTGCCCTCGTGCTTGGTGATGACGCACGCGCCGGAGGCGTCGATCTCCGCAATAGGAAAGCCGGGACGGCGGACATCCAGCTCCGTGAAGAAGGAGAAGTTACCCCCGGTGGCCTGCGCGCCGCACTCCAGCACGTGGCCCGCCACCAGCGCCCCGGCGAGCGCGTCCCAATCCTCGGGCTTCCAGCCAAAGTGCGCGGCGGCCGGTCCCACCACGAGCGAGGCATCCGTCACCCGCCCGGTGACGACGATGTCCGCGCCCGCGCGCAGGCACGCGGCGATCCCCCACGCGCCCAGGTAGGCATTCGCCGTGATGGGCGTACCCAGCCCCAGGGACTCCGTGCGCCCCAGGAGGTCATCCCCCTCGACGTGGGCGATCTGGACCTTCACGCCCAGGCGCCCGGCCAGGGCCCGGAGCGCGGCGGCAAGGCCCGCGGGGTTCAAGCCTCCCGCGTTGGTGACGATCTTCACCCGCTTCTCGGCGGCGAGCCCCAGGCACTGCTCCATCTGCCGGAGGAACGTCTTGGCGAACCCGCCGTCCGGATCCTTCATCCGGTCCCGGCCGAGGATGAGCATCGTCAGCTCGGCGAGATAGTCCCCGGTGAGGACATCGAGCGGTCCCCCTTCCAGCATCTCGCGGAAGGCCGAGAAGCGATCGCCATAGAAGCCCGAGGCATTGCCGACACGAAGGGAGGAGGTGCTCACGAAATCTCCACGGGTTGCGAACCTTCCAGGAGGCTGCGGGGGTGGGTATACCACCCTCCCCGGCCACGCGGACTAGGAGGGCCGCTGCTGGCTGAGCGCTACGCTGCCCAGGATCAACGTCCCGGCGATCGCCAGCGTGAGCGTCAGCGGCTCTCCCAGCAACAGCCAGGCCCAGGCCACGCCGAACAGCGGCACCAGATAGGTGACGGTGACCGCGCGGGAGGCGCCAATGCGCTGGATGAGCCGGTAGTACAGGACATAGGCAATGCCGGAGCAGAGCACGCCGAGCGCCGCGGCGGACAACCACGACACCATCGGAATGGGCTGCGTGGGCCACGCCACGGCCGCGAAGGGCAGCGTCAGCACCGCCGCGCAGGACAGCGTGGCCGAGGCGACCGCGCCCGCGGGCAAGCCGGAGAGGTGGCGCTTCACCATGTTCACACCAGTGCCGTACAGACACGCGGCCGTGGTTCCCGCCGCCACCGCGCCACCGATGTTGGCGCCTGCGGCCTTGCCACTGGCCAGCACCACCACGCCCCCGAAGCCCACGGCCAGCGCCACCACCCGCCGGGGGCCAATGCGCTCGCCGTAGAAGACGAAGGCCACCAAGGCGGTGAACAACACCGCCGTGCTGTTGGTGATGGCGGCGATGCCGGCCGGGGCACGCTGCGCGGCCCAGGCGAACAGCGCGAACGGCAGCGCGGAGTTGATGGCGCCGATCAACGCCAGCTTCGGCCACAGCTTGAGCGGGAACGCCCTGCGCGCGCCCCAGAGAAAGGGCAGCAGCACGAGCCCTCCCAGCGCCAGCCGGATCTCCACCAGGGGCAGCGCCCCGAAGTCCTTGGCGGCGATGCGCATGAAGAGGAAGGACGCGCCCCAGATGGCGCCCAGCAACCCCAGCTCCACCGGCGTGAGCCACACGGCCGGCAGGGAGGGCGTTGCCACAGGGGAATGTGCGGGATGGCTCATGACAGTGCAGGTGCCTTAGAACACCACGCCCGCGCCGACATGCGGCAACGCGGTCAACCGTTCAATCCGCAGCACCGACAGCCCCGCGGTGACGAAGACGCCCACATTAGGCACGGCGAGCTCCAGGGAGGCGGCCACCCCGCCCGCGGGGAACGAGAGGAGCGACACGTCCGGCTCCTCCCGGGCCGCGACCCCCAGGGAGAACTCCAGGAAGATGCGCCCATGGGGACCCGCCACCGGCGCCACCCGGAACACCGCCTCGACAAGCCCCAGGTGCGAGCCTTCGTGCCACTCGTCCCAGTGGCCATCGGTGAGCATGAGGAAGCCCGCGCCCACCTCCATCCGGGGGGCAATCACCCAGGACACGCCGGCCTTCATCCCGGCCTCGGCGGACACGCCCTCCGTCGTGATGACGCCCGAGCCGAGCGCCGCGATGCGCCATTTCGTGCACGGATACTCGCGGACGTTCTCGCAGATGGGATCCGGATCCTCCCGCAGGCGCCTGCGGCGCTGGGCGGAAGCGGGCCCCGGAAAGACCACCACGAGCACCAATCCAAGCCAGCACAGGCCCCAGAAGGTTCTGGCACCGAACGAGAGAGGGATTGTCACACCGTGAACAGTACTGCATCCTCGGGCCTGCGGTCGCCCATGGAAAGGGGCCCCCATGCTCGTCGTTCCCTCCGTCCTGGACTCGGTCACCGTCCACGCTGACGGTGCGCTGTGTACCCGCGTCGCCACGCTCTCCCCGGAGAACGGCCGGTGGCCCACCCAGGTGCGCATTCAGGGCCTGCCCCCGGGGCTCACCCCGGGCTCGCTGCGCGCTTCCCTCCTGCAAGGCCCCCCGGGCCTCACCGTGAGGGACATCCGCACGGGCTTCGACGTGCAGCTGCCCCCCGAGGTGGACCTCCCCGCGGAGCACCGCGCGCTCGAAGAGGCCCAGGAGGCGCTCGCCCGCCTCACCACCGAGACCGAGCAGGTGCAGAAGGAGTTCGAGGCCCTGCGCAAGCTCGGGCCCTCCTTCCTGAAGCCCAAGGCCGGGGAGGCGCCGCGCGAAGCCTCGCCCACCGCCGTGCTCGCCCTGGGCGCCTTCCTCGACACGGAGCTGGCGGCCCTGCATGTCCGCAAGCTGGAGCTGGAGCGGCGGCAGCGGGATGCCTGGGCGGAGGTGGAGCTGCGCCGGCGCCGGATTCAGGAGGGCTCCTCCGCGGTGCGCGGCCAGCGGGCGGTGCTGTACCGGGCCGCCACCCTCACCCTCTCGGAGCTGGGGAGCGTGGAGGGCGCGGCGCGCCTGGCCCTGGAGTACGCCGTGAAGGGCGCCCGGTGGTTGCCCGGCTACGAGCTGCGCATGCCCCGCTCGCTCGACGGGGGCACGCTGCGCATGCGCGCCTCACTGCTCCAGCACACGGGCGAGGACTGGACGGGCGTGAAGCTCTCCCTGTCCACCGCGGAGCTGCACCGGCGCGCGGACGTGCCCGAGCTGAAGGCCCTGCGCATCGGCCGGCGCCAGCCTCCCCCCGCTCGCTCGGGCTGGCGCGAGCCGCCCCCGGGGCTGGACGAGCTGTTCTCGGGCTACGACGCCGCGAGCAGCCGCGCGCCGCTGCCTCCCCCACCCCCGAAAGCCCAGGCCAAGCCCGAGCCTCCCAGCGTCAGCGCCCCGCCCCCGGCGGCGCGTCCCGGTTCGAGCAGGTCCACCGGCGCGTTCCCCGTGGCGGCCATGCCCCCGCCCCCGCCCCCCGCCGCCGCGCCCATGCGGAGCATGGCCCGGGGCGGCGGCGAGAGCCTCCGGAAGAAGCGCGTCGCCAAAGAGCTCATGGCCGAGCCAGAAGCCCCGGCCGAGATGGACGACGCCCTGATGGACATGTCGGAGGAGGAGAGCAGCTTGGGAGGCTTCGGCGGGGCCGCGCTTCAGCAGGACGAAGCCGAGCCCCTCGCGGGCCTCGAGCTGGGCGGCGGCCTGCTGGACTACGGCGCGCTGGAGCTGGGGGCGGCGGACCAGCCCGGCCGCCGGGGCAAGCTGCAACCCCAGCCCGCCCACACCCAGGAACTCCTGGCGCTCACGGCCCTGCACATCCAGGTGGACATCGCCGCGCTGCTGCTCGTGCGCCAGCGCTCCGGAGAGACGGGCGCGCTCCCGCCCCCGCCGCCCTGGACGGTGCCCCCCCGCGAGTCCTCGCCCCACTTCGACTACCGCTATGACGTGGAGGCGCGGATGGACGTGCCCTCGGACGGGCACTGGCACACCGTGTCCGTGTTCTCGGCGCCGGTGGGCCTCACGGCCGAGTACCTGTGCGTGCCTTCCGTGGAGCCGCGGGTGTTCCGCTCCGTGAAGGTGGAGAACCGCACGCCGCACGCGCTGCTCGCGGGCCCGGTGGACGTGACGCTCGGGGACGAGTTCCTGATGAGCTCGCCCCTGCCCACGCTGGCGCCGGGGGCCACGCAGCGGCTGGGGCTGGGCGTGGAGGAGTCCCTCAAGGTGTCGCGCAACACGCGCTTCGACGAGGCCTCGGGCGGCGTCTTCGGCGGCGCCACGGTGCTTACCCACCGCGTCTCGCTGGAGGTGGCCAACCGGCTGGGCCGGCCGGTGACGGTGGAGCTGCGGGAGCGGGTGCCCGTGGTGCCCCCGGGCGAGAAGGACATCAAGGTGGAGGAGGCCGAGGTGAAGCCCCCCTGGCGCGCGCCCACGCCCCTGCCCGGAGAGCTGCCGGTGGAGGGCGAGCGGGCGTGGCGGGTGACGCTGCAGCCCGGAGAGAAGCAGACGCTGGACGCGTCGTGGAACGTCAAGATTCCCTCGAGCAAGATGCTCCAGGGCGGCAACCGGAGAACGTAAGTGAGCCCCCCTGTCACCCTACCCGTCGTCAAGGTCACCGTCCTGGAGGATCGCGCGCTCGTGGAGCGCCGGGGCGAGGTGATGCTCCCCCCGGGCCCGCACCCGCTGCGGGTGGAGGGCCTGTCGCCGCTCGCGGTGGACCGGTCGCTCCAGGTGTCCCTCTCCGGGGGAACCGTCATCGGCGCGCACGTGAGCCGGGCCTGGAAGGAGCAGCCCCCGGAAGGCCTGCGCGAGCACGCCACGGCGCTGGGCCGCCGCATCGAGGCGCTGGAGGAGGCCGTGCGGATCGCCGCGGGCGATGTCCTGCGGCAGGAGGCGCGGCTCGGCGTGGCGAACGCCGCCCGGCAGGACGTGCTCCGTGCCATCTCGGAGGAGGCGGGCGCCGGAAAGGCCGCGCCGGACACGTGGCGCGAGCACCTGGCGCTGGTGCGGGCCGAGGTAATCACGACGGAGGAGGCCCTGCGCCAGGCGCGCAAGCGGGAGGCGCGGGTCCAGCAGGAGCTGGCCGAAGTGAGGAACGCACAGGCCCAGCAGGAGCAGCCCGAGCAGAAGCTCCTCACCTCGGCCCGGGTGGAGGTGAACCACCCCACGGGCGGCACGGCGACGCTGACGGTGGCGTACCTCGTCCCCTGCGCCGTGTGGCGCCCGGCGTACCGCGCCACGCTGCGGCCCCAGGAGGGCGGCGAGCGCGTGACGCTGGAGTGCGAGGCCGTGGTGTGGCAGCGCACGGAGGAGGACTGGACGGACGTGGAGCTGGCCTTCTCGACGGCGCGCCCCACCCTGGGGGCCAATCCCCCGAGGCTGGAGGAGGACCGGCTGTTCCTGCGAGAGAAGACCGTGCAGGAGAAGCAGACGGTGGAGGTGTCCATCCGAGAGGAGGCCCTCCAGAGCACGGGAGAAGGCGGCGCGCGGCGGACCGAGGAGATGCCCGGCCTGGACGACGGCGGCGAGGCGCTGACCCTCAAGGCGCCCCACCGGGTGACGTTGCCCTCGGACGGCGCCCCGCACCGGGTGCCGTTGTTCCAGTTCACCGCCCCGGCCACCTCGGAGCTGGTGGGCACGCCGGAGCACTCGCCGCTGGTGCACCGGGTGGCGCGCTTCGAGAACGCGGGGCCGTCGGTGCTGCTGGCGGGGCCGGTGGACCTGGTGCGCACGAGCGGCTACGTGGGCCGGGCGCAGCTGGCCTTCGCGGGCGTGGGCGAGCGGCTGAAGCTGGGCTTCGGCAGCGAGGACACGCTGCGGATCTCCCGGCAGGTGGAGACGAAGCTGGACACGAACCGGCTGACGGGACGGCGGGTGCGGACGCACTTCGTGAAGCTCTTCCTCTCCAACACGGGCACCCAGGCCGAGACGCTCGCCATCGAGGAGCGGATGCCCGTCTCGGAGGTGGAGGCGGTGGAAGTCGAGCTGCTCAAGGACAAGGCCAGGCCAGCCCTTCCGAAGCTGAACGCGGATGGCATTGCCCGGTTCGAGCTCTCCGCCCCGCCCCGCTCTCAGCAGACGGTGGACTTCGCATACACCGTCTCCAGCTCCGCCAAGGTCGCGGGGCTTTAAACAGAGCGGCTATGCTCACCGGCATGGACGCCATGCCGGATGTCATCACCCGCTTCTTTCATCCCGTTCTGAAGGCCCGTGAGCTGAGGGACAAGCCGGTACGGGTCGAGGTGGCGGGGCAAGCCTACGTCCTGTTCCGGGATGGGACGGGAAAGGCGGCGGCGCTGGCGGATGCCTGTCCGCACCGCTTCGCCCCGCTGTCGGCGGGCCGGGTGCGCAAGGACGGGCGGCTGGAGTGCCCCTACCACGGCTGGACGTTCACCGCCGAAGGCCAGGGCCACAGTCCGAGCCAGCCCAGCCTGAAGAAGTGTGACGCCCGGGCCTTCCAGCTCCTCGAGCGCCAGGACTACCTGTGGCTGGCGGGAAAGGACACCCCGCTGTCGGCCTTCCCGGACTTCGCGCCCGAGGGGTACGAGTACACGGGGGCCTTCTCCATGCTCTTCCGCGCGCCGCTGCACGTGGCGATCGACAACTTCAGCGAGGATGAGCACACGCCGTTCGTCCACACGCGCCTGGGGTGGGAGGGGCGCGACACGGGGGCCATCGACTTCTCCGCGGAGAACCTCGACGACCGGACGGAGGTGCACTACAGCGCCCCCCAGCGGACGAGCCTGCTCATCCGGCTGCTGCTGCTCCAGCCTGGGGACGTGTTCCACAACGACTGGGTGACGCGGTTCGATCCGGTGCGGACGGGCTACTCCATCCACTGGGAAGACGCCTCGGGCAAGTCGCGCCCCTTCCATCACCACTTCGCCATCTTCATGGTGCCGGAGACGGCGGCCACGACGCGCTTCCACGTCTTCTCTTTCCTGAAGCTCGTGGATCCCCGCTTCCGGCCGTTGATGCCGGTGGTACGCCGGGCGCAGCGGCTGCTCGCGTGGTTCGAGATCCGCGACGATGCCCAGTTCATCCCCGTGGTGGCGAACACGCCGTACAGCTTCAAGGGCATGCGCCTGGGCGTCTACGACAAGCCGCTCATCCACCAGCGCAAGCTGCTGGAGCGCATCTACTTCGGCCAGGGCGCGGCGGAGGAGTCCCCGCCCCTGTCCCGCGCCCAAGGTTCCCGGCAGTAAGTCAAGACAGGAAAAGTGTACAATGAAGCCAAGTGCATGGCATGCATTTATCGTCCCAGCAATGGTGCTTGTTTTTCTTTTCGCCCCAAGAGGACATGCGACAGACACTTCATCACAACTGATCGTCACCAATGTGGATGTCGATTATGTGGGCGGACAGTTTTACATTTATGGCAGCAACTTTGGTACCGCTGCCCCGATCGTCAAGTTGGCTGGCATGTCCTTGTTGCTTCGCCAGAACCAAGACACCGCCTTGGTTGTTGCCGTGCCCTCCGCGTTCTTGCGTTCACCGGGCGCCTATCTCTTGACTGTGTCGGCTGGTTCGGAGCCGGCTCGAAATGATGCGTTCTACCTGACGCTGGGCGCAGCGGGTCCTCAGGGGCCCAAGGGAGAGACAGGAGCCCCCGGGGCAACGGGAGCGAGGGGTCCTCGGGGCGACACGGGGCTCCAGGGCCCTCAAGGAATTCAGGGGCTCAAGGGCGACACAGGTTCCCAAGGCCCTCAAGGGCTTCAGGGCGACACGGGTCCTAAGGGCGACACAGGCCCCCAAGGGGCTCAAGGGCTCCAGGGGCCCCCTGGACCGCAGGGCCCTGCTGGACCAGGGGGTGGGGGAACGAGCTGCGCTGCCGCGAGTTTCATGGACCCAACGACGTTCATCACCATCAATACCCCCGCGTTGACTGGTGGCCAGATACATGTTTCAACGTTCATGAGCGCGAGCGGTGATATTTATAAACACCTCATCCAATGCCTGAACGGTCACCCTCGAATCATGGATGTGAATGTTTATCGCCGGTGATGGCCGCTCCGGCTGACCATCATTAATCACGAGGTTGGGCCGGAATGACAGGCGCTCCCTCTTCCAGCGCAAGAGGACCCTCGGCATGCCCCCTGGCCTTGAGCCGCTCATTGGAGCATGGCGGTTGATGGCCAGGAGCGGCCAGGGCGCCTATGGCACCGTCTATCGCGTTGAGCATGTGCAGCAGCTGCCTCCCGGCCCCTTCGCCTTGAAGCTGGCGATCCATCCGGAGGATCTCCGGTTTGAGCGGGAGGCGGAGCTGCTCTCCCGCCTCCACCATCCGCATGTCCCGAGGCTCCAGGACCGGGGCTGGTGGACACCTCCGGGTGGCCCCTCCTTCCCCTACCTCGTCATGGAGTGGGTGGAAGGCGTGTCCCTGTACACCTGGGCAGCCGAGCATGCCGTGACGTCTCGCCAGGTGCTGCGGCTGCTGGCGCAAGTGGCCCGAGCACTGGAGGCCACCCACGCCGCGGAAGGAGTCCATCGCGACGTGAAGGGCCACAACGTGCGCGTCCGGCCCGGCGGCCATGCAGTGCTCGTGGACTTCGGATCCAGCCACTACGCGGGCGCGCCCACGCTCACGCGCCACCTGCCGCCGCCGGGAACTTCGCAGTACTACAGCCCCGAGTCTCTGCGCTTCCAATGGGAGCATCACCAAGAGCCCACGGCGCGCTACCTCGCCCAACCCACCGATGACGTGTACGCATTGGGAGTAACCGCCTACCGGCTCGTCACCGGCAGATACCCTCCTGCCGTGGAGAGCAAGAAGACCCGGGGCAGCTTCCGGCTCATTGCGCCTGCCCGGGTGCCGCCTCGAACCTGGGTGAGACTGGCGCCGGAACTGGACGCGCTCATCGAGCGAATGCTCTCCTATGAGCCCTCGCAGCGAGGCACTGCGGCAGACATCGCCTCCGCGCTCGAACGGGCAGCACAGACCTCACGTGCCCCAGCGGATCAGCCCATCACCCCACGGCCATCTCTCCTGTCCCGGCGACAAAGGCTCCACTCTCCGCCCTCACGCTCCTCCAGGTCAGGATGGCTGTCGCTCGCAGTAGCCATGACCGTGGGACTGGCCGTCGGTGCCTGGCGGGAGAAACGGCCTGCATGGAGAGATCGCTCGACGTCCGGAACTCGGCACGAGAAGGACGAAGGAGTGGTTGGTCTCGCAGAGACGGTGCTTGACCCCTCTCAAAACAGCCCATCTCTCGAACCCATGCAACAACGGGTCGGCCGCGACTTGCCGAAAAAGCCGTTCCCCGGGCAGCGCCGTCCTCCCTGCGAACCTCCCGCCATTGAGGTGAATGGTGGATGTTGGGCACTTTCGGAAGGGAAAGCCCCACCGTGCGGCGAGCAATTCGTTGAGTGGAAAAAGGCATGCTACTGGCCCATCCTGGCTCTCCCTCGCCCCTCTACCTCCGCGACACCTTGAACTCATCACGTCACAGGCAACGCCTGAAAACACTTGTCTGGGTCTTGATGGGCCAGCTTGGCTTCACGTGGGGGTGTGCGAGCAATCCTCACGTACGGGTACGCAGGATGGAGAACGGACTGCTTCAAGTGGACGGCCCCCTTGCAGGGCCCTTCACCAAACCAGAAACGCTGGCAGCAAGCGCATGTGAACTCATGACCCAGGAACCCGGCTCTTCCAACGGTCTGTATGGCTCGGAGTACTGCGCCTTGTATTACTACTCACCAACGCATGATGCTTTCTTCCTCAGCTACCTTTCCGACATCAAAAGCAGTCTGTCAACGGAGACGAAAAGCTGCGAGCTTCCCCGGGCGGTCAATGATCCTGGCCACAAGGATGCGCTCATCTTGGGTGGAGTTCACACCCATCCCCATAACCGGAAGTTCTCACGGCGTGACTTGAGTATCGCCACTCGTTGGAGCCCCACCCGCTTCGTGGACAAGCGCACGGGGAAAATCTTTGACCGAAGCTTGCTGATGTTCTTCCGGGAAAGAACGGGAGAATGCAGAGCCTATCTCTACAATCACTTCACCCTCATCGTGTCCGCTCTGAGAGACGGGGAGATGGTTCCCATCGGGAAAGTCAGCAACGACGCTGGCGACATCCAAATGCTCGACGGCAAGGATTGGTTACCCTGATGAAGACCCACTTCAAAAGAAGCACTCTTGCCCTCATGACCTGCTTCACGGGTCTCACTGCTTCGTGCAGCCACTTCGGCTATTACAAGCATCAAAAAGCCGAGCGCGCGCCTGCGGAGGAAGCCGCTGCCATCAAGTTTCCCGATTCAATGGAACAGGGCACGCATCTCACGGGCCCCATGATGGCCGCGCTCAAGGTGGCCATGGATGACTACCGTCCGCCCGGGCTCAACCCCGATGCACTGAAGCCGCCTGACAGCTGCCTGGCACGGTGGGACTTCATCCAGACCACCGTGCTCCAAGCGAGCGACACCCTCTTCTACATCGACTTCTCACCTGATCTTCGTCAATGCGGCCCAGGCTTCATCATGCTCGATTCCGGAGCAACTTACGCCGTGGACAACAAGGGCCGGATCCTTTCCCGAAACTAAGGAGGCTGGAGGAAATAACTTTTCCACTTTCAGTTGTTGAACCAATGAACTTGGCAACGAGGAAAGCGGATGGACGA